>CAYXRK010000003.1:0-83795 GCA_964467615.1 uncultured Nitrospirales bacterium | reverse complement strand
AAGCTTTTCTTGACGACAAGGGAGTCAACTGGATAATGCCCGAAACAACCCTCTCCGCATTTTCGAGTTTTTGGTGAGCAAAACTGCGGCGTGTGTCAAGTAATTTCTGTTCAAGGACGACTCGTTCCCAGGCGTGCCCGTAGAAATCTTTTTACGTAGAAATCCTTTTACGGCGAGAATGGGGCCGACAGGAGCGTTTTTGGCGGGTCGGGTCGTTGATACGGTTGGACTTAGCATTGGTTGATGCTCCTTTTTAGTCCGATTTTGGTCGTTCAAACTCCGTTCAAGTCCGTGAAATTGCCGTCCGAAGCCGCGCAAAGTCCTCGAAAACTCCAAACTTGGGAACGCGCTCCGACGTTCACCCCTGGTGGCGCGGGTGGGAACGTCGAACAGGGAGATCCGGACACAACTCTCCCCATATATATAGTCCAAGTCTGTTGACCTATTTTTTTGAAAAAGGGCCGAGTTTAGGGGCTGGAATTCGTGTTTACGCAGGGAGTTGGCGCGGGCGGAGTAGTCTGGCTTCGAGGCTGCGAAGCCCGGCTTCGCGGATAATTGGGTTCCAAGTGCATTTAGGGGACGAGGGGGAAACAGATCGTCAACTTGAGGGGCGCAGGCTGGATGCCGCGCGTTGTCTCTATTTCCCAAGCAGTTTGAAGTCCGATATCAATCCCAAGCACTTCCAAGTCACGGGACAAAAAGTAGTCAATGGATGATGAGCGTCAGCAGTCAGGTCAACCTTCGATCCCGTCAGCGTATCAAACATTGCGCCATATTTATCCAGCCACCGACTAATCCGATCATACTCGGGGTAATTCGTGTGTCCCGCGTTGCGCAGATAGTCCAGACGCATCCGGCGAGATTCGACGTCCGCGTCAAACAAAAAGTACTGGCCAGCAGGGATATTGTCGATTTGAAAATCGTTCACAGCGCAATCCGAATGTGAAGCCGCGGAAGCCGAGGTCTCCTTCTCTCGATACTCCTCCAGAATGAAATCGGACTTCAACAACATCATTGGCTGTCGAACCAGGGAATTGTCCGCCTCCCAAATCTCTCCATCAATGATGTAGTCGTCGTCGCCTAAGTCAAACTTGACGAGCCGAACAATCTCGATCCCAAATTCTGCTGGGTTGACGGCAAACAGGATATCGTTTATCTGATCCACTTTTATCCCTCCCTCACCGTTGTGATAGGTCAATTTTAGCGAGAATGGCGTGCTTACGTGGCTCAGCGATGGCCCTGTTTCATCGGCTCGAATCGTCAGACGGTCGAGCTTATCCCTTAGCTGGCGATGGCGATGCGTAAATTCTTTCGCATCCGCAGCGACCTGCTTTCCATCCCGCTGCCACCGAAACATCTTCTGTTCACGCCTCGAATAGGGAACTTTCCAAGCCGGTCTCTTGTTCAAGATGACGACTTCTTCGGTGAATTCCCTCATCATTAACAAGTCTATATCCTTATACTCTTCCTTGTTCTCGGACGCCCCGTTCGGGATGTTCCAACCCAGCGGGGTGATATCCCGAAAGAGCAGCAGAAACCAAGTGGAACCTTTCCACTTCACAATTGGCATTGCTCCACCAGATGCCCAACGCATGGGGACGTCCCCTAAAAGGACATTCATTTCTTCGTCCGTATTACTTGCATCTGCACGCACGAAACTTTTGACGGCAGCTTCCTGTGCACGGAACCCTGGTTTCATTTTGTCGGACCGAAAAGTGCTGTAGAGAAACTTCTTCCCCGCGTTGTTATAGATGCCGTACGATTGGTCTCTTAGATCGACGTTTAGTTCGTATCTAGGGATCGTTGGAAACTGTTGTTTTACACGATTTATCTTCAAATCCTCGAACAAGAGGACAATCGCGAAAGACCACTTCGGAAAGAATCTCTTTGTCATGAGATGCTTACGGCGAACCAGAGTGGGTTTGGAGTCGGAAATCGAATGTCGAGCCGGATCGTCTTGGCCAATTACTACTCTTAGCCGCTTGCCGAACGACTCATAGATGAGCCGGTCGTGTTCGTCGAATAGTTGGTTAAATACGTACTCGCTCCAGCGCGCAATCCACCCCGTAGAACCCCTCTGCCGATCCAACTGGGGGTACATAAGGTCAATCGCGATGTTATAAAAGACGTAGAGGCTGATGATCGGTGTCGTAAACCACAGACCCCAGAACAACACAATCAGAACAACGATCGTCCAGAACCATTGTGGGTACTGATAGAAAAGCGTCTGGATCGCAAGACCGAGGAGCCCGCCAGTACCGAGGAGCGAAACCACAAGATTGCCAACAAACGATTGATTGCGGGACACGAGAATCGCTCCGTTTCGAAGGTACCGCTATGATATACGAAACACGATCAAGTATTTGTACATTTCGAGTTAAATGATCAAAGAGAGGCAAAGTAACGCCATGTTTCGATTAGGCATCATTGGTTCCGACAACTCGCACGCGGAGGCGTTTGCGCGGTTGGCGAATGTTGAGGGGGGCGAGAAGGGGTCCCACGTCGAGGACGTGCAGGTCACGCATATCTATGGGACGGACGCGGCGCGGACGAAGGAAGTCGCCGAGAAGGGGCGGATTCCGAATATTGTTGCCAAGCCGGAGGACATGATTGGGAAGGTGGATGGGGTCGCGAGCGTCTCGCGGCATGGCGCTCTGCACTGGCCGGAGACGCGCGCGGTGATTGAGGCGGGCATTCCCGCGTTCATCGACAAGCCGCTGGCGTGTTCGGCAGAGGACGGCCAACTTCTCATCGACGCGGCGCGCAAAGCGAAGGTCGGCCTGACGTCCTTCTCGACGCTGCCCTACGCCAGCGCGACGACGAAGTTTCTCAACGCGTTCCGCGAGAAATCGGGCACGCCGCTGGGCGGGTCCGTGTCCGGCCCGGCGGACCGGAACAGCGAGTATTGCGGCGTGTTTTTCTACGGCATCCATTCGGTCGAGTTGATGAACGCGACGTGGGGCTTCGGCTGCGAGCGCGTGTGGGCCTCGGAATACGGCCGCAACATTGTCGCCGCGTGCAAGTTCAAGAACGGCGCGCACGTTTCGTTGAACTTGGTGGGCGCGACGAAGGCGGACTTCACGATGACGGTGTTCGGCGAGCGCGGCTGGGAGAACCACGTCATCGACGGTTCGGATTCGTATTACGAGGGGATGAAACGGTTCATGCAGTGCCTGCGCACGGGCGAATGGCCGCTGACGCCTGAGCAACTCCTCGAACCTGTACGCATCCTCAGTGCGATCGACCGCTCGCTCCAATCCGGCGAAGAAGAAGCGGTGTAGCACCAGCGGAGCGCTCGGAGCCCCGATCACATGTCGAAAGTCCTGTCAAGCCATTTGTTGATCTTACCGAAGGGTCCATCTTCACGCTATACTGCTGCTTTGCGGGTATCGGAAGGGGCGGTCGATGAAACCAGTGATGAAGGGCGTTGGGGCGGCGGCGATTGCGGATGAGAACCCGTACTATCAGGGAAAGTTCGCGCCGATCGATGATGAAATAGCCGTCGAGCAATGCCGCGTGATCGGCGAGTTGCCCGCCGACCTCGAGGGCATCTTCCTGCGCAACAGCAGCAACCCGAAGCACAAGCCGAAGGGACGGTATCACTGGTTCGACGGCGACGGGATGATCCACTCGGTGCAGTTTCGCGATGGCTGCGCGGCATACCGCAACCGCTACGTGCGCACGGACGGCTACAAGCGGGAGCTGAGCGCGGGCGAGGCGATGTACACCGGAATTATGGAGCGGCCGAATTTCGAACTCGGCGAGATGCCGTTCAAGAACACCGCGAACACGGACCTCGTCTACCACGACGGCAAGCTGCTTGCGCTGTGGTGGCTCGGCGGGAAAGCGCACAAGGTGCGGCTGCCGGACCTCGAGACGTTGGGCGCGTTCGACTTCTGCGGGAACCTCGCGCGAGGAATCGCGTCGCATCCGAAGATCGATCCGCGCACCGGCGAGATGATGTTCTTCGATTTTTCGATTGTGCCGCCGTTCATGACGTACGGGGTCGTGTCGAGGACCGGCGAGGTGGTGCACCAAACGCCGATCGAGTTGCCCTGCGCGCGGCTTCAGCACGACATCGCGATCACGCCGAACTACACGCTGCTGTTCGACATGCCGTTCCACTGGGACATGGAGGCGCTGATGCGCGGCAAGGTCAAGGTCGTGTTCGACGAGCACACGCCCGCGCGGGTCGGCATCATCCCGCGGCACGCGCACGGCGACAACGTGCAATGGTTCGAGACCGCGCCGTTCTTCATGTACCACACGATCAACGCATACGAAGAGGGCGACGAAGTAGTGCTCATCGGCTGCCGCATCAACAATCCCGCGCCGGACGTGGAACTTCGCAAGGACACGGTGCCGCAGTTGTCGTTCCTCTATTTGGATCCCTATCTCTGCCGGTGGCGGTTCAACCTGAAGACGGGGCTATGCCGCGAGGAAATTTTGGACGATGTGCCCTCCGAATTTCCGCGGACGAACGACACGAGCCTCGGCCTCCGGCAACGGTACAGCTACAACCCGCGCATCGCCGGGGAATCGGAACTACTGTTCGACGGCCTGATCAAGTACGACCTCGAAAAGGGCGGCTCGCAGACGCATGATTTTGGGGTGGGCGTTTGGGCCGGCGAAGCGGCGTTCGCGCCGAGGCCGAACCAGAGGTCCGAGGACGACGGCTATCTCGTGACGTTCGTCTATGACGAGCCGCGCGACGCTTCGGAACTCGTCGTGCTTGATGCGCGGGACATCACCGCCGGGCCGGTGGCGCGCGTCGTGATTCCGCAGCGCGTGCCCATCGGCTACCATACGTGCTGGGTGTCGGCCCAGGAACTCGCGGCGCAAAAACCGGAATAAGGAACGCAGTAATGAGCAAAACCGTTTTCATTCTCGGCGGCCATCAGACCGATTACGCGGTGAACTACACGAAAGCCGGCAAGGAACTCGTCGATATTTTCAAGGACACGGTGCGCGGCGGGCTGGAATCGGCGAAGATCGAGCCGCATGAGATCGACGTTGCGCACGTGGGGAACTTCATGGGCGAATTGCAGTGCATGCAGGGGCACCTCGGGGCGTTTTTCCTGGAGTGCGACCCGGTGTTTCGCGGCCTCCCGACGGCTCGGCACGAAGCGGCCTGCGCTTCCGGCAGCATCGCAACGTTGGCGGCGATGGCCGAAATCGAAGCCGGCCGTTACGACGTTGCGTGCGTGCTCGGCGTTGAAATGCAGCGGAACCGTTCCGGTAAGGAAACGGCGCAACACCTCGGCGTAGCCGCGTGGTTCGACCGCGAATGCCAGGGCGTCGAGTTCCCGTTCCCGGATCTGTTCGGCAAATTGGGCGATGAATACGAGAAACGTTACGGGCTCAAGCGGGAGCATCTGGCGCACATCGCGAAGGTGAATTTCGATAACGCGCGTCGCAATCCGAACGCGCAAACGCGCACGTGGACGTTGACCGACGAGAGCTTCACCGAGAACGACGAGCATAATCCCGTCATCGCGGGGTGCATCCGCCGCCAGGATTGCAGCCAAGTCACTGACGGCGGCGCGTGCGTGTTTCTCGCTTCCGAGGAATTCGCGCAACATTGGGCCGAGCGCAACGGGAAATCGCTCGGCGGCCTGCCGCGCATCAAGGGCTGGGGCCACACGACCGCGCCGATCCTTTTCGGCGACAAGATGCAAGAGAGCAAGGACAATCCGTACATCCTGCCGCACGTGCGCGAGGCGATCCTGGCGGCGTTTGCGCGCGCGGGCATGCCCGGTGTGGAGGCGGTCAATGCGATCGAAACGCACGATTGCTTTACGCCGACGGAATATATGGCCATCGATCATTTCGGCTTGACCGCGCCAGGCGAGAGTTGGAAGGCCATCGAGGACGGCGTGATCGACCTCGGCGGCGAAACGCCAATCAACCCGAGCGGCGGACTCATGGGTGTGGGGCATCCCGTGGGCGCGAGCGGCGTGCGCATGCTGCTCGACGCGACGAAGCAGGTGACCGGCGCGGCTGACGGCTATCAAGTCGAGGGTGCGAAGAACGTATCGACGCTCAACATCGGCGGCAGCGGCACGACCACGGTGAGCTTTGTCGTCGGCATGAATTAGGCCGAAACGTTTCCGTTCGTCCAAACATTTCGCTCAAGTTCCTGCGGTGCAGGTCAAACCGCAGCCCTGTTGCCGTCGTACAACAGGACGAGAATGAGGATGACCCATCGGAGGCCCACGCAGAGAATCGAATCAACGGCCTATTGCTTAACGGCTTCCTCGACGCCCTTCAAGAGTTCTTCGATTCCCTGCTTGTCATAGAACCGGCCCCGAGACACGACGGCGTTAATATGGTTCGTACGGGAGATTTCTTCGAGGGGATTCGCGTCGAGAAGGACCAAATCGGCCCGCTTTCCGACCTCGATCGTGCCCACTTCATCGTCGACGCCGAGAAATTCGGCCGAATATCGGGTCGCGCTGAGAAGCGCCTCTTCCGGCGTCATTCCCAGCAGTTCGACGAAACGCTGGAGTTCGATGTGCAGCATGAAACCCGGATAATTGAGGAGGACGGCCGCGTCCGTTCCCGGCAGGATGCGCACGCCCGCTTCGTGCAATTCACGGAGTTTGCGTTGAGCGTCCTCGAACAGCCTGCGGAGCGCGTCCGGAATCGGGCCTCGCCGTTCCCCGACCTGCTCGCGCCAGTCCGCCAACAAGTGCTCGGAGACGTACTTCCGCCGGAAGTCGATGCGGCCCTCGGGGTCGTTCACGATGGCCTCTGCCCGGTCCGCCGGCACCAGGAATGACTCCGTCGCGTTGACGAGCGTGGGGACGAACACGATTCCTCTGCTTTTGAACCGTTCAAAAAGCGCTTTACGTTCTTCGTCCGTCGTCGCGACAAACCGGGGCAGGGGCGCATGCTCGACGCTCAGGTGGCCCGCGCGGAAAAGGTCGTCCGAAGTCAGATGGTCGGCGTGGCCCACCAGCGGCAGGCCGAGGCGCTTCGCCGTCTCAGCGACGGCAAAATACACGTCCTTCGAGGCAAAGGTCCGGATTTTTATAAAGTCCACACGGCGGGCCGCCAGCGCCTCGACGATTCGCGGCGCCGATTCCGCGTCGGGGACGGGCACGCGGGTGCGTTCCACGGGCTCGACGACGCGTTCGTTCTTCATGCGCTGGACGCTCGTCGCGCTTTCGAAAATGGGGCCGGGTGTCTTTATGCGCGGACCGACCCGCGCACCCGCTTCAATCTCCCCGCGCCACATTGAAACTTCGTCAAAATCGCTTCCCATGTCTCGGACGCTGCTGACGCCATTGGCTGTGAAAAGCGGCAACGCCGTTTCGCCAATCTTCGAGAGATGGACGTGCATGTCAAAGAGACCTGGGATAAGGAATTTCCCGGCGGCCTCAACGATCCGCGCGTTGTCCGGTACGACAACGTCGTTGCTGGGCCCAATCGCGACGATTCGGTCCGCGTCTACAACGACGGTCTGTCGTTCGAGCGGGCCTTTGCCCGTCATGGGCAATACGGTGACTTTACGAAAGACAAGAAGTTCGGAATTCGCGACGGAATTCATCACGAGAAAGAACGCGGCGCTGATCGCCACGCTACGAATCGATGTCAGACTAGATGCGCGTGCCAGGGACTACCCCTCCGACTTGCAGGTGTTGCACTTGGGAATTTAACCCAATTGTTGATAAAGACGTTCGAGGAGGAAGAAAGGTTGCGAAGGCGCGGGCTTATGGGTGTGGGATATCCGGTGGGCGCGGCGTGCGAATGTTGCAGCGGAACGACGACGGTGAGCTTTGTCGTCGGTATGAATTAGGCGAACACGTTACCGCTCGTCTGAATATTATCAGTCGATTTTCTGCGGTACAGGTCAAACCGCGGCACAGTTGCCGTCGTCTAATCCTCCGGGAAATCAACGATTAGATTGAACGGAGGGACTTCATGTTCCGTAATTTCGCATCCAAACTGGCCGCAACGGCACTGATTGTCTGTGCTGCCACAATTCACGCCGAACCGCCGCGGTTCATCATCAACACCATTGCCGGAAACCACACGCCTGGATTCAGCGGCGACGGCGGCCCCGCGACCGCGGCGCAACTCGATCACCCCACCGCGGTGGCGGTGAGCAGCAAGGGCGAGGTCTACATCGCCGACAACAACAACTCACGCGTTCGGGTCGTGGGGCGCGACGGTGTGATTCGCACGGTCATGGGCACCGGCGAAACGGGGATGCAGCACGAGGAATTGCCCGCACTCGAGACGAATATCGTCAGCGCGTACGGGATCGCGGTGGATCCCAGCGACAACCTGTACGTGTTCAGCCGCGGGCACAATAAACTGTTCAAAGTCGGTGCGGACGGAACTGGGCGGCTGCTTTCCGGCGACGGGAGGCGCGCGTTCGACGGTGACGGCGGGCCGGCGAGCGCGGCGCATTTCAATTCGGCAAATCATATGGTCGCGGACGACGCTGGAAACCTGTACATCGCCGATTCGGGAAACCGACGCGTCCGCAAGATTGACGCGAAGGGCATCGTCACTACGATTGACTTCACGGGTGAAGAGGGATTTAGCGGCGACGGCGGACCCGCAACACAGGCCACGATGACCGGCGGATCGGCGATCGCGCGCGACGCATCAGGCAATCTTTTCGTTGCCGACTTCAACAACCACCGCATTCGCAAAATTTCGACGGACGGAATCGTTACGACCATCGCCGGCACCGGCGAAAAGCGTTTCAACGGCGACGGCCTGCCCGCGACTACGGCCAACCTCGGCGAGCCGACGGGGGTCGATGTGGACCGCGACGGCAATGTCTTCATTTCCGATCAGGTCAACAACCGCGTGCGCGTTGTCACGGCTGACGGTCTGCTGCACACCGTGGCGGGCGTTGGGAAAATCGGCTGGACGGGCGACGGCGGCCCCGCCGAGGAAGCAAAAATATTCATCCCCGACATCCTCGACGTCGACGCGGAGGGAAACGTGTACTTCGCCGATCACCAGAACAACGTCGTGCGGAAGCTGACGCGGCGGTAACTCACGGCAGATAAGTTGACGAAGCACGCTCGTTCGCATTACGTACCGGAAGCGAACTCTTTCAAGAAGTCTTGCAACGGCCGAAAAGCTGGCGAATTGAGTGGGAAATACCCCTTCTCGGTCGCCTCGCCGATCCGGAGTCCTGATCGTTCCTGGCACGCCAAGTATGAGTACACCACCGCTTTCGAGTCTTTGTCAGTTGGGAGGCCCGCGCTCTTCACGCGTGACAAATACTCCTGCGCAAGGCCGGTCCTCTTGCAGCCCTCGATCGAGTCAAGCAACAGATCCTCTAACTCTCCGCTTCTCGAATAACCGGGAAGTATGAAGACACCGACGCGGGGAGTGCCCTCGGAGAATGCGCCAATGGAGTTCGGAGGATCTAGTTGCGCGGCTCGAATCGCACCAGCACAACTTTGAAATGCTGACTCTGCATTCGTATCGGCATCGCGCAGTAGTGCCAGGCGTTCAACAGTAACGAACTCGGGCGAGATCACCAAGGCTTCAAGCCTATTTCGCAAACTGTCTTTGCCTCCAATGGGTTCTACTTGGCACCTGCCCTCATCAATATTAACAAACCTAAGGTTCTGTGAAATGAAGCGCTTATCATCTTGTCCTTCGACCAAAATGAGACATGGCGACTTGATTTCAATCTTCGTGGTGGAACTGGCCACTAACGAACCTCGATTCCGCCGGAAATAGCAGCCTCAAGGATTTCTTCCCGGTATACAACGTCTTTGATCAGCCCGTTGGAGGCATCGAGGCGATGCAATCCGAAATCGTAGTTTCCCGATTTCTCGAAGTGGCGATGCGCAGCGTCGATACATTCTAGACTGTGAGTGGTCGCCATGACCTGTACGTTCGCGCCTTTCGATGCGGCATCAATCGCTTCCCAAATCTTCTCGATCGCCGAGTGATGAAACCCGTTTTCAATCTCATCGACTAATACGACACCATTCTCCGCATCGAAAATGGCCAATACAATGGAAAGTAGGCGGCTTGCGCCTTGCCCGAGAAGGGGCATCGGAATCAGAGAACCCTGCACATCGGCATAAATGCCTGTTTTCCCGCTCGTCGAGACGTGGATCACCAGGTTGGTAAGCCGCTTTTCAATTATCTGCAAAGATTCTATTATTTTCTCGACTTGGCCACGTTCACGGCAACGACTGAATCGCTTGGGATTGTCCTTCGTCGTTGTGGTGAACGCGTTGATGAATGAGGCATACCCAAGCTGGGGAGCGGATGCGCCAATGGCTGGGCCGTCTCGAAGTAGTATCAATCCCGACTCTGAGAGGGCCACATCGCCTTTCTTTAGGATCATTTTGATTCCGGGCACTTGACCAATTTCAGTTGTACTCTGTTCGCCGGAAACAGGGTCTACAAGATAGATTTTTTCGTCTTTCATTTGTTCCGGCGATAGAAACGTTACGGACAACGCGAAGGAGATACCCTCCCGTTCAACGCTAATCTCAATTGGGGCCGCAGTTTCTTTTGACCCGAACAACCAGGAAACGGTCTCCTCTGCGGATTCTTCTAACATTCCACGCCAGCCACCGACGCTGAACGGAATCTGAGGATTGTGGTGACCCACAATCAAAAACATCGCTTCTAGAATAGTGGTTTTTCCACAGCCATTGCGCCCGGTAATCAGTGAAATCCGCTGCAATGGTTTAAGAGTAAGCTCGCGAATTCCTCGCAGGTGATTAATGCTCAGCGATTGGTACATAGCGGTGTTTCCGAGGCACATAGATTTTGGATTGTCATACTATACCGCATCCGGCATTCTGAAGACGCGATCCTATCGGTGAAATTGGAGCCAACTTACGGTTCGAGCAGTCGCGTCAATACAGACAGCGACACGCCCAGCACGTCGTCCGTGCCGTTCGATCCGTAAGTAATTGCCGGCGCGGCGCCCCATGCGAAATCGGCGCGGGGGCCGAGTTGTTGGCGAAGTTTGGGTTGGTTTTCGCGGCGGATGAGGGTCGAGTCGCTGAGTTCGATTACGATGGCGTCTTTTCCGGCGCGGACGCGTTTCGCGCCAATCTCCGCGGCCAACGCACGCACGCGCATGACGTCGAGCAGGCGTTTGACGGGACCGGGCGGCGGGCCGAAGCGGTCTTTGAGTTCGCCGGCCATTTCGTCGATTTCCTCGATGGATTTTAGATTGGCGATGCGTTTGTAGACGGTGATTTTCTGCGGCTCGGACTCGATGTAGGCGTCGGGGATGAAGCCGTCCACCGTACCGTCGAACAGCGGAAGATTTAGCGTACGGACGGGCGCGCCCTTGAGTTCGGCGACGGCCTCCTCGATGAGCTGGCTGTAGGTGTCGTAGCCGACGGCGGCGATGTGGCCGCTCTGTTGATGGCCGAGCATGTTTCCCGCGCCGCGGATTTCGAGGTCGCGCATGGCGATGCGGAACCCCGCGCCGAGCGTGCTGAATTCCTCGAGGGCCTTGAGCCTTTTTTGCGCGTCTTCGGTGAGCGCGCGATCGCCGGGCACGAGCAGATAGGCGAAGGCGCGATGTTTGTAGCGGCCGACGCGCCCGCGCAGTTGGTAGAGTTCGGAGAGGCCAAACGTGTCCGCGCGATCGACGATGATCGTGTTCGCGTTGGGAATGTCGAGGCCCGAGCCGATGATCGTCGTGCAGACGAGCACATCGAGTTCGCCGCGGATGAATCGCGCCATGACCTCCTCGAGTTCGTCTTCGTGCATCTGGCCGTGGCCGATGCCGACGCGGGCCCGTGGCACGAGCTTCTTGACCACGGTGGCCACGCTCGCAATGGTCTGCACGCGGTTGTGCAGGTAGAAGACCTGGCCTTCGCGGGCAAGTTCGCGCGCGATCGCTTCGGCGATGAGTTGTTCGTCAAACACTTCGATGCACGTGTGAATCGGCAGGCGGTCGTTCGGCGCGGTGTTGATGACGCTCATGTCGCGCACGCCCATGAGCGCCATGTGCATCGTGCGCGGGATGGGCGTCGCGGAAAGCGAGAGCACGTCCACGTTGGTCTTGAGATGCTTGAGCCGTTCCTTGTGTTTGACGCCGAACCGTTGTTCCTCGTCGAGAACGATGAGGCCGAGGTTGTGGAATTTGACGTCGCCGGACGTGAGGCGGTGCGTGCCGATGACGATATCGAGTTCGCCGTCGCGCAACTTGCGGACGATCTCGCCTTGCTGCTTTGGCGAGCGGAAGCGGCTGAGCATCTCAACCTTGACCGGGAAATCGGCGAGGCGCTCGCGAAACGTGTTGTAGTGCTGCTCGGCGAGGATCGTGGTGGGCACAAGCACTGCGACTTGGAACCCGTCCATCACCGCCTTGAACGCCGCGCGCATGGCGACTTCGGTTTTGCCGTAGCCGACGTCGCCGCAGATGAGGCGTTCCATCGGTTTGGGCGATTGCATGTCGGCCTTCACGTCCAGGATGGCTCGGATCTGGTCGGGCGTCTCGTCGTACTCGAAGGCGTCCTCGAATTCGCGTTGCCAATGCGTATCGGGGCTGAAGGCTTGGCCCTCCTGTGTTTCGCGTGCGGCGTATAGTCGCAGCAGCTCCTCCGTCATTTCCTTGACGGCCTTCTTGACGCGGCCCTTGGTCTTGGCCCAGGACGCGCCGCCGAGCCGGTCGATCTTCGGTACGACGCCGTCGCCGCCCACGTATTTCTGCACGAGGTCCACGTGCGTGACGGGCAGGTACATGATGTCGCCGCCCGCGTATTGGACGCCGAGGAAATCGCCCGCGCGATCCTGGAAACGTCTGAGGCCGAGATAGCGCCCAACGCCGTGGTCCATGTGGACGATGTAGTCGCCGGCCTTGAGGTCGCTGAAGGCCGTGATGGCGGCGCCCGCGGAAAAGCGGCGGCGTTTGCGGCGGACGTATTTTCGTCCGAAAATTTCGCGCTCGCTCAGCACGGCGAACTTGTCCTTCGGCGAGGCGAACCCGGCGCGCAACTGGCCGATGCCGATGCGAAGGTCGAAGGCGTCCTTGCCGGGGCGGTAGCCGCGCTCTTCGAGAATCTCGAGCAGTCGTCGCCGTTCGCCGGGGTTGTTGCAATAGAGTTGGACGGCGTAGCCAGCCTGGTCCCATTCCGTGAGTTGGTCCCAGAAGCCGTCCTGCCGGTCGCGCCAACTCGACATCGAGAGCATCGGCGCGGTCATGCGGAGCGCGCCCTCGCGCGGGTCGTGCGCGATTTGGGCGAGCGAGAGGTGGAAAAGGCCACGCGCGTGGCTAGTCGCTTCGTCCCAGGTCATCATGAACGACGTGCTCGCGAATTGCGCTTCGAGTCGTTCGGCCTCTTCCATAATGGCGAGCGGTTCGTCAACTGCGAAGATCGTGTTTTCGGGGAAGTAATCAATGATGGACGACAGCGCGCGCGGGTCATGGCCCTGCGCCTCGAGCAGGCGCTTCTCTGAGCGTGGGAGAATTTGGATTTCCGCGCGCGTATCGACGCTGCGTTGCGTTTCCGGTTCAAACCGGCGAATCGATTCAATCTCGTCGCCAAAAAACTCGATGCGATACGGCAACTCGCTCGATATCGGGAACACGTCGAAGATGCCGCCGCGCACGGAAAGTTGGCCGCGCTGCTCGACCATCAGTTCGCGCTCGTAGCCGAGTTTGACGAGCCGGGCGACGATGTCCTCGAGGTCGTACTCCTCGCCCGCGCGGAGCGTAAGCGTGTCGCGCAGCAGTTCCTTGCGATCCAGCACGCGTTGCAACAGCGCGCGCACGGACAGCGACGCGAAGACGGGTCCACCGCGCTCGCGCGCAAGGCCGATGCGTTCGAGTGCGTTCATTCGTTCGGCGACGACGTCGTCCGCGGGCTTCATCGCGTCCGTCGGGAGCACTTCCCACGCGGGCAGCAGCGTGCATTGCTCCGGATCGGTGAAGGAGCACAGGTCTTCGAAGGCGGATTCGGCGTCGATGCGCCCGTGCGTGATGTACAACAGCGACGCGCCCAGGGCCTGGGCCGTTTGAACGGCGACGAGCGCCTTGCCCGATCCCCACGGCCCGACAACCTCGACGCCCCCGCGGCGCTTGGCGGGCGTAAGGGCGGCAATCCTCGAAACAACGTCGAGTTGAGGAAGTGTGTCTTTGATCACGAGTGGCAAAAGGAGCAACAGAGCGAGCTAATCGCCGCAGTCAATTCTATTACCGCAGCCCCGCCGATGCCGAGGAACAATGACTTTCAACAAAGCGAGCTTCTATCGAGACCTTAGCAGAACTACCGCAGTCCACGCTGCCGCGTGCAGGACGAGGCCTAGACAATGCTTGGCGTATTTCCGGTCTGCAGTTCAAATCGACAGGATCTCGGCAATCTTGCTCAAGCCTGGGTCGAAACGCGCTGATTCTTCATGTGCCGCAGAGAAGGGTTTGAGGACGAGCTGCCCGCCGCGAATGCCCACCATTTTGCCCGCTTCGCCGGCGAGGAGTGTCTCGACCGCGAACACGCCCATTCGGCTAGCGAGGATGCGGTCGAATGCCGTCGGGCCGCCGCCGCGCTGCAAGTGGCCGATCACGGTGACGCGCGTGCCTCGAATGTCCGATCCGGCCTCGACTTTGCGCGCGATCTCCATCGCCCCGCCGGCTTCGTCTCCCTCGGCGACGACGATGATGTGCGACGTCTTGCCCGTTTCTTGTCCTTGTTTGATGCGTGCAATTAGGGTCTCGATGCTCGTGGGCGTTTCCGGCACCAGGACGTGTTCCGCGCCGCCCGCAATCGCGCTCATGATTGCGATGTAGCCGCTGCCGCGCCCCATCACCTCGACGAAAAACACGCGCTCGTGCGAACCCGCCGTATCGCGGATGCGGTCGATGGCCTCGATGGCCGTGTTCAGCGCCGTGTCAAAACCGATGGTGTAGTCGGTGCCGCCGATGTCATTGTCGATAGTGCCCGGCAGCCCGATACAGCGCGAGCCGTGTTCCTGCTCGAGCGCCTCCGCGCCGCGATAGGACCCGTCGCCGCCGATAACCACGAGGCCATCGATGCGCTCTTCGTCCAAGGTTTTCGCGGCGGCTTCGCGCCCGTCGATTTCGTAGAACTCTTGGCAGCGCGCGGTCCGAAGTATCGTGCCGCCGCGATTGATAATCCCCGAGACCGACCGCAGGTACAGCGGCCGCAACATCGAGTCGACGAGACCCTGGTACCCACGCTCAATACCGACGACTTCGAGGCCGTGGTAAATGGCGGCCCGCGTCACGGCGCGGATCGCCGCATTCATGCCGGGCGAATCGCCGCCGCTGGTCAATACACCAATTCGTTTCATCAGATTCACTTCGTGGAGGTTGAAGGAAGCGTGCCTAGCGACATGCCGCAGGCCGCTCGCTGAGTAGTGTACGCGACAGATGTTAGGCGTTGTCGAGGCGACCGCCAATTGACGTCGCGCGAATGCGGCGTTATGCGGAAACTATTTCTACTCGGGCCTGGTATCCCACGCGGCGGAGCAGGTCTTCGCAATCTTCCCAGGTCAGCCCGAATGCGCGCGCGTCCGCGACGCCCAGCCGGGCGACGACCGCCGCCAACTCGGCCACGTCATTCGTCTCGAATTCACCGTCCATCATCGCCCGTTCCGCCCAATCCACCAGTTCGCCGATAGACAACTCGTGGTGAATGTATGCCGCAAGCCGCTCGGCAACAATCTGTTTCGTAATCGTCATGCGTTCATCTTCCACCGTAGCTCATCACGATCGCAAATTAGTTTGCGCTACCTCTGTCATTCCTGCGAAGGCATGTTCAAGGATCACTGTCCTGGTTCGATAACAGTGCCGCGCCAGATTTCATAACGGTCTTAGCCACGTTGTCCGGCGACGGCATCAAGTGGGCAAGCGTCTTCCGTTCGCGCCATAGAATTCTGAGAAGAGCGTTGCACTGATCGCGTGGTAGCGTAACCTTTCTAAACGGCTGCCTTTCGAACCGCGATACCCCCTCTTCCTGTAGTGCGTTCAAGATCGAGGGCCAGCATCCTTTGGACATTCTCCAATCCACACCTTTTTCATGGTATAGAAACACACTGCGTTGAGCGTGCGCATATCGAGTCAACGCACCGGACGGCTCGTATCGACTAATCCCGATGTGGCCCATATCGACTCGAGTATCGTATGCCCAAATCGCGATGCTTTGCGCCGTGGTTTGGTCCGTGGTTTGATCCCCCGCTGCGGCAAAAAACGTCGCAGTAAATGGATCGTGGGTCCAGTCAAGCAGAAATGTCGGAATGCCGTGGTGTTGGGCGAACGCGGTTTCCTCTTTCCTCTGGAAGTCATAGCGAAGGTTAGTGTGGCCAAGAAAACCTCGGGCGGTTGGACAAAATGGGTTTAGGCCTTCTCCGATTCCTATCTCGTTTGCCAGCGAGACGAAATCCTCCAACACGTGCAATTGCGCGGCGATCGACTTAATCACTTCGACTTCGGAATCGCAAGTGCTTATTCCAGTTGCTTGGCGTCTCTTGACCTTTTCTCTTGCCAGACTATCAAAAAAATCCGAGACAGGTTTTAACCGGTACTCGCCGTCCTTGCGCCATGCGCAAGGTTTGAGTTCCCATTCCGCATCCCTGTGGCCGCGGAATACCCACGGATTATCGCGGTCTGCTCCCCAAACCGGATTGCTCGGACGCAGGTAGTTGACCAAATCAATCGCGGAGTCAAACGGGACTTCCTCTACCGCTTCTTCGGGCTTCATAGGTACGTCCGTAATCAGAGCCAAGTCACATGTAGAAACGCATTGGACACGCGAAGTCTAGCTTTTAGCGCTACGAGACCTCCACCGTATCGACGCCAAGTTTCCCCACCCCCGGAATATTCGTTATACTTAGTCGGTTTACGTTGGATACGCCCTGGGGCTGGTTGCAGTTCGCCAAGGGCGCTTGGACTAAAGGAGCGAGAATCATGGGTAAGGCATTGCAGCTAACGACGGCCAATTTCGACGCTACGGTGAACGAGGGCGTCACGCTCGTGGATTTCTGGGCGGAATGGTGCGGCCCATGCAAAATGATTGCTCCGCTCGTCGATGAGCTCGCGGGCGAATACGCGGGCAAGGCGAAGGTCGGCAAAATCAACGTAGACGACGAAAGCGACTTGGCGGTCCGCTACAACGTGGGCAGCATTCCCACCTTGTTGGTCATGAAAGACGGACAGGTCGCCAAGCAGTTCATAGGCGTGACCCGCAAGGCCGACTTGGCTGCGGCCATCGACGCCGCTTCGAAGTAGCACCGATCAGATTTTTTGGTTTACCGCTGGGCCGGTTTCGCGCCGGCCCTTCTTTTATGTTCGGCTGATGCGCATAGCGCATTGATTCGAGGGAGGACTCTCAGCAATGTCGGGTAAGGTTGTGGCCGTAGCCGGGGCGACCGGCGTCGTCGGCCAATGCATGCTGCGAACGCTCGAAGCGCGCAACTACGACGTCAAGGAGCTCAGGCTCCTGGCTTCGGAACGCTCGAAGGGCAGACGGATGACGTTTCGCGGCGAAGAAATTCCCGTCGAGGTCCTGCGCGAGGATTCGTTCAAGGGCGTCGAAGTTGCCCTGTTCAGCGCGGGCGGATCGACAAGCAAAAAGTTCGCCCCCTTCGCGGCAAAGGACGGCTGCGTCGTCATCGACAATTCGAGCGCCTGGCGCATGGATCCGAAGGTGCCGCTCGTGGTGCCGGAGGTGAACGCGGCCGACATCAAATGGCACGAGGGCATCATCGCAAATCCGAACTGCTCGACCATCCAGATGGTGGTTGTCCTCAAACCGCTGCACGACGCGGCCAAGATCATGCGCGTGGTCGTGTCGACGTACCAGGCCGTCTCGGGCGCGGGCAAGGCCGCGCTCGATGAACTCGAGCGCCAGACCCGCGCCGTGCTCGATGGCAAGCCCGCCGCCCCGAACGTGTTCCCGTATCAGATCGCGTTCAACTGTATCCCCCAAATCCCGCAGAGCGACGCTTTCGACGACAACGGCTACAGCACCGAAGAAATGAAGATGGTCAACGAGACCAAGAAAATCCTTGGCGACCAGTCCATCCGCGTGACCGCGACGACCGTGCGCGTACCGGTCCACACTGGCCACAGCGAGTCCGTCAACGTCGAGACCGAACGCAAGCTCACCGCGGATCAAGCGCGCGAACTGCTCCGTAAAGCGCCGGGCGTCGAAGTGCGCGACGATCCCGCAAAGCAGATTTATCCGCTGGCGATCGACGCCGTCGGCAGCGGCCTGACATTCGTCGGCCGCATCCGCGAAGACCTATCGCACCCGAGCGCGCTCGAAATGTGGATCGTCTCTGATAACCTTCTCAAAGGCGCGGCCTACAACGCCGTCCAAATCGCGGAGTTGCTTTAGACAGGACACAACCCTGCAAAAGCAGCGGGAGGTTCCAGCTTCCGCGCTTCGACGTCATTCGAGGCCTATCACCGATCAGTCGTCATCTACTTCGTTGTCATGCCATTCAAGCTTTTTCGCTTCTTGGGGCAGTTTCTTGTCCTCCGAAGCGAGCCTGCGTTCGATTTTCCGAGTGTCTTCCGCTGCGGGGAGTTCTTCCGGGACAATGCTTCGCTTGTGTAGCAAGTTGCGAACATCGGTGTTGTTGCGCACGTGCTCGGCGGAGATGGTGGGATCGGTCCGCAAGTCGTCGCGCTTGATGTTGAAGTTGGTGATCTCGTTCGCGAAGTCTTTGGCCTTGATGGTGATGGTGGGCAGGAAATCCGCGAGCGGGCGGCCCTTCGGAACGCTGAGGCGGTCCTTCATGTCTTGCGTTGTCAGTCCGCCAAACAGCGCCATATCGCCCTTGCTTCGAATGCGGCCGAAGGCCCGCTCGTCGCCGACGCGTTCATAGATGATGCCTGAAAGTTCTATCTCAGACGCAGTGAGTTTTTTGCGCGCGGACAGGCGCTCGACCTCGGCGAGACGCTTTTCGATGATTTCCTGCTTGCGGGTCTGGACCGCGAAGTAGGTCTGGGCAAAGGCGATGACGGGCTTGGCGGGATCGCCGTTCTGGGCGATGAGGTAGCACGCGTACCGGGTGAGCGCGATGTCCTCGATAGGACGCTGGGCACCGGAACCGATATCGACCATTTTCGTGACATCAAGAAAATGGTCGGCGGTGCTGTAACCTGCATTCTCGCAAGCACTTCTGGCCTTCTCGATGACTTTAGAAAAATTCTCCCATCGAGCGTATTCAAGGAGGTGTTGCAGGTCGCGTGCGAGCCAAAACTCGACTCCCGACTCCTGCTCGCGCTGAACCAGTTGCTCGAAATCGCCGTGCAGCTTGGATATGAGTTCACGCTTCACGCGACGTGCCCTCCATCGTTTCAAAACCCGATATACTGTATATATTTTCACATAACGCGCGTATGGTTTCAATCGATGCTCGAAGCACGAAAATAGGTGGCCCTTCGATAGCACCCTTCGACAAGCTCAGGGCGAACGGAGCGGCGCGCTTCGACAGGCTCAGGGCGGATGTGGCGGGGCGCGGCGTCGTAGTGTCGTGGGGCGACTTTTGCCAGGGGCTGTTGCGGGCAGAAAGGGACATCAACTCCGGAGTTCGTCGATGTCGGCCCAAGGCCCCGCGTAACTCTCCGCGATCTCGACGGCGTTCGGTAGCTTCATCTGAGCCCGAAACGTCACTTCGACCACTTTACCGCTGGTGAATGGACACGCTTCGCGCCGCAAGAAAGTGTTTGGCCCCCGTGGGCCCTTCCGTCCACCACTGCACCGCGGCGATCCGGAGTTGTACTTGCAAAACTCGGGTGGCGAATTAACAGCGAACGCGTCCGAGGTACGGATTCGCAGGATGACGGGTTGCTTCAATCGATAGCGTGCGAGGTATCGCCGACCGTATTCGGTTGGACCTTTAGTTGTGCCCGACCAAAAGTACACACGCGAATTCAAGTCCTGCAACACATTGCCGAAAGTCCAGCCACTTTCAAATTCTATGTTGCCCTGGTGCAGCGGGGCCTGATCACGTATACAAACTTTCGTTCCATCAACATCGACATACACATCATCGGGCCGCTTGGCGCTGGAAAGGCTGGGCCGATTTCCACGTCGAGTGAGTTCCTCGGCACACCACAAGAATTTGTGCTCGCGAATGAGAGTTAGGTTCACCTTCACACTCACATGATAAAGGTACGGACGAGTCTTGATGAACTGTTCAACCGTGAAAGCCATGACGAAAACGCCTATGCCAGACACAAAAAAGGCGGACCGGGACGCGCCCGGCCCGCCTAAACTGGAACTGATAGTGTTAGCGCGAGTAGAACCCGATGACGGCGAGCATGTCGGCGCGGAACGGAATCGTTTCGGGATTCGGCGTTGCGGACATGCGGCCCTCGAAGGAGTCTGGCGCACGATCCAGGAATTCCGGGATCGGGTGGTGTGACGCTTGCGCGCCGTTCGCAATCATCGGAATCTTGCGGCCCTTCTCCGCGATGGCGACGGCCGCCTGCGGCATCACGCGACACGACGGGATGGTCACCTTCTTACCGTTGACGAGCACGTGGCCGTGGTTGACGAGTTGGCGCGCGCCGGCGATGCTGTTGGCCCAGCCCATGCGGTAGATCACGCAGTCGAGCCGGGACTCGAGCAGCATGAGCAGGTTCGAGCCGGTAACGCCGCCCATGCGCTGCGCTTCCTTGAACGTCTTACGCATTTGCCGTTCGAGCAGGCCGTAGTGCGTGCGGATTTTTTGTTTCTCTTGGAGTTGGCGGCCATACACCGACAGCTTTTTTCGCTGGTTGTCGCCGTGTTGACCGGGGGCGAAACCCCGCTTGACGCTGGGGCAACGCGGGCTGTCCCAGATGCATTTGCCCAGCCGCCGGCAAAGGCGGTGCTTGGGTCCGATCTTTCGTGCCATGTGATGGCTGTCCCTTCTGTTGGTGGACGCTTTTGCGCGGGTATCCGTCCAGTTACGACCAAGTAGAAGCCCTGGCGGAGAGATACCCTGAAAGCAATTCGCCGGGGCCAAAGCGAAACAGTATATGAAATTACACCGGGAAGGGTCAATTTTCGACGGGCGATTTCGACGAATGCCGAGCCGGAAGAATGGCGGCGGAGTTTTGGGGTGCGTGGGGTGCGAAACGCGGTCATTGGTACGGCCTCCAAGGTCTTGTTCGGACACCTTGTCCGAATGAGCCTAAGGGGTATGGCCGCACCGTCAGGTTGACGGGTAACGCAAAGTTCGCGTTTCAGCGGTACTTATAAATGGTGGAGCCGAAGGGGATCGAACCCTCGACCTCATGACTGCCAGTCATGCGCTCTCCCAAACTGAGCTACGGCCCCACACGAGCGAAGGATTATAGGGTGCGTTGAAACCGTGATCAACAGCGGGTTAGCGGAGCTGGTAGCCATCTGTCTCGGTCAGAACGGCAGCCGTCCAAGGTCGACGTTGCCGCCTGAAAGGATGATTCCGATGCGGAGTCCGCTTGGGTCGAATTTCCGCTCGAGCACGGACGCCAACGGCACCGCGGCGGAGGGCTCGATCACGATTTTCATTCGTTCCCACACCAGCCGCATCGCTGCCGAAATCTCGCCGTCCGATACCGTATGGATTGCGCTAACGTATTTCTGAATGATCGGAAACGTCTTGTCGCCCAGAGAGGTCAATAATCCGTCCGCGATTGTTTTCGGCGCTTCGGAGGGAATGATGCGGCCCGCTTCGAGCGAGCGCCGTGCATCGTCCGCGCCGGATGGTTCTGCCGCGATCACGCGCGTCTTGGACGATAGATAGTTAGCGCTCAGCGCCGTGCCGGCGAGCAGTCCGCCGCCCCCGACCGGCGCCATGATCACGTCCAAGTCCGGCCCGTCTTCGATTAGTTCAAGCGCGGCGGTCGCTTGGCCGGCGATTACGCGATAGTCGTTGTACGGATGCACAAGCTCCGCGCCCGTTTCGTCGATGATGCGCGCCGTAGTGCTCTCGCGCGCGGCGAGGGTCGGCTCGCAGAACGTAATCGTGCCGCCGTAGCCCGCGACGGCGGCCTTCTTCACCTCGGGTGCGTTGTTGGGCATCACGATGCGGGCCGTCGTTCCGCGGAGCCTCGCCGCCAGCGCGAGCGCCGCAGCGTGATTGCCGGAAGAGTGCGTCACGACACCCCGCGCCGCCGCGTCGTCTGGCAATGAGAACACCGCGTTGCACGCGCCGCGGAATTTGAACGCGCCGGCCTTTTGGAAGTTCTCGCATTTGAAGAACAGGTTCGCGCCGGTTATCGCATCGAGCGAGGCGCAGGTCAGCACGGGTGTCCGGTGGGCGTATGGCGCGATGCGCGCCGCTGCGGCGCGGATGTCGGCGAGACTTGGCGGGGTGTCAACCTCTATCGACATCGTTTGGCGTATTCATCCATCACGACTTCGTTTCAACAGTTAAGGCGTTCATAATACTTCGCGCGACACATGGAAACGACCATATGAGACGCTCATTTCGTTGGCTCGGATTTTATTGGCCCGGTCTGGAGTGGTTGCTAGCCTTGTTCGGCGGGGCCAAGTTGTTATGGGGAGACGACGACCACCTCCGCATCGAGGAACGGGCGGCAGGTAAGTCTCCGCGTGTGTTGCTCGCGATTAACATCCTCCTCATCGTGCTGAGCGTCGCTGCGCTCGCAGTGATTATTATTTTCGCGTGATCGGCCTTCACTCGCCGTGGTAGTTTCCTTTCGCGAAGGGGAGAGGCAATGTATCTGATACTTGCTGGAATCTTGATGGTTCTCGTGGGGTTGGGCTGCGGGTTTGGGGCCAAGGCTCTTTGGCGAGGCGCGCCGAAGAATTGGCCGGATGTGATCGCGAGCGATGCCGTAGCGCGGCGGACGGCGTTGGGTCTGCTTGTCGTTAGCGTGGCGCTCCTGGTCACTGGCATCGGCTCCGCATTGGGCCAACTTTGGGCGGTGCGCGCGGGCGGTGTCGCGTTGGCCGCATTCGTGGGCGGGGGCTTTTGGGGCAACTACGCGATTTTTGGCGACCTACGCCCGAAGCACACGATCACGAACGTTGTGATCGCCGCCGTTATCTTTGGGTTATTGTGGTTCGGCTATCCCGATTGACTGGAGATGCCAGGGTGGGCAGCCGAGGGCGGCTGCCCCACATGCGCTTCATAGGAAGTTTGTTCGAGTTTTCGAATCGGGAGAACGCATCCATGCTCCGTTGGAAGATTGGTGACGTCACGATCACGCGGGTGGTCGAGCTCGAGGGGCCGGGCCTTCGGTTCGTGTTGCCCGATGCGATACCGGACAACCTGCGGCAGATTCCCTGGCTGCGGCCGCATTTCGTGAACGGGGAATTCGAGGCGATGGCGAGCGTGGCGACGTTTGTCGTCGAGTCGCAGGGCCGCCGCATCATGGTGGACACGTGCATCGGTAACGATAAGACGCTGCCCGTCAAGTTCTGGGCGAACCGGCGCGGGCCGTTTCTGCGCGAGTTCGAGGCGGCGGGTTACGCGCGCGAGAGCATCGACACGGTGCTGTGTACTCATTTGCACATGGACCACGTGGGCTGGAACACGATGCTCATTGACGGCAAGTGGACACCGACGTTTCCCAAGGCGAGCTATCTGTTCGGGCGCATCGAGTGGACGCATTGGAACGCCACGCAGGACAAGTTCGCGGCGATTCTCATGGAGCAATCGGTGCGGCCCGTCGTCGACGCGGGCCTTCACACGCTGGTCGAGACCAATCATCGCATCACCGACGAAGTCTGGCTCGAACCGACACCAGGCCACACGCCAGGGCATGCGTCGGTGCACATTTCCAGCCAGGGGGTCGAGGCCGTCATCACCGGCGATCTCATGCACCATCCCGTGCAGATGGCGAAGCCGGACTGGGTGAGCCTTCCGGATTGTGACACCGCCCTGGCGAGAACGACCCGCAAGGACTTCATGCGCCGTTACGCGAATTCGCCGACGCTTGTCATCGGCACTCATTTCTACGCGCCGACCGCGGGCAAGATTGTTCCCGACGGCGATGTTTGGCGGTTCGTCGTTTAACGGGCCGCAACGATCACGGTCCGATCTGCACTTCGATTTCGTCGATCCGTTCCTTCGATCGATCGACGAGCACGTCGCCGTATTCGCCCATCGTGATGGTCGCGTGCACTTCGCTGCCCTGCTGCTCTACCAGCGCCTCGAACGTGACCTTCGAGTCGTGCTCCTTAAGGTCTTCGGCCATCAACGCCGTCAGTGCGCTCAACGCCTCCGCTACTTTCGCGGCGCGTTCGTCGTCCGGCGCGATGGCAAGCACCTCGAACTGCAACGTCTCTTTACCCGCCATGTCGCCCGTGACCCGCGCCGTCGCGATACCGGTATGAAGCGCGTCGAGATGCTCCTTGGTGAACGAGGATTTTGCGGCCTCGTCCCAATCGATGTCTTCGGCCCAAGGCGCTACGGCGAGAAACGCCTCGCCGTTCCGATTGTTGATGACCAATTCCATGAAGTGCCCGCCCTCGAGCGCGAGCGGTTCGACGTCGAATGGTGCGGCCCACGTGGACGCGAGCGTCGCGAGGTCTTCCTCGCGCGTGGGTCCGTCCGCGCTCGCCTGGATCACACCGTTGTCGTCGACGCTGATTTCTTGGATTACGAGACCGCTGCCTACGTCCTTCTCGTCCGGTATTGGCAATATCCAACCCCACAGCTTCGCCATGCGCCGAGTGCTCAAGGCGAACCCGAGTGATCGCGTTTTCGCCTCGGCGTTCGCGTCCATGAAGAAGTACAACTGATGCGGCCAGAAAAATTCGAGCATTCCGGGCCCTTGATCAAGCGCTTTCCCCGCCATCTCGCGCAGTTGCTCGTTGTTCATGTCCATCCGAAAAACGATCGCGTGCTCGGTTCCGTAGGCGGCGGCCAGGTCCACCGGAGGCAGCGGCTGGAACAAATTGAACATCGAGTCCGCAACGAAACCGACGACGACAATCATGAGGGCGAACAGCCCGAAGACGATCAGGCACCCAATCAGACAGCCGCGTTTCATAGGTAACACCCCGCGTGAAGGGCGGAAATCGCCCCAGCAACGGGTCAGACTATCGGATTGCCGCCAGGGTTTCCAGTGTGTTGTATGGCGTGGGACCCGCGGGTACACTCCGATATTCACCTTCCGGAGCATGAACCTGTCAACGGAAAAGACGTACCGCGCGCTCGCCACCGGCGGCTGGTCGCTCGATATCGACTATTGGATCGACGTGTTACTTCGGGCCTCTACGATCAAGCAATCAATCATCGGGATTCTACTGGCAACACTGTTCGCCGGGCGCGCTTCCGCGCAGTTCCCCACATATCGCCCCGGTCGGGAGTTTCGCTCGCTTAACACCGAACTCTACGAAATTGCGATTCAAAAGAACGGCCGCGTTGACGTCGCCTTGGCCAATGGCGAACTCATTTTCGAAAACGTCTTCCCCATGGTCTGGTTCGAGGGCGAGGACGCGGCGGAGAAGCTCCAGGTCGACGGCCGCTGGGGCGGCCGTTTCGCCGTGGACGACAAACTCGGCCGCGGCAACGGCGTAGTTATCGCGCATAAGAGCACCGAGTGGGCCTTGCGCGTGTATCCGTCGCAGCCGTTCTTCGCCGTGCAAGTCGCGTACACGAACACGACGAAGAAGGCGGTCCGCGTGCGCGCGTTGCTGCCCTGGTGCGTGGGACCCGAAACGAAAGGCGCGCTGCATCTAGGCCCGGGCGACTTAATAACGCCGGAGGGTGAACCGCTGCACGACATTTCGCTCGCCAATCGGCCGCTGATATTCGCGCGCGGTCAATCGGGCCGCGTGTTCGTTGCCGCCTTCATCACCGCGGGCCAAGGTCTGGGCCAAATCGATGCATCGGATCGAGACGCTTCGGGTGCGATGCACGTATTTCGCGCGGCGACGATTTTCGATCCGCCCGTTACCGTCGAGCCGGGAGCGAAAATTAAATCGGAAGTCCTCTATCTCGCGTTTGCGGAAACCGACATCGACAAGGCTATCGAGCGGCTGGGCCGGAAGGTCTCGGACGTAAGCGGCAAATGACCGTCAGGGCGAGGCCCGGCGCAGTCGTGGTCGGCATGGTGTGATCTGAAGGCTGAGGATCTTTCGAACCCGGATCCCTTCCCCCGTTCACTCACGGCGCGCATAATCCGACCGAGCGGCGACGACATACGTGCAGAACGCAATACACGACCGTCGTGGAGCGGACAACGTGGTCGGATCGGAATCCAGCATCGAATTGTTTGAGCGGTGGAACGCGCACCGCGACGCGCGTGCGTTCAAGGAGATCGTGGACCGGCATGCATCGCTCGTGTATTCGACGTGCAACCGCATCCTGCGCAACGCGGTCGATGCCGAGGACGGCGTGTATACAGTCGACAACGTGAATCCGGGAGAGCGCTACATCGGCGCAAATCTGCTCGCCGATTGGGGCCATCTTTGGAAAGATCGCAAGGATCGCGTGGAGGTCCACGAGGGTACACCGGCGCAACTGGACATCATGTTTGCGAGCGGCGCGAGTCAGATCAACGGTATCGTGGTGGACGAATCGGGCGGACCCGTGTCGGGCCGCGCGAGTGCCACGTATTCAGGCGCGGACGGCGGACAGGAGTTCAACCAGGTGCCGACACTGGTCGACGGGCGATTTACGATTCGGTATCTCCCAGCCGGGCCGGTGTATCTGCTCGTGTTCGTCGGGGGCGATGACGCCGTTCCCGCTGAGACGGTCCCTTTGGACCTCGGCGATGGCGAGATCATCGAGCAACGAATCGTCGTACATTAGCGAGGCATTACTCCTCCCCAACCGGCCCCCGTCTCAGCCGTTTCTTCACCGATAGCCGGCGCTTCTCGTCGACCACGCGCCGCTTCACCGCCTTCGGCACGCCCGACGCTATCCGAGGCTTCGCGCGCCGCGCTTGGTCGGCCAGCCTCCGGCGCAGCCGCTCGAGCGCGCGCCGCTTGTTCATGTATTGCGAGCGCTCTTCCTGGCAGGTCACGACGATCCCGGAAGGCACATGTGTCAGCCGCACCGCGGTCTCGCGCCGATTGACGTTCTGACCGCCCGGCCCGCTGGATCGGTACGTCTGTACCTCACACTGCGCGAGCAGTTGGTCGTCGTCCCGAAAAAGCATCGCTGTCTACTGCTGCTGCGCCTTCGCGGGTTGCTGAGGCTGGCGCCGTTCCATTTCCTTGCGGACGCTCTCGGTCACATCTTGCACCACCGCGCCTTGCGGCGGCGTATAGTCAAATGTGTCCGGCCCGAGCGATGCATTCATATCGACGTCGCTAAACGTGAACGAGAGCACCGCCTTCCCCGTGGTGTCCGCCGCCGCCACCCGCCGTCCGAACCCGGTCTTGGCGTCCACCCAAAGTCTGACCGCCGCGAAGGGCGTCGTGCTTACGTCCGCCGGCGACTCCGGGGTGGACAACGACCCTTCCTTTACCCGTCCTTCCAACACGTACACTTTCGCGTCGTCCATCGTCTCCGCGCCCGTAACGGTCAACGTGTAGTTCCGCTCGAACCCCTCCAACATATCGAGCGGCGGCTGGCCCAGTCCCAGCGGCGCGCCCGAGGCCTGCTCGAACAGCATCGCCGCATACGCCGCGTCCTCCGACTTCGCGCCAAGCGAGCGCAAGTCCATCTTGCGCACCTGCACTTGCCCCAGCACGCCGGCCTCCATCCAACTGACTCCATCTTCATCCACCACCATTACCCTTCTGACCTGCTGGGGCCCCACCTTCATGTCCATCTTCGTCACCAACATTTTCCCGCGCCCCGCCATCACCCCTCTGGCGTTCATCGGCGTTGGGCCCAACGACGCGGACATGTCGAATTTCGCGGACCAGCCGTGCGGCTTCACGGCCTCCTCGGCAATCTCCCCCACCAACTCCTCGTACGTCGCGGGAAACTCCTGGGCCGCGCCCGCGAATGACGCAACAATCAACAACACGAGCATGCGAACGAAGAAAAATTTCATGCGTCTTCAGCCTATGGTTTCGTAGATGTGCGACGAACAGCAGAACCGATCGTACCACACGGATGAAGGCGATCCGAGCCGCCGTCAAAAAGGCGTCAGCGGTGAATCCGATCGTATCGTCCGCCCCGCGAACTCGCGCGGACCGCGTTACTACGGCGTGTGCCCCGCCAGTTGAAGGGCGCGCGCACGCCATTCGGCGATAGCGGCAACGCCCGCCGCCTCGATTTCGAAACCGTCGTCCGCCAACGCGCGGGCTTCCGCCATCAGACGGTCGGCCTCGGCGTGAATCCAATCGCCGCGGGGCCAGTCCCCGGTCGTCGCGCTTCCCAAGTACGCGGTTTGATAGTCCTTGCATCGCGCCAACGTTTCAGCGGCCGGTTCGAGAAACGGCGTGCCAGTGTGTTGCTCGAGCGCGCATGCGGAGCGGACGATCCGCGCCAACGCGGCAAGAAAAGGTATCGCCTTCGCCGGGGCAAGTTGGCCCGAATACACGCGCGCTTCGATGTCCGGAAAGCGCTGCAACGCGGCGAAAAACGTGAAGCGCCTCGCCTCGGTGTCCACCTCGTCCGGCATCCGACCGATCGCAGTGGCGAAGTCGATCGTGAGTATTTCTTTCGTCTCGGGCAGCGCGAGAAGACCCCGGATATCTTCTCGCAACGCCGCCTGGGACGCCTCGCGAAGACGTCCGCCACCGGCGCCTCTCACATACGCCAGGCCCCCGCTCAACGGTACCGTGACCTGTCCTTCATCACCGTCGGCGAGATCAATCGGATTGTTCCATGCGTCCCACGCGCCGTCGAGTTGCGCTTCGCCGGTTCCAAGCGGGACCGATCCGGTCCCGGCGAGAACGAGTAGCCAATGGTCCGGCCCTTCGCAGAACAGCGGCGCGACAAGCTCCTTGCTGACGGTCGTCTCGCCAACGCACCGCGCGTTGCGAAGCCTGACGCTCGCCGCGCGAAATGCCGACAACACGGAGGCGAAGCCGGGGCGATCCATCAGCTGGTCGAGGACCACCCCGTCCTGCGCCTCGCGTCCCGGCGCGCTTCGGAGCAGGTCGGAAACGATTGACGAATCCGTCTGGTCGCTATCGGCGAGGAGGCGCGCCAGGTTGGGGCGTTCGATGCCCGCCGCCTCGAGTTTCGCGCGATACGGCGCGAGGTCCCCAGCGGACACGATGAACAACGTGTCGGATTCCAGCGCTGCCGTTGCTAGATCGTGCTCCGGTGAAAGAAACTCAACTTTTGCCTTGGCGGGCGCCCCCAGATTGCTATCGCGACCAGACTCGGCGCGTAACGCCCCTCCCCTCTCAACCCGAATATCAAGACATTCCCGCTCGGCGTTGAACTGCCCTTCGGACTCCCCGGCCTCCGTCGTGTTCACCAATACGCGGCGAATCCCCATGTAGTACAGGGCCTGCGCCAGACGCTCATCGACCGATGCCGCGCAGGCGAAGGCCAAGTTGTTCGGCGGCGGTGCATCACGCGGGATCCGCGCGAACTCGATCGGGCCGCCTAGGGGAGTTTCGCCGGCAATAACCTGGACTTTGAACGGACCGATTGTGTCGCCCGCAATGTGGATACTTAGCCATTGCGGCGCACCCGCTTGCAATAGGAGATCGTTCCGGTCGAATACCTGCTTGGATCCCGCAGGGTCCGTCACGACGACACGCAACGCCGCCGCGATCGATTCGCTCGCCGTGATCTCCAGCGCGAGAGGCTCGTCGTCGTACACCAATGGTAACGGATACAAGGGCGCGAGCCGCGCCTCGAACGCGGTCAATGCACACAGCATCAGCGCCGCCGCGGCGATCATCGATCGGGCCTATGCGTCAACGAGGAACGGGTTGATCCGGCGCTCCATGCCGATCGTTGTCGGCGGGCCGTGGCCCGAATACACGACGGTCCCGTCGTCAAGCGTGAGGAGCCTCGTCTTGATCGAATTGATCAGCGTCTCGTAGCTTCCGCCGGGCAGGTCGGTCCGGCCAATGGACCCTTGAAACAACACGTCCCCCCCGATAACGAAGCCGTCGCCAATCAACGCGATGTGTCCCGGCGCGTGCCCCGGCACGTTTACAACCTTGAGCGCGACCTCTCCGACCTTGACCGTATCGCCTTCGTTTATGAGCCGGTCGGGCGGCGGCGCGGCCTCAACCCGCATGCCGAACATCATCCCCTGTTGGGCCGCCGTAAGCAGCATCGGCGCGGCGTCCTTGTGACAGATCAATTCCGCGCCGGTCGCCCGCTTGCACTCCGCCACTCCGCCGATGTGATCGATGTGCGCGTGCGTCAGGCAAATCGTGGGCACGCGATACTGTTTGAGCGCATCGAGTAACTCGGGCGCGGGCTCGCCGGGATCGATCAACAACGCTTCGCCGTCTTCGACCAATAGGTACGTGTTCTCGGCAAACGGCGTCAAAACAAACGTGAGTATCTCCACGCGCGCCCCTTCCATGCGTTTACGAAGCAGAACATCAATGGTAGCATAGGCCCGGCGAATGGAATCACGGAGCGCGCGTATACGATGACAATTCCGCGTGGCCGCGTGTGGAAAATTTCTTTGGCGTGCGCGATGCTCCTGCTCATCGGCTGCGCGCGCACGCAAACCCCAAAAGTCGTCGCGTACATCGCGCTCGATGAAATGTACGCCCGGCCCATCCTCGATGACTTCGAACATCAGACCGGTATCCGCGTTCTGGCCGTCTACGACACCGAAGCGTCGAAGACCACCGGCCTGGTCCAGCGCATCCTCGCTGAACGCGGCCGCCCCAGGGCGGACGTGTTTTGGAACAACGAGGTCGTGCAGACCATCGTGCTCAAGAACGCCGGCGTGCTCGAGCCCTACGCTTCGTCGTCCGCAACGGAAATTCCGGATCGGTTTAAGGACGCTGAACATTTCTGGACGGGATTCGCCGCGCGCGCAAGGGTCATCATCTACAACACGGACATGGTGACTGAACCTCCGCGCGACCTGCCCGGCTTGCTCGATCCCAAATGGAAAGGAAACGTAGCGATCGCAAATCCTTTGTTCGGGACCATGGCGACACATGCCGCAGCGCTCTTCGCGCTCTGGGGAGATGACAAGGCGCGGAAATTCTTTGCCGATCTCAAGGCGAACAACGTGGCGATCCTTGCGGGAAACGCGGCCGTCCGAGACGCCGTTGGGCGCGGCGAATACGCGGTCGGGCTGACTGACACCGATGACGCCAACGGCGGTGTCGAGGACGGGCTCCCCGTGCGCTGGCTTATCGCGGGCGCAGACTCCGGCGCGCTCGTGATCCCGAATTCCGTCGCCGTCGTCAAGGGCGGGCCACACCCCGAGGAAGCGAAGCGGTTCGTCGACTTTCTTCTCTCGCCTCATGTCGAAGAATCGCTCGCGCGGTCGCGCTCGATTCAGATTCCGGTTCGCCCGATCGCGGGCCTGCCTGACGTCGTTCCGAACCTCGCCGACTTGACGCTCACGCCCATCGACTTCGACGTTGCCGCCGTCGCGATGGAGTCGAGCGCGTCCTTCATTCGGTCTAACTTCCAACCGTAGCGGAGCTGCGCACGCCGTGCGAATATTCTTGGCGGTACTTCTCGTTGTTGCGCTGCTCTTGCTCTCGGTCGCCCCGATTCTTTACGGCGTGGCGGGCGTTCTGATCCAAGACCCTGCCGCGCCGGAATCACCACCGCTGCGATGGTCCCGTCCCTTGGCGAACGGCCTCGTGATTTCTTTGGGTACAGGGGCCGTTGCGGTGGCGGCGGCAAGTTGCTTCGTCGCCGCGATCTCCTTCGCGCCGCGTTCAGTCCGCGCCGCCGCGTGGTCCCTCGCACTACTCGGGTTTTTCATCCCGCCCTACGTGTACGCCACCGCATGGCTCGAATTCGCCGGGCCGGCTGGACCGTTACGAGGGTGGGGCGGATCGGCGGGGGCATTGAACTCGAATGCGGGCGTGATCTGGGTCTACGGCTTGTGGTGTTTCCCGCTCGCCGCCCTCATCATCGACGCCTTCGCGAGGACGATTGACCCGCGCATCTTCGATTCAGCGCGAGTGTTCGCGGGGAAATGGTCCCGCCTCACGCGCGTAACGCTACGCCTACTTGCGCCCGCGGCGGCCGTCGCCGCGCTCGTCGCCGCGCTCATCGCATGGCTTGGATTCGCCGTGCCTTCCTTGTATCAAGTTCCCGTGTTCTCCGCCGAGATACATACGGATTTCTCCGCGTTTCGGGACTCCCGCGCCGCCTACGCGCACGCTTCCGTCCTGGTGCTGGTCGGAACGGTACTTGTCGCGCTGATGCTATTCGTCGCGCGGGGCAACTCCTTTGCATTGGCCGGGACGAGAGGCCGCGTACGCGACGCGTCTCCCCGTCGGTTGCATCTTCTCCTATCGAGCGTTGCGCTCTTCGCAATTACCGGAGTTTCGACGCTTCTCCCGATTCTCACGCTGGTCCGCGGCGCACGCGGGCCCGCCGCCGTGGCCGAAGCATGGTCTACCGCTCGCGCCGAACTCGCCGCCAGCCTGTTCCTCGCGGGCGCGTCGGCGACGCTCATCCTCATTCTCGGATTCGGCCTCGCGTTTGCCTTTCGCTCCCGCGCGCCGATAGCGCTGGCCGTCACCTTGCCGTTCCTCGTTTCCGGGCCCGCGTTCGCGATCTGCCTCATCGCCATGTGGAACCACGCCGATGCGCGCGCCGCGATCTACGACGGCCCCGGTATCCTCGTCCTCGCCGAAACCGCGCGCTACCTTTTCGTGGGATACTTCGTTTCCCTCGCGGCCCTGCGATCCGCCAGTCCCGAACTCGAGGACGCCGCACGCGCCGCTGGAGCGAATTGGGTCCGCCGTCTTACGCGCGTCGTGCTCCCGCAATGCGCCCCGTGGCTCGCCGCGGGATGGCTCGTCGCCTTTGTGCTTACGTTCGGCGACGCCGACGCCGTCGTGCTCCTCGCGCCACCCGGCATAACGCCGCTTCCCTCCCGAATTTACGGCCTTATGCACTACGGCCCCAGCGCCACGGTCGCCGGACTTTCCCTAATCGTCGCCTGCGTCTGCGCCCTTTTTGCCTTGCCATTCCTTCGCGTCTTCCTGCGCTTGACCCGATGATCCCCTCGTCATTTACTCCGCTGCAAATCCGGTACCCAGCAGCACTTTGAACCTTGAACTTTGAACCACTCTCGCCGTTCGCTACTATGAATAAATGTCGCACCAACAACGCCATATCATCGGCATCGCCGGAGGTCTCGGCCCCTTCGCGCACATCGACTTCGAGCGAAAGCTCCTCGCCGCCGCGCGCGAGATTCTCGGCGCGCGAGATGACCAGGATTTCCCCGAATGGATTCTTAGCAGCGTTCCCCAAACGCCGGATCGCACACAGGCAATCGCGGGCGGCGCGGATGACCCGTTGCCCTATCTCGTGCGCAGCCTCCACCGGCTCGAGCGCGGCGATGGCGAATCGCCGGGCGCGGGATTCGCGGTAATACCCTGCAACACGGCACACCAGTTCCTGCCGCAATTGCGCGGACGCGTGTCGATTCCGATCATCGACATGCTCGAGGAAACAGCGCGGGCGATCGCCGAAGAATGGCCGGCCGCGCGGACCGGGTTATTGGCGACGACCGGAACCGTGCGATCAGGTCTCTACGAACGGGCGCTAAGCGTGCATGGAATCGAAGTGGTGACGCCGTTGCAGTTGCCGGATGGCGAACTCGTGCAACGCGACTGCGTGATGGGCGCGATATACGGCCCGTGGGAAGCTGGGGCGCATAAGGGAGGAGGAATAAAGTCGCGCGGCGGAACTCCCGGGACCGCGAGGCTCCTCGATGAGGCCGCCGGCCTACTCGTGAAACTGCTTGGCGCCACGGTCATCATCGCGGGGTGTACCGAAATTCCTCTCGCGTTCACGGGAGAAACCGTGGCGGGGGCGCCACTAGTTGATCCGGCCTGGGTGTTGGCGCGAGCATCGATCCGCCGGGCCTATGGAATTCCCTGACCCGGCGAACGTTGTGATTATCGCTGTCTTCTGATATTCTCGCGCGCCATTTGGGTAGAGAAAACACTGGGTCCGTATGGAAAAAGAAGGCACGTTGGAAGTCGAAGGCGAGGTCCTTGAACCTTTGCCGAACGCAATGTTTCGCGTGAAGTTGGACAACGGGCACGTCGTGCTCGCGCACGTGTCGGGCAAAATGAGAAAGTTCTACATCCGCATCTTGAAGGGGGACCGCGTCAAACTCGAGATGTCGCCCTACGATTTGACGAAGGGGCGGATTACGTATCGGCACAAGTAGTGGCTAGTTGTTAGTGGCTAGAGAACTACAGGCCTCGCGTGCCGGTTCATCGCGACTTGGACGAGGAACGCCGAGCGACGAGTACCGCGGCGAGCAGGGCCAGCAGGACTCCCAATTCGTAGGGACCGCGGTCGTCCGTGGGCGTGGCCGCGCAGCCGGGTCCTTCTCCCTCGCCTTCACCTTCGGCAGCGAGTTCGAAGTTGACGGTGCCCAGCGCGGACTCCGTTAGATTGAAGACCCGCGTTTGCGCTTCGTACCCGGCCGCCACGGCAACGACTTCGTATTCGCCTTGCGGCAATGATGCGCCAAAGCTGTATTGCCCGGAAACGTCCGTCTCCACCGTCAGCGATTGATCCGCCAACGCAACGGTCGCGCCGTCGACGGGCCCGCTTGTGTCGGCAGACGTTACCGCGCCAAAAATCGTCCGCGGCACCAGCGACTTCGTGCTGAAAATGGTGAAGTGCGTCGTTTGGAAGCGGACGAAGTGTCTGGCCACTTCGTCGATGTGCGTCACGTTGATAATTCCATCGTTGCGCCAAGTGTCCGCGGTCACGTCGTACCAGAAGACCTCGATGACTTCACCGTGGGGCGTGTCGGGAGGATGCGGCACGGACACCGTGATCGGCTTTGTAAAGACGATTCCGCTCGGGCCGAATTGGAGAGGCAATCCAAAGTCCTGCGCGAAGGGAAGGACCGGTGCACTCAGTTCCGCGATCGTAAGTACGATCGGGTCGTCGGTCGAACCTACCGGCAACACGATCTTTGTGCCGAAAAGGGGGCTCTCCGCATTGGTGACTTCCAGGACCGTCTCGTTCAGCGGGTCAACGATTCCGGAGGCTTCGTCCTGTTCCTCGGTAATCGTCAAGAAGACTGCCGCTTCCGTGCGCGAGCCTTCGTCGTCGGTCACGGTGAGCGCGATGCGGTAACTCCCCGGCGGCGTGCCCGCGGGAAACTCGAACGCAGGATCCTGCTCCGTGCTTTGCCCAAGATCGGCGAAGTCCCACAGGAATTCCACCGCGCCGCCGTCGGGATCAACTCCCTCGCCCGAGAATTGAATGAGGCCCGGGACCGTCGTTGAATTGGGACTGGCCGTGGCCGCCGCTGTCGGCGGAATATCGCCGTCCTGCGATACCACGATGGCAGTGGTCGCGGCCCCCGAGAGCCCGGACGTGTCGCTCATGCGCAGGGTGACCGTGTAGCGTCCCGCCGTATCGAAGGTGTATACAACAGTTTCGCCCTCGGCGTCGGGACCAAATCCGTCGAGCGAATCGAAATCCCATTCGATGTCCTGAATGCCGAACTCGTCGAACGAACCAAGCGCCATGAACTGGACCGTGAGCGGCGCCTCCCCCGCGGTCACGTCGGGGACAATTTGCACCAGGGGGACCTCGAAGTCGCGGACGCCAAACGGTCCGCCGTCCGCGCCGATGTCGTTGCGAGTGCCGTCGATGTCCTGGTACGCCACGCCGGGCGCGCCCGCGTCACGCGCCGGAGAGCCTTCATCGAGGTGGAAGTTTCGGTCCTCGGCGTCGAGGAACAACGGGTCAGCGACGATATCCGTGGCGTCGAATCCAGGCCCCTGAAAATCGAATGCGTTGTTCCTGAACAAATTGTAGGAACCGCCCGGAACAGCGCCAGGGTCCGCGCCGATCGCGATGCCATTCTCGGAGAAAATCGAATTCCGAAGTCCGGCAAACAAACCCTTCGGCTCGGCAAAAACCGCGTACTGTGTATTGTCGAAGAACGTATTGTTGACCAGATGTACCAGCGCGCCCTTCTCAACGTGGATCCCAGTTTGGTTCTTGTAGAAAACGTTGTTCGAGACGGTGGATTCGCCGCCGTCCAGGGCGCGCACCGCCGGCCCCGACGCCGTTGCGCCGATGCCAAAGCCGATAATCGCGGCGCCGTCGGCGAGCGTGATCATGTCGTTCGGTGCGTCCGCGCCTCCGATGAACGTGTAGAACGCGCCTTCCTCGCTTTGAAGCACGGTTGCCCATGGGACCGCTATTGCCTCCGAATACTCGCCGCGCCGTACAAGAATGCGATCGCCCCGGCCGGGCGCGACGACGGAAATCGCCTCCACGATCATGCGGAACGGAAGCGCGCTCGATCCGTCGCCGGAAACCGTGGCGGCGGCATCCACATACAGCGTCTGTCTTTCGCCCAAGGCGACCGCCACATCGCGCGTGGCCGTGGCGCTGTTGGCGGCGGAATCAAGGACGGTGTAGGTAACGATGTAGTTTCCGGCGGTCAGAATATCGACCGGATTGTCCACCTCGATCAAGGACGTGATGTTCCCGTCTGTGTCATCGCTCGCCGTCGCGCCCGCATCAGTATACGAAGTGTTCTGAACGACGGACGCCGGGTTGTCACCCAGAACGGTCAACACGGGAGCGACGTTGTCCACCGTAACGGCCGCGCCGGGCCCGGCTTCTGGAGCGATAGCGCCCTCGGTGCTCGATGCAGTGCCAGCGAGCAAGGAGATGTTCAGGGTCCCGTTTCCGACGAGATTGGAGAGCGTGACGACGCGCCCGTTCGCCGGATCGGATGACGAGGGCCCGACCGCAATGTTCGCCGCGGCGGTACCGGTGTTCGTAAGGACCACGTCCGCCGGCGAGAGCGTAATCGCATCGGCGTTCGTATAGGAGACCGTAAACTCTACGTCCTGCGTCGAGGCGTGGGCCCGCGACGGCGCGCCGACGGATACGAAGACACCGTTGCCAACACCGGCGGTGTCGCTCGGGCCGGCCGCGGGAGATTGGTTCCCCGCGATGTCGACGGCGGTGTTGGCGGCCACGGAAATCGACATCGATCCGGCGCCGGTTATGTTCGAGATCGTCACCAACGGGCTTGGCGACGCTCCAAACGAAACGTCCACGGTCCCGTTTGCGTCACCGGTGGTGTGGAGCGTAATAGCGTCGAGCGTAAGGTCGACGCTCGCAGGATCTTGATAGGTCAACGTGAACGACACGGGGCCAATAGTGGTGAAGGGGACTGAGGGCGGGCTTATTTCGATTGATGGAGGCGTATTGTCCACGGAAATCAGATTGCTCGGCGCCGGTGCGAGCGCCGGGGTGCCTGCTCCGTTTGTGGCAGTCCCTTCCGCGATGGTGAATCCGAGCGTGCCGTCGCCCGTGAGGTCCGACAAGGTGACAACGCGGGACGCGGTCCCCGCGCCGGAAACCGATGCGACACCGTCCGCCGTGCCGGTGCGGACCAGCGAAACATCGGTGTCGGACAACGTAATACTCGCGGCGTTCGTGTACGACACAGTGTACGTCACCGGACCGGCATTGGTGACCGATGTAGACGCCGCTCCAATCACCGCAACAGCAGGCTGCCGCACGACGGAGACGGACGCGCTTGGGCCTGCCGCGGGCGCTGTGTTCCCTGCAAGGTCCGAAGCGGTCCCGCTCACAATCGAGATCGTGAACATACCTTCGCCGCCGAATTGATCGACAATCACCTGCGGCATCGGCGTCGTTCCGTCAAGTATCGTAATTGTCGCGGTCACGTCGCCGGTCGTGCTGAGCGTCACGTCGCTCGCGTCCAGACTGATCGAGTTTGCCCCGGTATACGTAATCGGGAAGACGACCTCCTGGGTTTCGGTGACCGTCCTCGTGGGCGTCCCAATCGCGATCGCGGGCAGCGAATTATCGACGTTGAATGTCGTGCTTGGGCCGGCGCCGCTATCGCCGTTTCCGGCGCCGTCCATCGACGTGCCGGGGAGTATCGTAATTCCGATTGTGCCGTCACCCGTAATGGAATCGACGCGAACGATGCGCGATAGGGCCCCGGCGTCGATAATGGAGACGACGCCGTTGGCAGTGCCGGTACGGTCGAGGGTGACGTCGGTTGCAGTCAGGTTGATGGACGCCGCGCCAATGTAATTCACGAGATAGTCTACTGGCCCGATGTTCGTGAGCGGGGACGATGGCGCGCTGAGCTGCAAGCCCGAAACCGTGTTGTCTATCGCGTACGAGGCGCTCTGAAGCACTTGTGTCAGGGCGTTCGTCGCCTGGTCCACAATCGATCCCAGTCCAGTGGTCTGCAGGGCGAGCGTGCCGTCGCCAGATCCGCTATTCGCAACCACCGTCCATGTGGATGTTGCGGTTTGCGTGACGGCGGCGATGCCCGGACCCGTCAGGCCCGACGTGACTAGGGCGAAATCCACAAACCCGCCGGTCGCATCGACGTCTACACCGATCACCGGCTCATCAATCGTTACTTCAAACGAGACTTGGCTTGCGTTCGTGGGGTTGGGGCTAATTAGCGTGATGGACTGTACCTGCGGCACGGTCTTGTCGATGGTCAGGAGTTCGCCGGTCAGGAAGTCGCCGTTGCCCGGGCCAGTTCCGCCCACGCCGTTACCGAGCAGATCGAGCACTGAAGCGTCGTCCACGAAGTCGAGCCGCAAGACTCCGTCACCCGTCCCCGTGCCGATTGTAACGTCATACTCGAGGCCGGAGATGGCCGCTATCGTCTGCACCGCCGCGCCGGTGGCGGCGCCGGAGACGACTGTCACAACAAAATCGGAGATATCGAGACCGGTGACGTCTTCATTGAAGATGATCGTGAACACCGCGGTCGGCCCGTTAGTCGAGGGAAGTCCGGTCCGTGCAATCGAGTTGATGAACGGAGAATCCAGGTCCGGTACAAATGCCGCGTCCGCCTCGAACGCGCCGATATCGATGATATCGCCAACCCCAGCCGGCCGCGCATTGCCTTCGATATCTACCGCTGGCGCAAGAACCGCGAGGAAGGAACCAACGCCGCCATCGAGCGCGACGGATCCATTGGTCAGGTGGTAATTGACGAACTGAAACCCGGTGACACCCGGCACTATCTGCGAGGAGAGATCGCCTGGGACGAAGACGTCCGTGGCCGTATTCTTGAGGACGACCGTTTGCTTGAGGCCCGTGTCGTCCACCCGAAGCAGTTGGTCTTCGAGCGCGCCCACCCCGAACGAGGCTGAGGCGACGGACAGGCGCGTCGTGTTCGTCGAGGGATTGTAGAGCACGCCGCTCCAGATTCCTGACGGCCCTCCCGCGAAGGCCGGATTGCCCGTAAGATTTCCAGTCGCGCCCGCGACGTTGGTGTTGATCGCGTCGCCGCCGATGTATGCCGGGGCGCCCGAGTCGTAAAAATCGCCCACCGCGTTGTCTACGAACAAATTGTTGGCGGGTCGGATACCGCTCGGCGACAACTGCGCCAACGCAACGCCGCCATTGCCCGTGAATATCGTATTCATGGCGATGCACTGTAGGGTGGCGTTGCTGGATACGCCGCCCGTGTTGCCCGCAAACACGCAATTCACGAGCCGTAACGCGGATTGCGCGCCGTCCACCTCGATCGTGGACGGGCCCGGATCGAAATTTCCGCTCACGATGCAGTTCTCGAGGTGGATGCCGCTGCCGTTGCCGTCGTCCTGAATCGCGATCGCGCTCACGGACGTCGTCGCCGTGTTCCCCGAAATCACGCTCGAGGTGAACTGCGCGAACGTCGCCCCGCCGAGCGGCCCTGCGCGTAGCCCGCCGCCCGAGACGGCGCTGTTGTCGTGAATCGATACATGGTCGAACGTCGGGTTCGTCAGCGACGCGCCGGAAATCAGCGCCACGCCGCCGCCGGTGTCGGTGGCTTCGTTTGCAAAGATGGCCGTGTTCATGATGAGTAGCGACGAATCGACGACCGCGATTCCGCCGCCTTGGACCGCGCTATTGCCGGTCACAGTGCAATTGGTAACGAGCGTGTCGCTCGACGCGCCGAGCACCAATATGCCGCCGCCGTACTCGAAAGGCGCGCCATCGCCAAACGCCTCGCCGCCCGTGATTATGAATCCGTCGAGGGTCGCAGCGTCCGTGGAATCGATGAGCACGGCGTGCAATCCCGGAAATCCGCCCGAGACGTTTTGCGCATTGATGACGCTGGGAAACGCCACCAGGTCGCGTTCGGCGAATGCCGCATTGAAGCCGCCACGAACTGTTTCATACGAGTCGAGCGAGACGTACTCAAAGTACACTCCAGTGGCGACATTGATCGTGATCACGTTGCCGGGAATTCCGCCGACGCCATCAATCGCGTGTTGGATGGTCGCCCAAGGCTGGGCCAGCGTGCCGCCCTTTCCGACGAGGTCGAGGCCCGCGAACTTGTCGACGTAAACGTCGCTCACGAAGTCCAACGCGTCGTAGGGGTCTGTTCCCAAGGCCGTTTCCGTGCCGTCGGGAATACCGTCGCCGTCGCTGTCGAGATCGAGGTAGTTCGGAACCGTGTCGAGGTCCACGTCGCCCAGGCCTTCGGCGGTGTCGATGAGGCCGTCGCCGTCGTTGTCCGCCGGCAATGGCGCGTCGGAAAGCAGTGATTGTTCGTAATCGGAAATGGTGTCAAAATTCGAATCGACGAACTCGTCAAACCCCGCGTCGGTCGTGGCGCCGGAGGGCCGCGCCTCAACGTCGAAATCGTCGACGACTACAGTCCCTTTGACCGGCAGGAAATTCACGGCGCTCGATGCGAACGTGAGGTGGTAGTCCGGAACGCGGTAGGGATCGCCCGGGCCCGCGACAGCCGCCGCGTCGCCCCGCACGACGAGTTGGTTTGCGGTCTTGCTCAGCACCAGGAACTCGCGCGGCCGGGCCGTGTTCGGCTGAATCGTGACGAAGGGAATGACTTCGGACTCGAACGTGTATCCGAATCGGGTACTCTCGAGCGTGGTCGTGTCCAAGAACGGGTCGTACGTCACGCTGTCCCACGTGTTGCTGTTGCCGTCGAGGAAAGCGGTAGTGCCGCTGCCGTTGCCAATGCTGCCGGGAAGGATCGTGTTGAGCACAGCGCCCAGAAGGCTGCCCAAAAGCGAGTCCAAGTAATCCCCGGCGGTATCGACCAGATCGAGATTACCCGAGAAAAGGGTACTCGTAAGCGACGGTGAAGTGGCGGCCGCTTCTTCTACGCCGAAAGGTTTGTTGGCCGAGATGATACAGCCGTCTATGACGGTCGAGTTCGATCCGCCCGCGAGGACCCCGCCGCCCGCGGTCGCGGCTTCGTTCGAGGAAATCGTGCAGTACGACAAACCTCCGCCCGCCGCCGGAGCAAGATAAACGCCGCCGCCTTGGCCGGCCGAATTCCCGCTGATCAGCGTGTTCTGAATCAACGGGATGTCGGTGACGTACACGCCGCCCCCGTTTGACCCAGCGACGTTCGCGCTGATCCGGCATTTCTCTAACGTGAGCGAGGATGATTGGCTATCCAGATAGAGTCCGCCGCCGTCTACTCCGCTCGTGTTCCCCAGCACGTGTACGTTGGTAAGCTCGAGCCCAGCCGTAATCGCCGCGGATTCAACGATGTACACGCCGCCGCCGTCTCCGGTCGCGGTGTTTCCGTAAATCGCGCAGTCTTCGATGCGCGTCGGCGTCACGGACCCGCCAAACGAATCGTTAATGAATAGGCCGCCGCCGTTTGCATTGAGGCCGGTCCCTTGCGCTGCGCCACCCGTGATGCGAAAACCAGCGAAGCGCACGCCTTCCGGCTGTGAATCCAATATCACGGCGTGGCGCGCGGCAAACTTGTGAAACTTCACTTGGTTCGCGTCGATAACGGACGGGTATAGGAAGGGATCCAGCACGATGGGCCCGCCATCGGGGACGTGATAGCCGCCCTGAAAATCAATCGTGTTTCCGGTCGAGGCCAGGATGTTGACGCTTTCCTTGTATGTCCCTTCCGCGACGTCCACGTCGAGAATTCCGTAGCCGTCCGCGATTCGCGCCGCCGCGTCGATCTCGCGCAACGCGTTGGGCCAATCCACGCCGGACTGGGATCCCGTCGCCGTAGCGTCGACAAAAATCGTGGCCGGGTTGTACGCGGAGTCGGTCAATAGAATCGTTTGGTCATCTGGATTGGCGGGCGCGGATTCGGCGAGACCAGCGCGGTTCACGGCGACGGAGTAAAACTCATAGGCCCCGTCTGCGCCAGGCAGCGCGTCCGGCAGAGAGAATGACAACGGCGCATCGAAGAGCGCGAACGTGCCGAATTGCGTGAACGCTTCGGTGCCGTCGATTCGCTTTCGATACCAAAGTTCCACGCCGGCAATTCCTGATTCCGGATCGACTCCATAAATCGGAATGTCGATTCCAGGGAAAATCGACGCGGCCACTTGAACAGTCGCCGAAATAACGCCGTGTACGAACGACGTCGGCGCGGTGAAGTCTTGCGGAGGTGATCCCGCGGCGATTTCGTCCGCGCCGATGTCCGGCCCGCCTCCCGCTGGACGAAATTCGCCGTCCAGGTCCTCCGCGCTCGCCAGCGTTGGCTCGCCGCGATCGATCGCCGCCGATCCATCCAGCAAATGGTAGTCCTGGTTCGCGGAATTCACATAAAGCGGATCGCCCTGAATCGCGTTCACGACACTCGGCAGAAAGTTGAGATTGATCGCGCCGGTCACCGCCAGGGTGCCCGAGTCGAAATCGAAGTCGCTCGAACCGTTCCCGTTGAACAGACAATTCCACACCGTCGGCGTATTGGCCGTCGGCGTTGAATCGTGGACCGTGATGCCCTCCGGCGAATTACCACTAAAGATTGTGTTGTAAATGACCGGCGCGAAGTTGTCGTGCAGATAGATTCCGCCGCCCGTAAACACCGGCCCCGTCGTGAAGTTGTCCGCTATCGTGCAGTTCCGAAACGTTGGCGTGAGCGCGACCGAAACGGACGACCCGTACACCCCTCCGCCGCAGCTCGTTGCGCTGTTCGACGCGATAACGACGTTGACAAACGTCGACGAATCCGGTCCCGCGACCCACGCAACGCCGCCGCCTTTGACGGCACTGTTGTTGTGGAAAACGCTGTTCTCAACACTAAGCGGCGCGCCGCCGGTGATGACCATGCCGCCGCCATCGGCGATCGCGCTGTTGCCAAAAATCACGCAATTACGGATCGTGCATGCAGACACCAAGCTATCGACCACGACGCCTCCGCCGTTCGCGTCGAATCCAGTGAGGTCAGCGAGTCCTCCGGTGATCCGAAAGCCGTCAAGCGTGACGCCGCCCACGTCCGAAATGATGACGACGTGAAGTACCGGCGCCCCGTCGTTCGCGGTGCTCCCATCGATCGTCGAGATATTGGTCCACGGATCGCGCGCGCCCAAGTCCCCTTCGGTCCCGGAAACGCCGGTGAACCCGCCGAGCACGTTCGAATCGCTAGGGAGGGCGATGCCTTCCGAATACGTCCCTGCGGCCACCAGCACCGATTGACCCGGCAAGGCCGACACGATACCCGTCTGGATAGACGTAAACGCGTTCGGCCAATCCGAGCCGTCACCCAGACCCGTGGCGTCGCTCTTCACATAGACAAACTGGGCCGACGCGGCCACGCAAAAGGCGGCACACGCTGCCACTATCCCGGCCAGACGCATCCCCGCCCGTCTCGCTCTACCCCATGCGGGCATTCATGCCTCCCTGATACTGATTCCCCCAGTGGCCGCGTATCCCAGCGCGACCATGTGCAAATTCTACTATATGAAGCTACCCCATTGTGCAGCCTCCCCTCGCCCGCGGTCGCTGCGTCAGGGGCGTACGGTCGCCGCCACAGCCCGAACCGGCACGCGAGCGCCCAGCGTGAACACCGGCGTCGGCACGTCTTGCGTTGCGACGACCAACCGCGCGCTGTGATCGCGCAGTACGCTCTGGGCCGCCTGCCGCGCTAGCTCCTCGGTGTTGTTCTCCTGGCTGATGTGGACCAACACGACCAATTCCAGACCGTCGTGTAGGAGTTCGTGCAATAGCGACGCCATTTTGTGGTTCGACAAATGCCCCTTTTCCCCGTTTATTCGTTGACGCACCGAGGCCGGATAGCTGCTCTTGCCCAACAGCTTCGGGCAGTGGTTCGATTCAAGCACCAATGCCTGGCTGCCCGCGAGACAATGGCGTACTGGATTTGACGCCCGCCCCAAATCGGCCGCCATCCCGACTCGTCCGTGACCATCGTCGAGTACGAAACTGACCGGATCCGCCGCGTCATGCTCAACGCTGAAGGTGGTCACTGCGATGTCCCGCACTTGGATATTCTCGCCGGCCTCAAACACTCGCAGATTGGGGACTTTGCCCACGGCGTCGGGCAGTGCGTCGCGGGTGCGCGCAGTCATGTGAACGGGGACGTTCATTCGCCGGGCTAACACACCGACCCCATTCACATGGTCCCCGTGTTCGTGCGTGACGAACACCGCGTCGAGTCCGTCCAGTGACTCACCCGCCGCTTCAGCGCGCAACATCAACTGACGAAAACTGAGCCCCGCGTCGACGAGTATCTTCGCGTCTCGAGAAACAAACAGCGCCGCGTTCCCCGAACTTCCGCTCCCCAACAGCGTAAACCGCATCGGCCGATGGTCCCCCAAGAGTCCGGCTGCATCCCACTCCAAGTCTAACAGCCCGTGGCAAAAGTCGAGATTGCCGCATACGCGCGCCATGCAGAAAGGCGCGCTCCTTCGCAATGACGAATTGAGTCACAATTCGAGGTCTTGATGCCAGTTAACGTAGGCGACGGACGCCAATCGTGTCGGCAGACGACTTTTGCCACGGGCTGTTAAGCGGTCGTTCCGGCGATGGCGGGAGTGGGGTAGGTCTCGCCGCGGCCGGGCAGTTTTTTCTTTGTGTATTCGATTTCACAGCAGCCTCGGCAGGCTTCGAATGCGCCGAGGCGGCGACGGCGGCGGAATTCTTGGAACTTGGGGCTGTTCCAAATTTCCGTGAGTGTGTTCTCGCGGACGTTGCCCATGTTTTGCAGCCAGCAGGGATATACGCCGCCTTTGGAGCCGACGTACACGTTGGTCCAAATCGAGCGGCATGCCATGTGATCTAGATCATAGCCGCCGTCGTAGTGGTCGAGGATGTTCTCGTACGGTATGCGCGGCATCCGGACTTCGACGCCGACCTTCTTCGCGTTCTCGAGGGTCTTGCGCAGCGCGCCGTCGAGTTGTTCGCGATCTACTGTGCGGATCCGAATTTTGTCCGGCCCATACACTGCGGGATCCACGAAGCCGAGGTCTTGGTTGTCCATGCTGCGCATTTCGGTCAGAAGGTTGAGAACATGGACGCCTGCCTCGGCGGCGAGCCCAGGCATTTCGGGCAGCACATCGAGGTTTTCGTCCAGGATGACCGTGTTCATGTGGATGAGCGGGCATTGTTTGGCCTGCTTCTCGCGGAACTTGGCGATGTTGCGAATGCCCTCGATGCTGCGGGCGTACGCGCCTTTTTGCGCGCGGACCACATCGTGGGTCTCTTCGGTGCCGTCGATGGACACGCCGATGAAGTTAAGGCCGCTGAAGCCGAAGCGTTTGGGCGCGAGGTTGACGCAGAATTCGGCCTTCTCGTCGTCGAGCATTACGGCGTTGGAGATAAAATGGACACGCGACTTTGAGCAAGCGCGTTCGAGAATAGTCCCGAAGTCCTTGCGCACCCAGACTTCGCCGCCAGTGAACGTGACCAAGCTCAGGGGCCCGGTCTGATCGACGACATTTAGCCACTCTTCTGTTGAGAGTTCGCCGTCCCGTTGTTCACGGACGGGGACGTTTTCGAGCCACTCGATGTATTGACACATTTTGCAGCGCAAATTGCAGCGCCGGGTGACTTCGAAGAAATAGTGCCACGGAGGAAAGGCACGGCCCGATTTCGATACATGGTACGGGATGCCGCTGTGCAAGCGCGTAACGAACTGATACAACTGCGTAATCGCGCCTTGTGCAGTTGTTCCTTCGTATTCCATGTCTACTCCGAAGCGCAGGCGCCCGGATCGCCGCCAGCCTTGCATAGTCTACGGGATTAGCGGCCTCCGTTAAAGGAGAGGTTGGCCGGGCTTGAGGGTGGCCCTTAGCGGACATTGATCGCAGCGCGGTTTTGTCCTGCAATATTCCTTACCAGTGTAGACGATAAGCGCGTGATACTCCTTAAAGGCATCCACGTCCGGCACCAGGGCATTTTCGAAAAACTCGCGCAACGGTGTATACGCTGAGTTTTTGGGGACGAGCCCGTGCCGGCTGAAGATGCGGCGCGTGTAGGCGTCTACGACGAATACGGGCTTTCCACAGACGTAGAGCAGAATATCGTCGGCCGTTTCGTGCCCGATTCCATGCACGGAAAGGAGTTGCGTGCGCAGCGTTTCGAGGGGGACGCGCGCCATACGCTTCATGCTTCCGCCGTGTCGAGCGACGAGATACTCGCAAAAGCTACGGAGTCGTTTTGTCTTGACGCGGAAATAGCCTGAGGGGCGTAACGCCTCGTGGAGGGCCGCGGTATCCGCTGCGAGTATCGCGCGAGGGGACAGCAAGTGGGCGCTCTTGAGATTGGCGATCGCCTTCCCGACGTTTTCCCAAGCGGTATTTTGCGTCAGGATTGCACCGACGACAATTTCGAACGGCGTATCCGCCGGCCACCAGCCGGTACGGCCGAAGCGATTTGCCAGCAGCCCGTAGTAGCGCCCGAGGATATGCCGCAACGAGCGCGGCGTGGCCACCGTTACGGTTTCGCGCCGGGAGGAGGCGCTGCCGGCTTGGGCAGGCCTCCTTGTTTGGCCGCTTGGTCGTCCACGTACCGTTGTTGCGTCTGTTTGGTTTCCACAATGTGGGCCTCTGCCTGGGCACGCAATTCGTCGCTACGCTGGAGCAGTGTCGCGCCGTCTCCCGCAGGCAGGGCGTCGAGGAACCCCGGCACGCTTTCAAATTCGGAAATGGCGTTATCAAAATCGACTTGCGCTACCAGGTCCACGCCTCGATCGATTGCAGCTTGGGCGTTGTTCATGATGGTCTCCGTAATATCTCGCACGGCTTTTTTGATGTCCGAGTCGGTTTTCTCGGCGGTAGCTTTGAGGTCTCTGAATTCGTCGCTCACGGCCTCCAACAACCCGGACGCCTTGTTGTAGTTTGTCAGTGCTACCTCGTATTCTTCCTTCACCTTTAGGCTTTCGGCTTCCTGGATTACCTTCAACACTCCGTCCACGATCTTTTGTTGCGTCTCCCGGCGCTCGCGCCGCAACGCGATCTCTTTGGTCGTCTCGTTGATGCGGTCCGCCGCCGTCTGATCCGACTGGTTGTACTCGAGCGCTTGTTGAAAGGCCCGCAAGGCTTCCTCAAGGTCCGTGTCGGTCGCGTCCGGACCCTTGGCGCGGCGAGCGTACGTATCTCCCGTCTCCATATAGTGTTTGGAAATTTTCCATGAGGCCCGGTTTCGCTGGGGCCCCGGTTTTTGTTGGGCGATTTTCCATTCTTTAACGCCCCGATCCTTCGCGTCCTGGGTCCCAAAGGCGTAGTACATATCGCCTATGCGGTCGTAGGCGGCGACGTCCCCTGGGTTGACTTCTTCGAAAATCCGGTAAGCGCGATTGGCTTGGAGATAGTTCTTTCGCACTTCGAGGGAGTACGCGATCTCGTTTACGAAATAGTCCTTGACGATCTGGGGCGACGGTTTTACATCCGTATCGCCGTCTTGCGCCCGAAACACCGAGAACCACGAATCGACCACGGCCTCGACACTGCGATCGAAATAGGCTTGGGCCGCTTGATCGAGGAACCCACTGAAACCTCTGCCGCGTTTGTAGTCGTCCTCAATCATGGACTGGTCCGCGGGATAGAAAATCCGTTTGGACTTGAAATACTCCTGCGGCTGGCGAATGTAGACGTATTTATCTTGATTTACGTTGAGAGTGAGTTGGCCGACATGCGCGTCCAAGTCGGCGTCGACTTTCTGTTTGAGCGGTTCCCGTTCCTTTGTGTACACGACACCAAAGGGAAGGACTACCTCCGAAGCAAGGGACGAGAGGACGCCCACGCGGTAGGCAAAGTAGCCTCCTAATCCCTCTTTGCGTACCTCGCGCAATAACTGGATCTGTTGAAACACCGCTTCGAGGGACTGGGCATCGCTGTTGAGCGGGACCTCCGAAGCGATGAATTTGTAGCCGTCCTCTGCGCCGCGGAACACATCGGCTTCGTAGTTGGACGAGCCGGCCCGGAAGGCGTCGCTGAACTCTCGTCGAATCAATTGGATCGACGCGGCGGTGATCGCCTTCTGCGCGCGTGGGCCCCAGGCGAGGGTCTCCTGGGCAGTGACCAACAGACAAACGGTCACCAACGCAACGGATTTGGGCGATGAAAGGATCATAGTACGAGATTCTAGCACGGGGTTGGAGAGGTTTTTCCATTGGCCGCCCCAGCCCCCCGGAATCCGGCAGCGAAACCTATGATAGTCTACGCAATTCGCCGGACGGTTTTCGATGATTTCCCTCTCCCGGTTGCGCGAGGCGTTGGAAAGTCTCTACCGGACCTACAATCAACCGGCGTATATCACACCCGATCCTCTCTCGGCCGTGTTGCGGTTCGGGTCGCCCGAAGAGCGCGAAATCGTCGGGATCGTCGCCGCGAGCTTGGCCTATGGCCGCGCCGCGCAAATCGAACAAAGCATTGACGCGGCGCTCGCGCCCATGGAAAACGCCCCGCGAGACTTCGTGATGTCGGCCTCGACCCGCGATCTTCGGCGCTTCTACTCGGGGTTTCGACATCGATGGAGCACCGGCGAGGAACTTGCGGCGCTCCTTGCGGGAATTCGGCGGACCATTGGACGTTACGGTTCGTTGCGGAACTGTTTCGCCGAGAATGACCCTTCGGGCGCCGAGAACACGATCCGAGGGCTTTCCTCGCTTGTGAGCAATCTCGGTGGCCCCAGCAGCCTCTTGTCGGATCCGGCGAAAAACAGCGCGTCGAAACGCCTTCACCTCTATTTGCGTTGGATGGTCCGGAACGACGCGATCGATCCCGGCTGTTGGCCGGGCATATCGGCGTCGCGACTGATCATTCCGCTCGATACCCACATGCAGCGAATCGCGCGCGGCCTTGCCTTCACCTCACGCAAGGGCACTGACGCCGCGACCGCATTGGAAGTGACGGAAGCGTTCCGCCGGATCTGCCCCGAGGATCCATTGCGTTACGATTTCGTTCTGACGCGTCTCGGTATTCGCGCCGACCTTCAGTTGCAAGCGTTCTTGGCCTACTGCGCGTTACCGGCGGAAGGCGGGTCAGACGTGGCCCGCTTGGTTCGGCGCGTTTCGGAGGACCGGGCCAATTGCGAGGACCGACTCTCGAAGCCCGCGTCGACGGGGGCGAAACGAAGCGCGCGGTGAGGCCGTTCGCTCCCGCTGTTTCCGATTCATTACACTCGCCGCCAGGAGCGGGCAGGGCCAATGGTAAACGCGGAACGTAAACAACAGATAAGTATTCGCGGCGTCCAATCGGACGACGAGCTAAAGCTGGCGAACGATCTGATGGCGAAGGGCCATCAGGTCAATTACTTTTCCGCGTCGGAGTGGTTTGAGGGCGCGGGCGCGGCGTATCCAGGGTATCGGCCTGAGCACACCCGCATTGCGCTTTGCGACGGCGAACTTGCGGGGGCGTTGCGTCTGACGACGGAAACGATTCGCCTCGGCGAAGCGCGCCTGAAGATGGGCGGACTGGGCTGGGTGACTACCGCCCCGCGGCACCGGCACAAGGGCGTAGGCACCGCGCTCATCCGCGACGCATTCGCCTACATGCGCGCGCATCGCTATCATGTGTCGATGTTGTTCGGCATCCCGAATTTCTATCATCGCTTCGGCTACGCGACCGTTCTGCCGGACTATGCCATCGAAATCGACGTGTCTCCGGATAGGCCCGAGATTTCCGCCACCCGGAGGGTGCGAGACGTGAAGCCGGGGGACATTGGCGCGTTGCGGCGCGTTCACGAGGCGAACGACGCGGACGTGCCGTGTTCGTTGCTGCGCTCGTCGGGCACGTTCTCGAACAAATGGGACTTGCTGAAAGTGGGCCGGGTCTTGACCGACGCGAGTGGCAAAGTCTTGGGATACGCGCTGGGGAGGCCGCGCGAAACGGGAATGGAGATCAGCGAGCTTGGCGCACTTCTCGGCGAGGACCAGCCGGAACTGCTCTCGATGTGCTCGGCGTGGGCCCACGAAATGTGCCGGGGAACACTGCGGTTTCTGACGCCACCGGGCCATCCCTTCTCGCACTACCTCGAATCGTTCGCGTCACGGCATGAAACGCGGCGCGCGGAAGGCCAAGGCGGAATGATGGCCTTCGTCGACGTTGGGGAGACGTTGGAGACGGCGATTCCGGAGTGGGAAGAGCGGCTGCGCCGAAGCGCGTTAGGCTCGGAACGCGCGGAGGTCACGTTGCAGGTGGACAAGATTCCGTATCGCGTAAGGGCCACGCGCGGCGCGATCGATGTTTCGCCGATTGCGGGAACAAACAAAGTCGGGTTTAGCGGCCGCGACCTGATGCGCGTGTTCACCGGGTACATACGCACAGAAGATTTGCTCGCCCAGGAGCGGCGCAACATCACGGCGGCGGCGCGGCATCTGCTCGCGACGCTCTTTCCCAAACGCGACCCGTACGTGTGGCCGCTGGATCGGTTCTGAGCCGTACTATCTAGACGGCGACTGCGCGGCGGAGGCCTTCGGGGTCCCGCGCGAATTGGGAGGCGGTATCGAAGTCGATTCGGCCGCGTAACAACGCGCTGCGCAAGCCCGCGTCCAGCGTGATGCATCCGGGAGCGCCGGCCATGAGGTTGTAAAGCTGTTCGATTTTGTTGGTGCGAATCGCCTGGCGCATCGGTTCAGTCATCGTTAGGATTTCGGGAACCATCATCGCGCCGCGGCCGTCTATCGTCGGCGCGATGCGTTGCGAAATCACCGCGCGAAGGGCCGCCGCGACCGATTGCAGTACGCTCAGCCGGCGATGTTCCGGATACATGCCGATAATCCGCCGCACCGTCGTGATCGCGTCGGTCGTGTGCATCGTGACGATCACCAAGCGGCCAGACTCCGCCGCGCGCATCGCCATGTCCATCACTTCCGCGTCCGGTACGTCGTCGATGACGATGACGTCCGGATCCTGGCGCAAAACGTGTGAAAGCCCCTCGGCAACGGAGCTGGTATCGAAACCGACTTCACGTTGCTTGATGACGGACCGTTCGTTTTCATGAATGTATTGGATCGGATCCTCGATGGTGACGATGACGCGCTGCTGCTCGCGGTTGATCGTGCGAATCATTGCCGCGATAGTCGTGGATTTTCCCGTGCCCGCGCCGCCCGTCACGCAGACCAACCCGCCTTGGGTCACTGCGATGTTATGCAATATCTCCGGCAGATCGAGGTCCTCGATTGTCGGAACGTACGTATCCACATTGTGAAACACGGCCTCGATATTGCCCCGCTGTTGGAACGCGCTCACCCGCCAACGTCCAAGCCCGGGGATAAAGAACGGATAGTAGATTTCCCTCGAGCGCACAAACGCCTCGCGGCGATCCGGGGTGAGGGTCCCCAGAACGAGTGCTTTCACGGCGTCGCGGGAAAGCGCCCGCCCGTCGGTCTTGAGCAGTTGGCGGTTCACGCGGAAAATGGGGGCGGAATCGGCCGTAAGGTGGAGGTCCGTGGCGTTGTTCTTCATCATGTATTCGAGAAGCGGTACGATGTCGATCGACCGGACGAACAGTTGAAGCCGTTCCTGATCGCGCACGGTGTCCATGTCGAACTGGATGCCATACTCGACGCCCTGCTCGCCGGGCAACTCGCGGACGATGCGCATAACGATGGCTTCGCACTCGAGTTCGCCGCGCTTGTCGGGCATATTCACGGCGACGGTGACGCGCGTGTCGATCGCTATATTTAGCGGAGACACGAACGCCACGCCGCTCATGGAAATATTGGTGGTCTTCGTGCGTTGTTCCGCCGCGAGCTCCCCGGTCCCGCCTAGCACGCGATACCGAACAGGCATTTCCGCGGCGACGCGCCGATCCTGACGCTGGTCGTTCTTCGCAGGGGCCATGAGATCCTCCCTCGATTACTTCCCTGTGCGGCGGCCCTACCCCTTACCGGTCCTCCAGGGCGAATCCGCTCGTCAAAAGTCTAACACAGGGCGTGAAAGCGGACAAGAAAACAGTTGACAAGAGTCAGACCTTAGCCACGATACAAGCTGTGACCGATACCGATGGCCTCGCGGCAGGCTTCGACGGTTTCGAGGGCAATGGGAGTCACGCGCTCGGCGTTGGCGCGCAGGAAATCCTTAACAGTGCCGGGGGTATTGTCCGGCGCGTTGAACCGATCGATGAGCGGTCGATTGAAACCATTGACGTATTCCGCGAGCGTTGTCTTGAGTTTGCCGTAAAACTTTTCGCCGCGCCGGTATTTGCCGACAAAGTCGAGATAGACCTCCTCTGGCGCAACGAGATTCAAAATCCGGTACAGCGCGCCGAGGCCCGGCGGCAGTTCCGGTATGACGAGGTCCGGGTCATCCGATTCGCTCTTCAGCGGAAGCGGGTCCGTCGTCGTCTGCACGCCTTTGATCTTATCGAGCACCGTTTTCGGATCGTCGAGAAGCCCAAGGTCGTTGTTCTCGGACTTCCCCATCTTCACGCCGCCGTCGAGCCCCGGCAGCCGGACCGCATCGCGCGCGACGGGGTGCGGCAGCTTGAGGACCTCGCGGCCGAAGCGCGAATTGAATCGCCGCGCGAGATTGATCGCCATTTCGACGTGCTGGCGCTGGTCGTCCCCGACGGGCACTTTGTCCGCGCGCACGATCAAGATGTCCGCCGCCATGAGCACCGGATAGCCGAGCAAGCCGTACGAAATGGGATTGCCCTCGGGGCCTTCAGTGCCGCCAGCGAGCTTGGCGACGGAGTCCTTGTACGTCGTGCCGCGCTCCAGATACCCGATGTTTGTGATCATGCCAAGCAGCAAGGCAAGTTCCGCCGTGCTCGGCAAATCGCTCTGCCGATAAATGACCGCTCGCTTCGGATCCAGACCGCACGCGACGTAGGTTCGCAGCATGTCGATCGTTTGCTGAAAAAAATCCGTGCGCTCGGATACCGTCGTCAGCGCGTGGTAATCGGCGATGAAATAAAAGCATTCATGCCCTTCCTCCTGAAGCCGGAGAAAGTTCTTGATCGCGCCGAAGTAGTTCCCGTAATGCAAGCGGCCCGTTGGCCGGATGCCCGACAGAATAATTTCCCTCGTGTCCGCCATTGGTGCGCAGCCTTGTTCTCGCATCGAGTCCCGATTGTACGATGTATCTTGGGGAATACTTACGCTCGCATCGTCGCCCCATCCGCGCTCGTCATTCCCGCCGCGCCCGTCATTCCCGCGAAAGCGGGAATCCAGACACGTGACCGATCTGCCCGGCATACCGCTGGACTTCCGCTTTCGCGGGAATGACGGGTCTGAGGCGAAGTCTCATTCCTGAGCGAGCAATCGGTCACCGAAGCACTCGTTCTACCGCTTTCACTACATCTTCTGCATCATCGCGAGGAAGTCCTTGTTGCTATCCGTCTTCTTCAGTTTCTCGATGAGCATCTCCGTGGCTTCGGCCGTTTCGAGCGGGCTAAGCACTTTGATCAGCAGCCAAATCCGCTGCAGTTCATCGCTCTCGATGAGCAGTTCTTCCTTGCGCGTGCGCGACCGATGAATATCGATCGCCGGGAAGATGCGCTTCTCCATCAACCGGCGGTCCAGGTGGACCTCCATGTTCCCCGTGCCCTTGAACTCTTCAAAGATAACTTCGTCCATGCGGCTGCCGGTATCGACGAGCGCGGTCGCGATGATCGTAAGGCTGCCGCCTTCCTCGATGTTTCTCGCCGCTCCGAAAAACCGTTTCGGGCGCTGTAGCGCGCTGGCCTCAACGCCCCCGGAAAGCACTTTGCCGGTCGAGGGGACGATCTGGTTATAGGCGCGCGCAAGTCGGGTGATGGAATCGAGCAGGATGACCACGTCCCGGCCGTGTTCGACCAGTCGCTTGGCCTTTTCGAGCACCATTTCCGCGACTTGGACGTGCCGGTCCGCCGGCTCGTCGAACGTGGACGCGATGACCTCGCCCTTGACCGAGCGCCTCATGTCCGTCACTTCTTCCGGTCGCTCGTCAATCAACAGCACGATCACGGCAATTTCCGGATGGTTCACCGAAACGCTGTTTGCGATCTTCTGCATGAGCACCGTTTTCCCCGTGAACGGGGCCGCGACGATAAGTCCGCGCTGGCCCTTGCCGATGGGCGAGACGAGGTCCATCACGCGCATCGCCACTTCCTTTTGCGTCGTCTCCAGGCGAATGCGTTCGTCTGGGTGGAGCGGCGTCAAATTGTCGAATAGGACGCGCTCGCGCGCGACGGCCGGATCGGTGTCGTTGACCGTGCTGACTTTCAGCAGCGCGAAATACCGCTCGCCCTCTTTGGGCGGCCGGACGTGGCCTAGAATCGTGTCGCCCGTGCGAAGACCGAACTTACGAATCTGCGACGGCGACACGTAGACGTCGTCCGGGCCGGATTGGTAGGAGTAGTCGTTTGATCGCAGAAAGCCGAAACCGTCCGGAAGGATTTCGAGTGTCCCCTCGCCGACGACCGATCCCGCGTTGTCGAGGCTGTGCTGGAGAATCCAGAAAATCAGGTCTTGCTTCTTTAACCCGTGTTCCTCGTTGCCGAGTTCTTCGGCCTTGGCCTGGAGCTCTTGCACGTTCATGCGGTGCATTTTGGTAATCGAGACGACTGGGCCGTCTTTGATTTCAAAATCCTCGTCCTCAACGTCGAGGATGTCCGGCCTGCGCCGAAAGAATTTGCCCGGCGGGCCGCCTGGCCGGCGGTTCCGATTGTTGTTGCTGTTACTGTTGCGGTTCATGTTCCGCTGCTGGTTCGGATTGTTCATGTTCGGATTGCCGCCACCACCGCCACCACCGCTGTGGCGCTTCATCTGACGGTTCTTTTGCCGGGGGCCTTTGTCCATTGGACGATCGTTCATGGTCATACCTCGATTACTGATTGTTATTAGGTTCGTGTATACGCAGCTGGGCGTACGCCGTCTAAGCGCGGCGTCCAGGAGTTTTCAGCGTGTCCCGATCGGGCACACCGTTCGTTGTACTGCCTTTAGTGGATTTCGGCCCAGTTCCGCCCGATGCCCGCGTCAACCTTCAGCGGCACATCAAGCGAGATCGCGTTCTCCATCGTCTCGCGCGTCAACTGCGCCGCGCGTTCCGCGACGTCCTCATGCGCCTCGACGACGAGTTCGTCGTGGACTTGCAGAATGAGTCGCGCATCGAGCCCCTCGAGCGCGCGGTCGAGCCGAATCATCGCGATCTTAATCACGTCCGCCGCCGTGCCTTGCACCGGCGTGTTGATCGCGATTCGCTCAGCGCCGCGGCGCGTGGCCGTGTTGCTGCTCGAGATCTCCGGCACGTAGCGCCGCCGGTTCATCAGCGTGCGCACGAACCCGTTCTTCCGCGCTTCTTGGATGGTCGCCTGAATCCACGCGTGGACGCCGGGGTATTGCGCGAAGTAATTGTCGATGAACTTCTGCGCGTCCGAATTCGACACGCCAATGTTCCGAGCAAGACCAAATGCGCTGATCCCGTAGACCACGCCGAAGTTCACCGCCTTGGCTTGACGCCGCATATCGGGCGTGACCATCGCGGGCATCACGTCGAACACGCGCGACGCGGTGTCGGTATGAATGTCCATCTCGTGGCGAAAGGCTTCTTGCAGGGCCCTGTCGCCGGAGAGGTGGGCCAAAATCCGTAATTCAATTTGCGAGTAATCGGCCGAGATGAGTCGATACGTGGGGCCTGCCGCCACGAACCCCTGCCGAATTCGCTTGCCCATCTCGTTGCGAACTGGAATGTTCTGCAAGTTGGGGTCGCTGCTGGAGAGCCGGCCGGTCGCCGCCACCGCTTGATTGAACGAGGTGTGGATGCGCCCGGTTTCCGGGTCCACCATTTTCGGAAGGGCTTCGACGTAGGTCCCGCGAAGTTTCTCCAGGGTCCGATATTCCAGAATCTTTTCGGGAAGAGGATGCTGCCGCGCAAGGTCTTCGAGCACGTCGACGTCCGTCGAGTACCCGGTCTTCGTCTTGCGTAGCGGCGTTAATCCCAGGTCCTCGAAAAGGATCTTCTGGAGTTGCTTGGGTGAATTGATGTTGAACCGGTCACCCGCCAGTCCGTGTATTTCCGCCTCTAATTCCTTGAGGCGGACCTCCATTTCGCGCTGGAGGCCGGCGAAAACACCCCGATCTATCGCTACGCCCGCCATTTCCATGCGGGCAAGAACGTAAATCAGAGGGAGTTCAATTTCCTCGTGAAGCGGCCCCAGTCCACGCTCCGCGAGTGTCCCGCGAAATATCGACGACAAGCGCCAAGCTATGTCCGCGTCCTCGGCGGCGTACTCGCACGCGCGCTCGATGGGGACATGGTCGAAGGTGGTCGCCTTGGACCCCGATCCTATCAAATCGGATATCGGGATCAACTTGCGCTTGAGGTAGTAGAGACTGACCTCGTTTAGATTGTGCCTCACTCTGGACGGGTCTGTCAAGTAGCTGGCGACCATCGTGTCCATCGCTATCCCGCGTACAGGCGCGCCAGCCCGTTCGAGGACGACCATGTCATACTTGATGTTGTGGCCGATTTTCCCGGCGGATTCGTCCGCGAAAATCGGCCCGAGCGTCTTCAGAACCGCCTCGGCGGACAGCCCGGCTACGGGTTTCCCGTCCAACGTCATCGCCTCCGGCCGGTGCCCCACGGGGATGTAGTACCCCGTGGCCTCGCGCCAACTGAGCGAAATTCCGCACAGTTTCGCCTGCATCGGATCGGTCGACGTGGTTTCCGTATCGAGAGAGAACGTGCCTACCTTGCGCAATTGATCGGCCAGCGATTCCAACTGCGCCTCGGTCAAGACCAATTGGTAGTCGAGTTTTTCGGTGTCTGCCGCGTCCGGCAGGAATTCTTCGAGCAGCGATTGAAATTCAAGCGACACAAAGATGTCGGAAAGTTTCTTCCGGTCGAGCTCCCTCGTCCGGAACGATTCGAGATCGGCGTCGAGTTCAACGTCCGTCTTAATCGTCACCAGTTCGCGGCTGAGAAGCGCCATGTCGCGGTCCTCGACGAGCCTCTCCTTTTGCTTGCCCTTGAGTTCGTCGATGTGTTCGTACACCCCCGCGATCGTCTTGTATTGTTGCAACAACTTGATCGCCGTCTTCTCGCCGATGCCTTTTACGCCGGGCACGTTGTCCGCCGAATCGCCCATGAGGCCGAGCACCTCGATCACGTTTCCCGGCGGCACGCCAAAGCGTTCCTCGACGCCCTTGCGGTCGTACCAGGTCCCCTTGTCGCCGCGGTTCGGGTCATACACCAGCGTGTGATCGGTGACCAGTTGCAGCACGTCCTTGTCCGCCGACACCACGACCGCCTCCATCCCCGCGGCCTCGGCACGCCGCGCGAGCGTGCCCATCACGTCGTCCGCCTCGACGCCGGGAATGCGCAACAGCGGAATGTCGAATGCCCGGACGAGTTCGTCGATGCGATCAAATTGGTGGATCAGGTCTTCGGGCGTCTCTTGCCGCGTCGCTTTGTACGCGGGATACATGTCGTCGCGAAAGGTCTTGCCCGGCGCGTCGAACACCATGACCAGATACGCGGGCTTCTCCTCACGCAGCAGTTTCAACACCACGCGCGCGAACCCGTACACGGCGTTGGTCGGCCGCCCTTGCGAATCGCGCAGATTGCGGATCGCAAAGTACGAGCGAAAGGCATAGGCCATTCCATCGACGATGTAGAGTTTCTCGGCCATGCGTCAGCGATTAATCACCGTGAGAATTTCCCGTGCCGCCCGCTCGGATGCGCCCGGTCCGCCGAGGACCTCGCGGACCGCCGCAAGGCCGCCGATCATCGCGCGGCGTTCGGGCGATTCGTCGATCAACGTAAGCGCGGTGGGTAGAATTTCGCGCGCGGCCGCCCGCCCCTGGACAAACTCCGGAACGAGCCGTTTGCCCGCAAGGATGTTTACCATGCCGATGTGCTCGATATCCACCAGCATGCGCGCCATCCAATACGTCACGGGCGTCACCCGATAGAGAATAACGAACGGCACGCCGAATAGCGCGGCCTCGACCGTCGCCGTGCCCGACGCGACCATGCAGAACCGTGCCGGGCCGAGTACATCGTACATTCCGCCCACGTGCGTCTCGACGGGAAAATCGCCGGCCAGTGCCCGAATCTGTTCCTCACGTTGCTTGTCCACACACGCCGTGACGAATTTAGCGCGGGGATATTTCTCGCGGATTCCCTTCGCCGTTTCGATCATCGGCGGAAGTATCCGCCGAATCTCCTGCTCTCGGCTTCCCGGCAACAGGCCGATCACGGGATCGCCTTCGATTTTCGTTCGCGGAAACCAATCGCTTACATGATCCAGCAACGGATGGCCCACGTACGCGCAGGGCACATTCGCCTCGCGGTAGATGACTTCCTCGAAGGGCAAGATAACGAGCATCTTGTCGACGAAGGACGCTAACGTGCGCACGCGGCCTTTTTTCCAAGCCCAGACCTGCGGGCTGATGTAATAGACGACCGGAATCCCCAGCGCCTTTGCGCGGCGTCCGAGGCGCATATTGAAACCGGGATAGTCGATAAGCACCAGAACATCGGGACGATGTGCTTCCAAGTGGGTAATGGTCTCGTTGAACAGGGTACGAATGAATCCAAACGAGCGCACGACTTCCGTGAATCCCATGATCGCGCGCCCGGCGAGATCGTGCCGCAGCCGCATCCCCGCCGCTGCCATGCGCTGCCCGCCCAGCCCCTCGAATTCGAGCGACGAATCCAACCCCCGCAGCGCCCGGATCAAATTCGATCCATGCACGTCGCCCGACGATTCGCCCGCAACCAGGAAAACAGTCTTGGCCATGACAGGGGGTCACGTCCGCGCGCGCATGAATGCGATCAAATCTTCCGCGAGCCGCAACGCGCGCAGGCCGTCCTCGCCCGAAACGCGCGGCGTGCTCCGCGTCCGCACGCATTCGAGGAACGCCTCGATCTCCAACTTCAGCGGCTCCTCCCTAACCACCTCGAGCGGCTCGATGGTAATCGCCTCCATCGGCGACGCTCCCTCGGGCAACGGCCCAGGCTTTTTCCGATACACCAGCACTTCCTGCGCGGAATAGTCGGTCGAGACGTAGGCGTTCGGCTCAAAGATACGGATTTTCCGCATCCGCTCGACGGACACCCGGCTCGCCGTCAAGTTCGCCACGCACCCCGACCGGAACCGTATCCGTGCGTTGGCGATGTCCTCCGCCTCCGAGAACACGGCGACGCCGATCGCGTCGATCGACTCGATCTCGTGGCCGGCCAACGCCAGCACAATATCGAGATCGTGAATCATCAGGTCATGTACCACGCTGACGTCGTGTCCACGGTTCGGGTAGGGGCTGAGGCGATGGCACTCGATGAACCGTGGTCCGCTGATGGATTCCATCAGCGCCATCACCGCGCCGTTGAACCGCTCGACGTGCCCGACTTGCAGCACCCTGCCGCGCGCCCGCGCCGCCTCGACCATCGCCGATCCCTCCGCGCCATTCGCCGCTATCGGCTTCTCAACCAACACGTCCGCCCCCGCCTCGAGCGCCGCCAGCGTCACGTCGTGATGCGCGAGCGTTGGGACCGCTACGGAAACGGCATCGGGACGCTCCGCCAGAAGCGCATCAAGCGAATCAAAAGCGCGCGTACTGAAGCGCTCCGCGGCGTCTGCGGCGCGCGCGGAATCCGTGTCGAAAACCCCGACTAAGTCGACGTTGCCCGCGGCGGCGTACAGCCGGGCATGGTGCGAGCCGAGATGGCCGACGCCGATGACACCAACACGGACTTTCGAATGGTCATCCACTGGAATTTGGACTCTGCATAGCGACCTCACAATCCAGCCGCGGAGATAGGAAACCGGATCGCGCTACTTGATGATTCCGCGGACGGATCCGCGCACGAAACTCACGAATGTCTCGCGCTCGATGCTTTGATCGACCGAACGTTCGATCTCCTGAAGCGCCTGCGTGGTGTTCAGTTTCGACCACCACATGAGCTTGTACATCGTCTTGACGCGATCGCGCGCGGCCTCATCGAGACCGCGTCGCTTCAGCCCGATTTGGTTCGGCCCGCCGCAACGGGGCGGGTTGCCTTCCACGATCATATACGGCGGCGGGTCTTTCGAGACGCGCGTCAGCCCGCCGACAAACGCCATCGTCCCGACGACGCACTCTTGATGAACGCCGCAAAGCCCGCCGATGTTCGCAAAGTCGTGTACGTCCACGTGGCCCGCCAGCGCCACGCTGTTCGCCATGATCACGCTGTTGCCGACGTGGCTGTCGTGCCCGACGTGGCTGTTGGCCATGAACATGCAATCGTTGCCGATCGTCGTCGCCCGGTGGTCGTCTTCCTCCGATGAAATCGTGCTCGCGCTGATCGTCACGTGCTCGCGGAAGATGTTCTCGTCGCCGATGTGCGTCCGTCCGACGAAGCTCCCCCGGTGCTTTTTGTCCTGCGACACGACCCCGATTTGCGCGCCGCTGTAAATCAGGTTCCGCGCGCCGAGCACCGTCCGCCCATCCACCACGCAATGCGGCCCGACCACGCTCCCCGGCCCTATTTTCACGTGCGGCCCTATGATCGAATACGCCTGCACTTCGACGTCATCCGCCAATTCGGCGTTGGGATGGACAATGGCGGTCGGATGGATTTTCATGCGCAGTATAGTCGTCGCGATACAAGCGCGGATGGATCCCGCACGATGCGAATTAAACACGACGCATCGAGGACCGCGCAACCCGCCCATCGTTATCGCAGGGTAAGTTCCGCGGCCAGGTCCAACACCGTGAACCGGTTGCGGATGAAGCGGGCGCGCTCGAGGGCCTTGGTGTAGACGTCGAGCGGCGCGTGCATCACCTCGGGGGTCACGGGGCCGCCCGCACCGGCAATCGCCTTCTCCACCGCAGTCGACGGCAACAAGTCCTTGCCCCATGCCTCCCGGTTGGCGGACAGTTGCCGTCGAAACAACTCGATTTCCGCGCGCATCGCCTCGGGCGCTAACCGTTTCTCGCGCCATTGCGCGCGGACCTCTTGCGACACCTCGCCGCCCCAGTCCTCGTCAATCCAATGGTCGATTTGTTCCTCCGACGGTTGCGCGGCGAGACATGCGTCCACGTCAATATCCGCCGCGTCGAGCGCCAGGATGCGCTCCCAAAGCCGAAGACAGTGCAACGTCGCCACGCCCACCTGCGTCCCGTGCAAGTCGTGCGGCGTGCCGTACAGGGCCGACTTCATGTCCACGTAGTGCGAGATGAGGTGCTCGCCGCCGGACGCGGGCGAGGACGACCCCGCGATGACCATCGAGTATCCCGATAGCATCAGCGCGTCGAGCACCGTGGCGTAGGCCTCGATTTCGCCGCGGCCAATCCGTTGCGCGGCGCACAGCACGCGCTCCTGCGTGCCTTCGAATAGGCGGCGCGGTTCATCCGAGAAGAATCCGCCGCGCAGCGCGTGGCCGACGCGCCAGTCCGTCGCGCTCGACGCTTTGGACAAGTAGTCCGCGATCCCCGCGGCCACCATGCGTCGCGGCGCGGTCGCGGCGGCGCGAGGGTCCGCGAACACGCCAACGGCCGGCGCGCAGGGGATCGTGCGTTTCAGCCCGCGCACTTTGACCGCGACGATACCGGAGGTGTAGCCGTTCATCGACGCCGCCGTCGCGTAGAGGACCACAGGTTTGCCGAGTTTGTGGCCCGCGTGTTTCGCGAGATCGCAAATCGATCCCGAACCAATCGCAGCGAAGAAATCGGATTGGTGGCCCGCCGCTGCGACTTCGTCGCCGAGTTCAACGGTCGCGTCAATCGGCGCAGCGCCAAATCGTCGAAGGTCATACGTCTTACCGGCGTCGCGCAGCGCAGCCAGCACCTGCTCGCCACCCGCCGCGAACGTATTTTCATCGCACACGACAAGCGCCTGATGTCCCAACTCGTCCCGCGCGAAACGGCCAAGCCGCGCGGCGGCCTCCTCGCCCACGTAGCACTCGCGAATCGCGTGATCGCGTTCGGGCCGCGCGCGGAAATATTCGTCGAGCGTGTGAAAACCGCCTGACACAACGGATCTCCAAATTCCGCCCAATCTAACACGACCTCACCCCGTCGAGAAATCGCGCGATGCTTTGGCCGGACGAATTCGAAGGCGAAATCACCCCTCATTGCAACGCACCCTGGCCTATGTTAGATTCGGAACGAATTCCGAGGATCGTTCGATGGACATACAGGGAATCACCCAGTTCCTACTCGAACACAAAATGTGGCTGGCGGTCCTCGCGCCGTTCGTGATCGGCTTCATCGTCATCAAGATTGTCGGTTAGCCGCTACGTTCCGAAGATGAATTTCTCCCCGGGAATCCTCGCAGCGTTCGCGGCTTTCGCGTTCGTACTCGTGGGGGCGTGTCAATTCGTCGATAACGAATCGCTTGACGCGGGCCCGCTCGTGACGGATTCCGCCGCTGTGTTCGCGGCGCTGGTGCTGTTCGGACTGGTTCTACCTGGCCGATTCGGCCTGCCCGCGCAAATTTTCATCGCGATGGTGCTGGGCATCGCGGCGGGCTGGGGCCTTGCGGTAGCGGGCCGGCTTGTCGTGGTGACCGACTACCTCGGCGTATTCGGCCAACTGTTCCTGTTGCCGCTGAAGATGGTGATCGTGCCGCTGGTGTTCGTCTCAGTGCTGCTCGGCGCGGCAGGCCTGGGGGACGTGCGAAAACTCGGCTCCGTAGGTCTCAAGGTCACGGCGTTCTTTCTCACCTCGACGAGTGTCGCCGTGTTCATCGGGATGATGTTCTTCAACGTGATTCACCCTGGCAGGGGCATGCAATCCGTCGGCGACCAATATCTAGCGGAGAAGGCCGCGGAGGGCGACGCTCCGGAAGCGAAGGAAGCGCCGGCGTTGTCCGCGGGGATGAAAATCCAGAAAGAAATACTCCCGCAAATCTTTCAGAATCCGATCATGGTGACTGATACGGACAAGGCGCCGATTCTTGCGATCATCACGCTGGCGTTGCTGCTCGGCGCGGGGCTCGGGGCGATCGGCGAGCGATCGGAAAGCGCGATCAAAGCGCTCCAAGCGGCGGACGGTGCGTTGATCACGATCATCATGTGGATCATGAATCTTGCGCCGCTTGGCGTGTTCGCGTTGATGGCCCACGCCATCGCGACCTTGGGCTTCGAGTACTTGCAAAGCCTCTCCGTCTATGTGATCACGGTGGTCCTCGGCTTGGTCGTGCATGCGGGCTTCTTGATATTCGTCATGGTCGGCCTCGTCGCCGGAATATCGCCGGCCCGTTACGTTCGCGCGATGGCCCCCGCCATGCAAGTCGCGTTCACGACCTCTTCGAGCAACGCCGCATTGCCGATCAACATCCGTTGCGCGGTCGAACGCCTCGGCGTGGATCGCGGCATCGTCCAGTTCGTTCTACCCATCGGCGCGACTGCAAACATGGACGGCACGGCGCTCTATACGGCGGTCGCCACGCTCTTCGTCGCCGAGGTCCTGGGAATCGACATGACGACGACGCAACAACTCACCATCTTCGTCATGTCGATTGTGATTTCCATCGGGACCGCCGGCATTCCCGGCGGCAGCATCGCGATGATGGGCCTCATCTATGACGCCGTCGGCCTGCCCCTCGAGGCGCTCGGCTTAATCCTCGGCGTGGACCGCGTGTTGGACATGTGCCGCACGACCGTCAACGTTATGGGCGATAGCATCGGCGCGGCCATCGTCGCGCGCTTCGAGGGACGTCCCGCGGTTGCACCGTCTGGCGTAACGTGAGAAGTGCGAGGTATTGGAGGATCGGAAGGGCCTACGATCATTTTCGGTCGTCCTGTACACTGACCCGATGAAAACGATTCGCACGAGGCGAGCATGCGATGCGACACCGTCGATGACGCTCACGTACAACATCAAGGCGGAAGACGGACAGTACTCGGCGGTATGCGAAGAACTCGACACTGCGAGTTGCGGCGACACCGTGGATGAAGCACTCGCCAATTTGGAAGAGGCGATTGAAGTTGATCTCGCCACCCAAGTAGACCTCGGGGAACGGGACCGCTTCTTACGAGATCGCGGGATAGTCTAGGCAACCAGGTTGGGTGAAAATGGCTAGCGACACTTCCACCCCGGCCGGCAACTCCATTCGCAAAGTCGCCATCGCCAGCTTCGTCGGCAGCGCGATCGAATGGTACGACTTTTTTCTTTACGGGACTGCGAGCGCGCTGGTCTTCGGTCCGCTCTTCTTCCCGAAGTACGACCCCCTGACCGCCACACTCGCGGCATACGGCACCTACGCGGTGGGGTTCGTCGCGCGCCCCATCGGCGGAATCGTCTGCGGCCACTTTGGCGACCGCATCGGGCGCAAATCGATGTTGGTGTTTACGCTCCTCCTCATGGGTATCGCCACGTTTCTGATCGGCCTGCTTCCGACGTACGACAGCATCGGCGTCTGGGCGCCGATACTGCTCGTCCTGCTGCGCCTCGTCCAGGGTTTTGGCGTCGGCGGCGAATGGGGCGGCGCGGTCCTCATGGCCGTCGAACATTCGCCGCACGGCAAGCGCGGTTTCTACGGAAGCTGGCCGCAAATCGGCGTGCCCGTCGGCCTGCTCCTCGCGACCGGAATCTTCGGCCTGCTCTCGCAACTCTCCGAGGAAGCGTTGCTCTCCTGGGGCTGGCGCATTGCGTTCCTGCTCAGCGCGTTCCTGGTCGCTGTCGGTCTCTACATTCGCTTGGCCATCGAGGATCCGCCCGCGTTCACCGACATCAAGAAAGCCCGGACCGAATCGCGAATGCCCGTCCTCGACGCGATCCGCCAACACCCGAAAAACCTGCTCCTCGCGATGGGCGCGCGGCTTGCCGAAAACGGCGCCTTCTACCTCTACACCGTGTTCATTCTCACGTACGCAACGCAGCCCGATATCGGCTTCTCTCGCTCGGCCATCCTTGCCGCCGTCTCTCTCGCTGCTGCTCTGGAAATCCTCACGATTCCTTTCTACGGCTGGCTGTCCGATTATCGTGGCCGCAGGCCCGTCTTCCTCTTCGGCGCGATAGGCACCGGTCTCTTCGCGTTCCCGTTTTTCTGGCTGATCGACACGTCAAACGCCGCGCTGATGGTCGTGGCGGTCATCGTCGCGCTTCCCGTGACGCACGCCGCCATGTACGGCCCGCTCGCCAGTTTCTTCTCCGAGCTCTTCGACACGCGCGTGCGTTACAGCGGCGCATCGCTCGGCTATCAACTCGCCTCCGTCATCGCCGGCGGCCTATCCCCGCTGATCGCCACCAGCCTGCTCAGATCCACCGGAAGCTCCTGGCCCATTGCCCTCTACATCATCGGCCTGTCGACCATCACTGCGCTCTCTGTCTACCTAGCCGCCGAAACCGCCCAAAGAAACATGGACGCGGCGCAAGACCCAGAATCAGGATGATCGCTTAGAGCACCGTCAGTTGACGAAAACCGCAGATTCATCCATACTGATTTTAGGGATTGTAGGCGGCAGCCGAGGAGAGCAATCGAGCCATGAACACGATCGCATATTTTGAGATACAGGCATCAGATCCGGAAAAGACGATAGCCTTTTACGAGAATGTCTTCGGCTGGAATTTCATAAAGGAAGAATTCGTGCCCATTGAGTACTATCGGATCGAGACCAACGGAATTAACGGCGGCCTCTTGAAGCGCCCCGCTAAAACTCCTCCGCAAGAATTTGGCACCAACGCCTTTACCTGCTCGGTTGAGGTGGAAGACTTCGATGCAACGGCGAAGAAAATTCTTGAACGCGGCGGCATCGTGGCCTTGCCGAAATTCGCCATCCCTGGACGATGCTGGCAGGGATATTTTATCGATACCGACAGCAATACATTTGGAATATTCGAAGTAGATGAGCGCGCAAAGTAAATCCGATTTTTCGAGTAGATGGAATCAAGGCTAGCGTTGTGTCCCTATTGCCCATCATCCTAATTTCCGCCGTCTGCCTGATCGTCGCGTATCGCGTCTACGGCAACCTTCTCGCGCGGCTGCTCCGCCTCGACCCCAGCGCCGTCACGCCCGCCGTCGAAATGCGCGACGACGTCGACTACGCGCCCATCGAGCCGAAGTTCCTCATGGGCCAACACTTCTCCGCCATCGCCGCCGCGGGCCCCATCGTTGGGCCAATCCTCGCCGGCGTCATGTTCGGATGGCTCCCCGCGCTCATCTGGATTCTCGTCGGCAGCATCTTCATCGGCGGCGTACACGACATCACCGCGCTCACCGCGTCCGTCCGCCACAAGGCCCGCTCGATCGCCGAGGTCGTCCGCGTCCACATGTCCCAGCGCTCTTACATCCTCTTCCTAATCTTCATTTGGATCGCCCTCGTCTACATCATCGTCGCGTTTACCGACATCGTCGCCGGGACCTTCGTCGGCGTGCAGGAACTCGAAAACGGAATGACGGTCACCGGCGGCGGCGTGGCCACCTCGTCGCTCATGTACCTCGCCTTGCCCATCGCGATGGGCCTGCTCCTTCGATACACGCGGCTCTCGCTTCTCTGGGCCACGATCATCTTCCTCCCGCTCGTGGGGGTTTCGATTTGGGTAGGCGAATACATCCCGTTCGATCTGGCCGCCGTGCTGGGTACATCCGAGACGTCCGCCCACAAAACTTGGGATGTCCTCCTGCTCGGGTATTGCTTCGCCGCGAGCGTCGCGCCGGTCTGGCTGCTGCTTCAGCCGCGCGGACACCTCGGCGGATACTTCCTCTATGCCGCGCTCGGCGGCGGCATGCTCGGCCTCATCCTCGGCGGACAAGGCGCGCAGTACCCCGCGTACGTCGGCTGGACATCGGCCAACGGCGATACCCTCGCGCCGATGCTCTTCATCACGATCGCATGCGGCGCGTGTTCCGGCTTCCATTCCATCATCGCGTCGGGCACGACCTCGAAACAGCTCCGCAAGGAAACCGACGCCAAAGTCATCGGCTACGGTTCGATGTTGCTCGAGGCCATGGTCGCCGTCATCTCGCTCTCCTGCGTGATGCTCCTCACTCCCGAGGCCGCCAGGGCGCTCCAAGGCAAGCCCAACTTCGTCTACGCCCAGGGCATCGGTTCGTTCCTCGGCGTCATCGGTATTCCCGCCTCCTTCGGCATCTCGTTCGGCCTGCTTGCGTTCACGACCTTCGTCTACGACACGCTCGACGTCTGCACGCGGCTCGGCCGCTACATCATCCAGGAACTCACCGGCTGGGAACACGCGGCCGGCCGCTGGTTCTCGACTGTCCTCACCGCCGGCATCCCGATCATCTTCGTCACCCAAACCACCACCGACGCCGCGGGCAACCCCGTCCCCGCGTGGCGTTTGTTCTGGGGACTCTTCGGCGCGAGCAACCAACTGCTCGCCGCGCTCACTCTCGTCGGCGTCACCGTGTGGCTCTGGCGCACCTACCACGCCCGCTGGGTCTGGTACGTCGCCGGCGTCCCGACCGTGTTCATGTATTGCATGAGCGGCTGGGCCTTGCTGGAATTCGTGCGCAAGGGGTTCTTCACCACCGAATGGGAATACAAAGGCCTCCCGAACGAACCCGTCGCCTGGGCCGCGCTGGTCCTCGTTGCCCTCGCCGCGCTCCTCCTAATCGAGGCCGTCCGCGTCTTCTTCAGCCACCGCCGCCCCCCTGCGCAACCTGATCCCCGTCCCGTCCTCGCGTAACTTCGCGAACTACGAGACCGGGCCGATGCTGGTGCTACGCTCAATCGTGGGGATTGATCATCCGATTGGAGCGAGTTACGGAATGCGCTGGATGAAGTGGCGGACGGCGTCCCCGATTTCCTCGGGCGAATCTTCTTGGATGAAGTGCGAGCTTTTGACGGTGATCTCTTCTTGGTTGGGCCACGCGCGGCAGAATTCGCGTTGGCGGCCGGTGAGGATGGTGCCGGGATCGGCGTTGATGAAAAGTTTTGGGAGCGAGGCGTCCGCTGCCAGCCATTTCGCGTAGGCGTCGACGATGCCTACGACATCGGGCGGCTGGCCGTCGATGGGAATCTGGCGCGGCCAGGTAAGGGTGGGCCGGCGGGATTCGCCTTCCTCGAGGTAGGGTTTGCGGTAAACGGCCATTTCGGCGTCGGTGAGGCCGCGCAACACGCTCGCCGGGAGGATGCGTTCGACGAAGACGTTTTTCTTGAGGACCATTTCCTCGCCTGCGTCGGACCGCATGCCTTGGAAAATTTTGCGGGCGGATTCGGGCCAGTCGTCCCAGCGTAGGGACATGACGATGGCTTCCATGTAGACGATGCCTCGGACACGGCCACGGTTGCGGTGCGCCCAGTGGAAGCCTAGGGCCGAGCCCCAATCGTGAATGACGAGGACGATATTCTTGCGTAGCGCGAGGGCGTCAAACCAAGTGTCGAGGTACTTGGCATGGTCAGCGAACGTGTAGCTGCCGTCGCCGGATTTGCCGGACTGGCCCATGCCGATGAGATCGGGCGCGAGACAGCGGGCCGAGCCGCCTTCGACGCGGGGGATGACGTTGCGCCAAAGGTAGGAGGAGGTAGGGTTGCCGTGGAGGAAGACGACCGGATCGCCCGCACCGGTGTCGACGTAGGCGATTTCGGAGTCGAGGACGTTGACGCGTTTGCGCGGGTAGGGATCGGCGGCGCTGATGGCGGTCATGTGTTTAGTTTCCACGTCAGGGTCATTGGCCGGTGCATTTCGCGAGGTCGGCGCAGATCGCGGCTGAACCAAACGTGAGATAGTGGCCGTCGAATTTGGTTTTCATTAGCTGGGTGGCGGGGGAGTTCGTGAGGAACTGTTTGAGGAAACTCATGCTGCCTTCGTCGCCGAGGGTGACGTAGAACGCGAGGAGGTTCTCGACGCCCTTGAGCATGCCGGGCGCAGTGCCGACGTCTTTGGAGGCGAGGGTTTCCTCGGCGTTTGCTTCGAAGATTGCACCGAGCAGCCCGCCTTGGCCGGAGCCGAGCATTGTTTCGAAGCACTCGATCTCTTTCTGGTCGGGGCCGCGGCCGCCGTTAAGGTCGGCCTCCGCGATGGACTTGGCATATTCCTCGTCGGACATTTGGGGTCCGAATCCGCGGCGGGCCGCGTGAAAGGCATTCCAGGATTTCAGGATGTCGCCGGGTTGGTAGGGGTTGTCTCGTTTGGCGCGGGCGGCGGCCGGGCCGGAGGTTGAGGCGGCGGCCTTGAGCTTGGCCAGTTCCGCTTCGTGCTCGGTCTTCATTCGTTCCATTTGCATGACCGCGCTCTTCTGATAGGCCTCGAGGCCGGCGATTTTCGCGGTCATGTCGTTTATCTGGGTGTCTCTTTTGTTTAGCTCTTTTGAGCCGAAGTAGTAGCCGACCCCGATGGTGATGAGAAGTCCGAGAATTGCGAGCGTCTTCAGTGGGCTTCCGTTCCCTCGCGTTTTTTCTTCGTTCATGTTGGCTCCCTTCGCTGGGTGATTTTGGAGACGGAAGGCTATCGCAGGACGGCGGGGGGGCGCAAGGGTGGGCCGAGAGGGGTCGACGTGGTTGACAGGGGGCCAGTCGTTTGCTAGGATGTATCAGCACTCGTGAAGCGAGAGTGCTAATAACTTCGTAACCTTTGTGATTGCAATACGATACGCTCTTTGCGTAAGGAGGAATTTCCGATATGGCCGCAAAACAAATGGTATTCGGGCAAGAAGCGCGGGCCGCGCTTCTGGCGGGTGTTGACGTACTTTCGAACGCCGTGAAGGCGACGTTGGGCCCGAAGGGCCGGAACGTCGTGCTTCAGAAGTCGTTCGGCGCGCCGAACGTGACGAAGGACGGCGTGACCGTGGCGAAGGAAATTGAGTTGCCGGATCGGTATCAGAACATGGGCGCGCGGATGGTGCGCGAAGCGGCGAGCAAGACGCAGGACGATGCGGGCGACGGCACGACGACGGCGACGGTCTTGGCGCAAACGATGATTCACGAGGGCTTCAAGCACGTCACGGCCGGCGCGAACCCGATGGCCCTCAAGCGCGGAATGGACAAGGCATGCACCGCCGTGATCGCGGCTATTGCTGAAGTCAGCAAGAAAGTCAAGAACAAGGACGAGATCGCGCAAGTGGCGACGATTTCGTCGAACGGCGACAAATCGATCGGCGCGATGATCGCGGACGCGCTAGAGAAGGTCGGCGAAGATGGCGTAATTACAATCGAAGAAGGTAAAGGCCTGGAAACGGAGATCGAAGTCGTTGACGGGATGCAGTTCGATCGGGGCTATCTCTCTCCGTATTTCGTCACGAACGTTGAGACGATGCGGGTGGAGTTGGAAGACGTCTACGTTCTATGCCACGAGAAGAAAATCTCGTCGATGCACGACATCCTTCCGCTGCTTCAGAGCATTGCGCAGACCGGAAAGCCGCTGTTGATCATCGCGGAGGAGGTTGAAGGCGAAGCGTTGGCGACGTTGGTCGTTAATCGTCTGCGCGGCATATTGCGCGTGGCGGCGGTAAAGGCGCCGGCGTTCGGCGATCGGCGCAAGGATATGCTCCGAGACATTGCAGCGCTCACCGGCGGCATGTTTGTGTCCGAAGATCTCGGGAGCAAACTCGAGAACGTGAAGTTGAGCGATCTGGGCCGGGCGAAGCGGATCCAGATCACGAAGGACAATACGACGATTATTGATGGCGGCGGCAAGAAGAAGGACATCCTTGGCCGTTGCGAACTGATTCGAAAGGCGATTGAATCGACCACGTCCGACTACGACCGCGAGAAGTTACAGGAACGGTTGGCCAAACTTGCCGGCGGTGTGGCGATAATCCGCGTCGGCGCGGCGACCGAAATCGAGCTCAAGGAAAAGAAAGCGCGCACCGATGACGCACTCAACGCGACGCGCGCGGCGATTGCGGAAGGCATCGTTCCCGGCGGCGGCGCCACGTTGTTGCGGGCGCGGGTCGCGCTGGACGGACTAAAGGCCAAGGGGGACGAGAAGATGGGCGTCGCCATCGTGCGCGAGTCGCTGAGCGGGCCCATCCGCCAGATCGCGGAGAACGCCGGTATGGAAGGATCCGTTGTTTGCCAGGCCGTCGAGGAATCGAAGGGGAACATGGGCCTCAACGCCGAAACCGGCTTGATGGTCGACATCCTCAAGGCGGGTATCGTCGATCCGGCGAAGGTGCTTCGTTGCGCATTGACGAACGCGGTGAGCGTTGCCGGGGTGTTCGTGACGACCGAGTGTTTGATCGCCGAAGTGGACGAGAAGGACGACGACGGTCACCAGGATTGATCGCGACTCAAGAAATTCTTGCGCGCCCGGCGGCGATGCTGCCGGGCGCGATTTTGTTTCTGTGCAGGAAGGCGAGGAGACTATGTCCACGGTTCGTAGAGGCGGGGTCTTGATTTGTTGAAGGTGGCGAGGGCGGGGGCGTAGGCGGCGGTGATTGCCGTGGCGGATTCGTTGCGTTGGAGGCGGGTGCGGAGGTCCGGGCCTCCGGCGAGGGTGTCGAAGTAGGAGGAGATTTCAAGATCGGATGCGTGGCGGGTGCGGACCGCCTGGAGAAGGGCGAGGGCGGTTGTGAAGGGGCGGGCGTTGTGCGGATCGGTGACGTGGAGGCGGAGTCCGCGGCATTCGACGTCTTGGAAGCGGGGCGAGGATGATTTGCCGGGGATGCTCTTCGGCGTGAAGCGGACGGGCCCGAGATCGATGCCTAGTCGTTCCACGTCGGGGACCATGTGCGCGATGGCGGTGGCGTCGAGCCAGGGCGCGCCGAATTGGAAGAAGGGCGCGTCGGTGCCGCGGCCTTCGTTGAGGTTGGTGCCCTCGAAGAGACACATGCCGGTGTAAACGAGCGCGGTCTGAGCGGTGGGAATGTTTGGGGAGGGCGGTATCCACGGGAGCGCGCACTCGTCGAAGAGTCGCTCGGGTTCCCAGTTGTCGAGGAGATGGACGGAAATTTTTGCCTTCTCGGGGCCGAGTTCGGTGCGCGCGATGAAGTACGCGATCTCGCCCATCGTCATGCCGTGGCGGACGGGCACTTTGATGGCGCACACGTCGCTCGAGGTTGTCTGCGCGATTGGACCTTCGAGGACGAGGCCGCCGAGGGGGTTGGGCCGATCCAGCACGAGCACAGGCACCCGCGCCGCGGAACAGGCGTAGAGGCAGTGCTTCATCGTGGACACGTAGGTGTAGTAACGGGCGCCAACGTCTTGCAGGTCCACGACGAACAAATCGACGCCCGTGAGTTCGGCTTCGGTCGGCGCTTTTCGGTCGCCGTAAAGACTGATGACCGGGACGGGGCCGCTTTGGTTGGCGACCGCTTGTCCGGCTTCGGCCCGCCCGGCGAACCCGTGCTCGGGGGAGTAGAGCAGCCGCAGATCGATGCCGGGCCAGAGTTTGAGGACGTCCAGAATGTGGCGGCCGTACTGGTCGACGGAAGCGGAGTTCGTTAGCAGCGCGATGCGTTTACCCTCGACGGCCTCGTAATCCTGGCGGAAGAGGCGGTCGAGGCCGGTGTGGGCGGCGGTGCGATCAGGGTAATACACCTTTGCCACGGGCGTGTAAACGATCCGGCGAAAGGCATCGTTGTCGCGCTTTTCCCCCGAGGGATGGCAGGTGTTGCCAAGGAGGATTGCGTATACGCCGGTGTCACGGTCGGCCCAAAGACAGGCGCCGGTCCATCCGGTGTGTCCGAATGCGGTGCGGCTCGGGAGAAAACCTTGTGCCTTGGAGCGCCACGGATCCGCGAGCCAGCCGAACCCTTGCCACGGGTACGTTGGCACCTTGTCCATGGTCGTCATTTCGACGAGGGTGGACTCGGAGACAATCTTTCCCGAGAGGAGCGCTTGGAGATACTTCGCGATGTCGGCCGCGGTGGAAAAGAGGCCGGCGTGACCCGCGACGCCGCCGACGGCGTAGGCGTTCTGGTCGTGGACTTCGCCGACGATCACGCGCTTGCGCCAGGGACAGTTCTCCGTCGCGGCGCACCGATCACGAAGCTCGGCGGGCGGCTTGAACATGGTGTCGCTCATGCCGAGCGGATCGAAGATCGTCTCCTTGCAGTGAACGTCGAGCGGCCCGCCGGAAATTTTTTCGACCACTCTGCCGAGCATCATGAATCCGAAATCGGAATAGACCCACCGTTCTCCTGGCGCGCGCACAACGGCGTCCTCGGCGCATCGCGCGAAGACAGCGTCGAGATCGGTGGCCCAGGTGTAGTACGAGTTCCACGCGGCGAGCCCGCTCGTGTGCGTGAGGAGGTGGCGGAGAGTGATACCGGAGAACTCGCCGTAGGGGATGTAGTCCGCGATCGAGTCGTCCAATCGAAGTTCGCCGGCATCGCGCAGACGCATCAACGCGGTCGTGGTCGCGACTACTTTCGTGAGCGAGGCGAGATCGTAGATGGTGTCGGGCTCGGCGGGTTTCCGGACGGGGACGCGTTGGCGAAGGCCCGATGCTTCGAGTCGTTGGAGGCCCGAGCGGTCGCCCAGGGCGAGCACCGCGCCCGGTCCGCGGCTGGCGCGGACGGCCCTGTCAAGGGCCTCGGAAATCTGGTCTGCGGCGGACATGGGGAACCTGAGGGCAGCTCGCCCGATTATCATGCAGGACGCGTAAAAGGCCCGTCAAATGGGCAAAAAAAGAGCGGTCCGCGCACTTTCGTGACACGAACCGGCGTCCTTCGGAGTACCGCGAAACGGAGGTACGGCGGAAGCATACTTTCGCAACCTCCGCAGCCCCTCCGTTTCGCGGCGCGATCTAGTAAACTAGAATCGCGAGCCCACTAAAAGGGCAGGGCCGAAAAGGCTACTACTTGCCTTTTTTCTTCGCGGCCTTCTTCTTCGCCGGTTTCTTCGCGGCCTTCTTCTTCGCGGCCGGCTTCTTCGCGGCGGTCGACTTCTTGGCTGCGCGTTTGCGCTTTGCAGCGGCCATGTCTTGCCTCCTCTGTTGCCACTCCACTGGTTCGTCGGCGGGTGGTTGTGCGGCAACGGGCCGCACTCCGCCTATCGTTCTTCGTCTCGAATACACTTCGAGACGAATAGTGGACGCAGTTCTCATGCGCCGTGACGGACTGACCCACTGACCGTGTGAAGTGTCCCCCGGTTCCGTGGTGCATCGTGTCCCCCATGCCGCAAGGGCCGCGCGACGGGTTCGAGTTCCCCACTCGAGGCCGCGCGGCCATGCGCCGATCAATGACTTGGCGGTGACACTAAACTCCGCCAAACCAGATCGGTCTTTTCCACCGTGCGTTCCCATTCGATCTCGCGCGCTTTGCGTTTCGATCATCGCGCCGCGTCCCACACGCGGCGATGATTATCGCAACGATCCCGCCTCGAAAATTCGTTGCGAGAAGCGCTCGGATCCCCCAGTCACGCACTTGCTACGACTCACGGATTCAACTGTCGTGGACAAGACATAGCAGATAAATAAAAAAAGTGCAAGCACTTTTTTCTCACGACCGAAAAAATTACCTCCGGCGATCCTTGGATCGCACCGCGATCGCGGCCGGGTTTTTGGCGCGAGTGAGCTCCGAAACGTCTCGGACGATCGCGCGCGCGAATCCCGATCGCGATCGGGGAAAGTAACGGGGATGAAGGCGGACTTCCGTACTCGCGCGCGTCCTTGTAGCCGCGTTGCGAACGGGAATTTGCAAACCCATGGGCCCGTGAAGAGGCCGAGTCCGCGGTGGACACGACACGGCGCGAACATCGTAAGTGCTTTGAATGATTGGGGATGCTGTGCTAAAGTTCGACGTGAACGCGGCACTTGATCGATTGTGAATCAGCGTTGCCGAGAAGTAAATAACGTCGGCTGGGAACACTACCGAGAAGGAAGAACGTCATGGCAGATACGCCGAAGGAATTCTTTGACCAGATGGCCGGAAAGCTGGACCCGAACAAGGTCAAGGACCTCAACGCAACGTACCAATGGGACATCACCGGCGACAACGGCGGGAAGTGGTACGCGAAGTTTGCGGCGGGCGCGGTCGAGGTGAAAGAGGGACAAGCGGACACGCCAAACATCACGATTACGGTGGCGGCGACGGACTGGATGGACATCGTCGGCGGCAAGCTCAACGGCCAGATGGCATTCCTGACGGGCAAGCTCAAGATTCAGGGCGATATGTCGCTTGCGATGAAATTGCAAAGCTTGACCGGCTGATTTTTCACCAGATGCGAACGCCGCGGAGGCCCGACGAGACGGGGCGCCGCGGCGTTTTTGTTTTTGGCGCGGCCTGCGCGCTGGTACTGATTTCCGCGACCGTTACGGGGTGCAAGCGGGATGCCAGGTCTGCGGGTCCCAGCGCGATAGAACTGCGCACCGCCGATGGATGGACGTTGCCGGCGCTGCATTGGATCGGGGCCCAGCCGCGAACCTGCGCGGCGCTCCTGCATGATCGCGGCGGAGAGTGCGGCGATTGGGCGTGGTTCGCTCCGAGGTTGGCACACGCCGGCTACGACAGTCTCGCGCTGACGTTGCGGGGACACGCAGGTGCGACGAACCGGGACGGCGTCGAGGCACGACCTGAAACTATGTCGCCGGATGAATGGGGGAAGTTGGATCGGGATCTCGAGGCCGGCCTCGCGTACGAGGCGCGCGCAGGATGCGAAGGCGCGATCGTGATCGCGGCGGGCATAGCGGCGGAGGCGGCGATTCGCGTGGCGGCGACCGGCGGGAAGATCGCGGCGCTCGTGCTGATATCGCCGCTGTTCGCGGAAGATGCGAGTGACATTGAGAAGCTTGTGGCCGACTTCAACCAAGTACCGATTTTGCTGCTGGTGGGGGACCAGGATTCGGCGGCGGTGGATGCCGCGGGGCTGATCAATAAGGGCGCGGGCGGGTTTCGCGAACTGCACGCTTATCCGAGTGCGGCACACGGAATTGATTTGCTTTCCGAATCGCGGAGCGCGCAGGAGCAACTGTTTCAGTGGCTCGAAACGGTCGCCCCAGCGGCCACGGGGACGGTGTAGGCGGCGTCGGGGATCAGGGCGCAGGTCTTTGCGTTCCCGATCGCTTCAAGCGCGGCGTCGACCGCAGCTTGCAGCGAGAGCGCTTTGTGACCGCGCAGCAATTGGACGTCGGATTCACTGAGTTCGGTCACGAAAGAAGTCGTTGGCGATTTGCCGAGCGTGGAGAGGGCGGTCTGTCCGTTAATCTCGCTCTGCTTTCGGAGTCCGGCATACACCGCTTCCACGGAGCCGAGACGAAGCCACTTGACGAACCCTTCGCCACCAAGCCCTTCGCGGCAGGGAGCGGCAAGAATGACGCGGCCCCCGGGCCTGACGGCGAGATGCGCGTTGTAGAGCGCCTTGTGCGTTTGGACGAAGTTGCGGGTGTCCGGTGAGGCAGCGATGACGAGATCGGCAGACTTTTCAAACGGGAATGCGTAGAAATTGTACGCGAGCATGCACGCGGTTTCGTGCGCGGCAATCAGATCGCCCGCGACCATGGTTGCGATCTTGCCCGCGGGTGTAAGTATCGTGTTGAGAATGAAATCGACCGGCACCATACGCACGGCCTCGAGCAGGTCTTCGGCGACGGGATTGCCTTCGAGCGCTGCGATGCGCACCGAGGGGTCGAGACGGTCCTCGGACGGGTGCAAGTTCATCGCGTGGTTATGCGCGATCGTGCGTGCCGAGGCCAGCCCCGGCACGATCGCCTTGCGGCCGCCGCCGAAACCCGCGAAATAATGCAGAACGACGGTCCCCGTGGCAATGATTCGATTGCACGCGAGAACGTGTCTGTTGATTTCGACCGGAGTTCCCCGCGAGGTCGTCCCGAGCTTTACCAGAGCCGAGTCGTCGAAGGCGTCGTGCACGACGAGACGCGCCTGGAAGCGCTCGTATACTTCAGTGCCGAGGATTTGACGTTGTTCCTCGGTTGTCGGGGCGCGGTGTACGCCGGTGGCAAAGCAAAACAGGATGTTTTCGTCGCGGATGCCGACAGAAGTGACCCGATCCAGAAGCGACGGGAGAAATTCATCCGCGCCCGTTTTTCGAAACGAATCCGAGACGATTATCGCGACGGAGTCGTCTAGAGTGAAATCGTCCAGCAGGCCGCCGCGCAAACCGATGGGAGTGTCGAGGGCGTATTCGGCAAGCTGCCTCGGATCGCCGGACACATCGATCACGCGGGGAGCGAGATACGTGACTTCGATGTCCGAGGGAAGTTCCGCGGTGACCTGGTCCTCGCCGTAAGGCAGCCGTACGAACATGCGTCAGAAATCGAAGTCTTGGTCTTCGGGCTCGGTGTCACGATGGTAGATACAGACAAGCCATGTGCCCGCGAAGACAAAACACTGTTGGAACGATTCGATCACGGAGACAAGCGGCCGCGCCCACAGGGGTAGTCTCTCGGCGAGCATGAGCGTGGAAACCGTGACGACAAAGCTGATCGTGACGAACGACATCAGGCGCGGAAGTTGATCGGCAAGCGTGTTCAACGCCTGGTTGACTTCAGTCTTGCCCGCGTTTCCATAGAACATTACCGCCGCGCCGACGGGCGTCAGCATGCTGGCAAACGCGAGGAAGAACAACAGCAAGGTCAACACCGATGAGTCGGTCGCCGAACTCGCTAGCGAGTTGATCGCACGCAGTCCCGCGACGCCCGCGAGATTAAAGATGAACCACATGGAGAAGAAGCGCTGTAGGGCCTCGAGATCACCGTCGATCTTCCAGGTCGGCCTGCCGAGATCGCGGCCCATGCGCGTGAACGCCAGCGTTTGTCCGAGCGCACAGGCGATCGCAACGACGATGTCCTGTCCGATCACGCATACGCGGTACCAACCGGCTTGCGGTTCCTCGCCCGCGTACTCTTTGATGGCCAAGTCCGCGCCGATAAGCGCGAGTTGCGCCGTAAGTACGATGGAGGCCAGCAGCGCCCACGCGCCGAGGTTGTGCTGGATCGCTTCGACAGCCCCACGCATCATGGCTTCACCGCTTCGCGCGCGGCGATCATTTGTTGTTGCCGATGGAGCACATACTTTGCGATTCGGTCGCGCCGATCATCGTCCAATCCCGCAAACGCGGCCCGCACGAGAAAACGTCCACCGGAGATCGGGGCGACCGCCACAATCTTGGCCTCCGCCCCGATGAGTTCGCCCTCACCCGTTTCGACTTGGACCCGAAGCGGCGAATGGTCCGGTACGGACTGTTGAAGCACGAGTGCGCACCCCCCGGCGCTTAGGCTTGTGACGCGACCGCGCAGCTTCGTGACTATTCGTTGTTTCGCGAGATCGACGTCCGCGGCGTTATCCAAGATGCCCACAACGGTGGGTTGGTCGTGGCGAACACGAAAATGTTCGCGGGCCTGGTTCCGGGTCACTTGGCTGGTGTGGTGAAAAATCCACGCAGGGGGGCCATCTTCCGCGCCGGCAATCGAAGTGCAGAAGATGTACCTGCCGTCGTCGTCGCGCCAGAGCCGGCATTTCACGGCGTCGCCGGTCTTCAGCCCGGGCAATTCATCCCCGCCTTTGCCGTGCCGGGAAACGTAAAAATAGGCCTCATCGACATCGTCGACCATCATGCGTCCCCACTTGGGTGTCGTGTCGACATCGCGCGTAACGGCCATCCACTGGCCCTCGTGCAGTTCACGCGTCGAGTAAATCTGCTGGCCCAAGGGCACATAGTCCAGCCCGAGGCCGATTCGTATCCCGCGCAGTTGCGAGCCAAGCTCGCCGAAACGTTTTTCGTCGCCCGGTTTGTCGGCTTCGGTCATGGCCGCTTCGACACAGCGGTCGAATTCATGCCGCACGGTCATTGCACGCAGGGGGTTGGCCGCCGCGTGGCGCTTAATCATCGAACGGACCAACGCGCATTCTCCGTCGGAGAGTTTCTTGTCCTGGAAAATATCTTCGACGAGCCGCCATTCGTCCGCGAGTTTCGTCTTCCGGCGCGCGGCGCGGCGGTACAACTCGGTCCCGATCGCGGCGGCGATAAGGCCGAACAACGCGAGCACGACAATTGCCAACGTCGCCGAGGACGGCATTGGGAACGGTATGAATGAGTCGGAATCCGCCACGCCGTAACCTCTACTCCTCGGAAAAGTATAGTGCGGCGTGGGAACGCGGACAAGAACGAGGTCGAAATCCGGTCCGAGGTGGGAGCACGGTCATTTCGCGGGCGACCGGAAGCTTTTCAGCAAACGATTTCCCAACACAGGTGTTCTACCGGTGCGAGGATCTATAGGGTAATAGACAATCGAGGGACCGGGACGAATCGGGTCGTTCCGGTCAGAACAACAGTTCCCGGGCGGCGTCTATTGTTCGTTTAGCCGGCGCGTGTACTTTTCGATTTTCGCTTCGATGCCTTCGAGTGTCGGGTCGAGCCGGTGGGCCCTGCGCCAATTGGCCAACGCCTCTTCGAGCTGGCCGTTTAGTAAATAGGCGTCGCCTAGGTGGTCCCGCAATACGGCGTCGTCGCTCTCCATGGTGCGAATCGCGCGGTCGATATACTCGACGGCCCTTTTCCCGTCGCCCTTGCGGTAGTAAATCCAACCGAGGCTGTCGAGGTAGAAACCGTTTTCGGGGTCGATTTCTAAGGCATGCTTGAGCAGCTCCTCGGCGCGGTCGAGCTTCATGTTTTCTTCGGCGTAGGTATAGCCCAGGAAGTTCATGATTTCCGCGTCGCCCGGATCGATATCGAGCGCCGCCGTCAGATGTTGTTCGACTTTGTCTCGTTGGTGGAGTTCCTCGTAGGCGGTGCCGAGGTAGAAGTGGACCCACTTGTCCGCGCCGTACGTTGCGAGCACCCGCTCAAACACATCCGCGGCGTCGGCGTCGCGCTGCATGCTCATGAGCAAGCGGCCAAGGACCATTTCGAGGATCCGCGAATGCAGGCCCTCGTCGACGAGCGCGCGCAATTGCGATTCCAGATACGTCCCCGCGTCGTCCGCCCCGAACAACGACATCAAGCCGTTGACGAACTGGCTCGTTTCCTCGTCCAGGTCGCCTTCGGTCGAGTCGAGGTTTTGGATGACGACCGCGTGGGGCTCGCCCGCCTCTCGCCGAATGAGCGCCTGTAACAGTCCGCCGATCAATGGCGCGCCGGTCGGCGCGATGGCGATGCTGGCGTCCTGAATTCCGCCGCGGCGAAGCAGCACGTACATGCGGTCGATGTGGTTGCCAGGATCGCCGTCCTTCGCGATGATACTGTCAAGCAGTTCAATCGCCTCGCCGTACTTGCCGAGCCGGGTCCGGGCCGCGGCGAGGTACTTCATGGCTTGGAGATCGTCCGCGCGATCGGTCAAATAGCGCTCGAATATCGAGGCCGATTTTTCCCACTGCTTCGTATCGAGATACAAAATACCGAGAAGGTAGCGGGCGGGAACAAGAGTCGCGTCGAGTTCGAGGGCCTTCTCGAGCGCCGCGATGCCGCCCTCGTTGTCGCCTGTTTGGGCAAGGTTCCATCCGAGGCGGTAGCGCACGTAGGCGCTGTCGGGGGCGACTTCGACGAGTTTGGTGTAGATATCGAGCGCCGCGACGAGGTCGTTGGATTCGGCCTCGATTTCCGCCAGTTGATCGTAGGCGCCGATGTTCGAAGGTTCGAGTTCAATCGCGCGGGTGTACGCTTTCACTGCGTCATCGATACGGTCGAGGCCGTAGTAAATCCGGCCAAGCCAGGTCTGCACGAGGATGTTTTTCGGGTCATTCTTGATCGCGCGCTCGGCGATGACCAAGGCATTTTGCATGTCGTCGTTCTGGAGATACGCCATGAGCAGCTTGATTTCGTGCGAGGCGGCCTCGGGCGTCATGTCAACCATCGAGCGCAGATGTTCGACCGCTTTTGCGGGCTCGCCTGTGTTGCCGTACAGGGTCGACGCGAGATAGTGGGCGAGCGCTTCGGGGCTGATCGGGGGCTCGGCATTTTGTTTGTCGGCCGCATGTGCTCGACACCAGGGCGACAGAGTCACATAGGCAGTAAAACTGATTGCCGCGAAAGCCAGGTGTAACCTCAACCAACGCATTTGTACTTTCTCCTAAAGCAATTCGCCCGTAACTGGCGGGCGCGCAATCGGCGCAAACGAACGCCGATGACACGGCGCAGGCCCGAGCCTTTGGAGTGCGTCCAGATGGGCCGCAGTCCCGTAACCTTTGTGTCTATCGAACCCGTACTCCGGGTACTCGACGGCGATTTCTTTCATAATCCGGTCCCGCGTTACTTTGGCGACGATGCTTGCCGCCGCGATGGACACGGACCTTGCATCGCCCTTGATGATACGCTTTTGCGGGCCACGGTACCCCTTGATTTCGAAGCCGTCCACGAGCAGAAAATCCGGCGGCGGCGACAACGCTTCGACGGCCTCGAGCATCGCGCGGTAGTTCGCGCATTGAATGCCGATCCGGTCGATTTCATCGGCTTCGACCATGCCAATGCCGACTTTGTGCGATCCGTCCATGATGAGAGAATACAACGATTCCCGCTGGTGCTCGGTAAGCTGCTTCGAGTCGTTGAGCCCGTCGATGCTGCACCGCAGGACCACCGCGCCCGCAACGAGCGGCCCGGCCAACGGGCCTCGGCCTACTTCGTCGACGCCGGCGATTCGAACAAATCCGGCGAATGCGGCGTCGCGCTCGAAGTGGGTCATCTCGTATTGAACGGAATCGGGCCCGATCGAGGTCCAATTGCAGGCCGCGATCACGTAATGATCCTTCTGCATCACGCTACGAGCTCGGCGCGAGATCGCCTGCCGCGTGTACGTGGCAAGCGACCGCATGCGTGGTGGTCAGGTTGATGAGGACTTGGTTTCGCCGGCTGCACTCGGTGACGCACTCCAGACAACGCGGATGGAAGTGGCAGCCCGACGGCGGATTGATCGGGCTGGGCACATCGCCGGTCAGTATCGTTCGGTCGCGCACCGCGCCCGGATCGGGAATGGGCACCGCGCTCAACAAGGCGCGAGTGTACGGGTGTGTCGCGTGGTCAAAGACTTCATCGGCAGCGCCAATTTCGACGATGCGGCCTAAGTACATCACCGCGACAAAATCGGACAAGTGCCGGACCACGGACAAATCGTGCCCGATGAAGAGATAGGTCAGGCCGAGTTTGTCCTGAAGCTCTTCCAATAGATTCAGAATCTGTGATTGAATGGACACATCGAGCGCGGAAACGGGTTCATCCGCGACGATAAGGTCGGGCTCGGCGGCGAGGGCGCGCGCGATGCCTATGCGTTGGCGCTGGCCTCCGCTGAACTCGTTGGGGTATCGGTCTGAAGCTTCTTCGGAGAGTCCGACCAAACCGAGCAGTTCCGCGACGCGTTCCCGAATCTTCCCGCGCGCCGCCAGACCGTGGACACGGATGACTTCGGCGAGCATCGAGTAGACGGTCATTCTGGGATTGAGCGAGCCGTAGGGGTCTTGAAAGATGAGTTGCATCCGCTTGCGCAAACGGCGTAGCTTGGTGCGTTCGAGCGCGCCAACGTCGACGCCGTCAAAAACGACACGGCCGCCGGTTGGCGCGATCAGCCGCAGAAGCGCACGGCCGGTTGTGGTCTTGCCGCTACCGCTTTCGCCGACGAGGCTGAGCGTTTTTCCGCGCGGGATCGAAAAGGAGACGCCGTCCACGGCGCGCACCGATCCTGACACCCGCGAGAACACGCCGCGGCGAATGGGGAAATGCACGGCGAGGTCCTCGACGCGGACCAGTTCATCGCTGACGGGAATCATGTGAGGGCCGGATCGTTTAGCGCGCCAGCCACCGCGCCTTCGCGCGCCATGACGCCATCGTCGTGCATCCAGCACGCGGCGCGGTGCGTTTCGCTGAGGGGTATCTCCGGCGGCGACTCCGAGCGGCAATGCCCGAAGGTGTGCGCGCAGCGCGGATGAAAGCGGCAGCCCGGCGGGAAGGCCGTGGCGGGAGGGACTTGCCCAGGGATCGAGCGAAGCTTTTCGTGTGCGCGCCCGACGGTGGGCAACGAGTCGAAGAGACCGCGCGTATAGGGGTGGGCGCGTCCCGCGAACAGTTCGCGTAAGGGCGCGCGCTCGATGATGCGTCCCGCGTACATGATCGCGACGTCGTGTGCGTTCTCCGCGACGATGCCGAGATCGTGCGTGATGAGCAAAACCGCCATGCCCCGCTGCTCCTGGAGCCGCCGCAACAGGTCGAGGATTTGCGCTTGGATGGTGACATCGAGCGCCGTGGTCGGCTCGTCCGCGATCAGGATTTTTGGGTCGCACGCGAGCGCCATCGCGATCATAGCGCGTTGGCGCATGCCGCCGGACATTTGGTGCGGGTAGTCGTCGATGCGTTCTTCGGGCGAAGGTATGCCGACTTGTTCGAGTAGATCGATCGCGGCGCGACGCGCTTCGGACTTGCTCGCGCCGCGATGCAGCCGGATGACCGAGCTAATCTGTGAACCGATCCGGAACACGGGATTGAGCGAGGTCATCGGCTCTTGAAAGATCATCGATATTTCGTTGCCGCGGATCGCGCGCATCGCCCTTGGCGGCAAGGAGAGGAGGTCGCGCCCATCGAATCGGATCGCGCCGCCCGCGATTCGGCCCTGCGGTTCTGGAACCAGCCGCATGATCGAGAGCGCCGTCATGGATTTGCCGCAGCCGCTTTCTCCGACGAGCGCCAGAGTTCGGCCCGCTTCGAGGGAGAACGAAACTCCGTCTACCGCGGTCGCGGTGCCGGCGTCGGTGTCGAAGTACGTCCGGAGATCGTGGACTTCGAGAAGGACGCGGGACATACGATTGATCGTAGCAGACCAGCGGTGGCGAAGCAGCCGGATGGAAATGAAAACGCCCGCCGGCGCGCAATGGCCGGCGGGCGAAGGACAGAACCTAACTAGGGTATCTTCGGGGTGTCCGCTGGCTTCGTCGCATCGGCTTTCGGGGCGTCGGCTTTCG
>CAYXRK010000002.1:0-86248 GCA_964467615.1 uncultured Nitrospirales bacterium | reverse complement strand
ACATCGATGAAGAGCGCGACCTTGTACTTCGTCGCCGTTGAAGCGGGACGCCGGCGGGCGAAGCGTTTCCTAAACGTGTCGCGCGCAAACGGCGGGAGTTTGTGTTTGGGATCAAGACCGAAAGCACTCATCACGCCGCGAAACGGCGCGAAGTTCAGCATCCAATTCGATAGCGGCGCGGTCGCGCTGCCAAGCGCGGCGTACCGGTCCGCCGCCATCATGAGCCGCGCTGCTCTGGGCGCGGGATGGGTCTTCATATCACGGTGTTTTACCTCGGCAATCATCATCGGGATGTCGATGTCCGCGGGACAGATTTCCTTGCACAGCCCGCAGGAAATGCACAGCGGTGCGAAATCGCCCGCCGTCTCGAGACCGTGGCACTGCGCCGTCCATGGAATTCCGATCGGGCCGGGGTAGATGTGGCCGAAAATGTGGCCGCCCGTCACGCCGTATGTTGGGCAGACGTTCATGCACGCGCCGCAGCGGATACAGTGCAGCGCCTCGCGCATCTTCGGGTCGGCGCGCATCTCGGAGCGGCCGTTGTCCAACACGATGATGTGAGACTCGCGGTCCGGCCCGCCCTCGCCGAGCGGATTACGGCCATGCATCCAAGTGACGTACGTTGTCGGCAATTGGCCGGACGCGCTCACCGGGTGCGCCAGCACCATCAGCATCGCGTCTTCCAGGGTGTCGACGATCTTCTCGATGCCCATCACGCAGATGTGGCATTTGCCGATACTCGAAACGAGCCGTCCATTGCCTTCGTTCGTCTCGATGACGATGCCGCCCGTCTCGGCAATACCGATGTTCGCGCCCGTCATGCCAATGTCGGTATTCAGGAAAATGGGGCGCAGATACTTCCGCACGACGCGCATGAGTGAGGGAATGTCCGAGGACACCGGTTCGCCCGTTTCCTTCGCGAAAATCTCGGCTACGTCCTCGCGCGTCTTGTGTACCGATGGGAACACCAAGTGGTACGGTTTCTCGCCCACGAGTTGGATGATAAGTTCGCCCAAGTCGGTTTCGATAACTCGGAAGCCCGCCTCCTCGAGCGGATGATTGATCTCGATCTCCTCCGTCGTCAGCGATTTAGATTTCGAAATGGTCTTCGCGCCGTAGCCGCGCGCGATCGCGATCGAGATGCGGATTGCGTCGGCGCCCGTTTTCGCGAAGTGGACCAGCGCGCCGCGTTTTTCGGCATTCTCCTTGAACCGTTCGTAGAGATTGTCCAGATGCGCGATGCACCGTTCCTTGACCCGCTTCACGTCCTGCCGAAAGGCGGTCCCGCCGGGTAGATCGACGAGCGCCTCCGCCCGATTGTCGCGGCCCCGCTTCATGCACCGGACGAGGGAATCACGTTTCTTCCGTTCGGCGATCGCCTCGGCGACGCGGCGTTTCAGCTGCGGATAGCGGGTCTCAGGCACAGACGCCCCCGATGTCGTCGACGACGATTGCGTATGCGGCTTCGGGGCCGTGAACTCCAAGTGTCAGAATCATTTCGATGTCGCCCGTCCGGCTCGGACCCGATATAAAACTGACTGTGCAACCCCTCTCGTGCGATAAGAAAATTTCGCGTAGGCGAGGTGCAGCGTCAAAGAAACCATTTACCAGCGAGCTCGCACGGACCACGCCGATGTACGTACGCGGCAGTGCCGACACCAATCGATGCGAATCGTCGGTACAGACCTCGACCAGTGTGCCGCTTTGGGCGATCCCAAACGCGGCGCCCGTTACACCCACGTTGACTGTATCCAAGGCGGCAGGCAACTCTGCGTGCGCGTATGGAGGCCGGATTACTTGGATGCCACGCTCTGTGCAACGCGTCTCGACTTCGGTCTCTAGCTCGCCGTCCAGCAATGCGAGCGCGACCTTGGCCGCCTCGGCGGCGACGCAAATGTCCGCGACGGTCTGTGCCGCGGCTAGGGCGTGCGGAACGACGCGAGTCTGCCCCCGCAGCGATTCGAAGCGGCGTGTAAACTGTTCGATACAGGAGGCGGTCATCGCGGACAGAGGAACAAATTAACAACCGGAGGAGAGCGTCCGGCGCCGCACGTAGTTACCACGCCAAGACGGTAGCAAGTGATACTTCCCAGGCCCGGCGAATGTCAAACAAGTTCCATGTCGAGTCCGTGGCCGGTTCCTCGCTACGAACGCTGGTGAGATATGCGGGCTATGAGGCGACCGTCTGAAGTTCCAGACCTTGAACAAGCTGAATGAGGTCTTCGGGCCGAAACGGTTTCAGGAGGAAGCCGTCCGCGCCGCACTCGCTGACCTTGGACAAGTTTTGCTCAAGCGGTTTGGCGGAAACCATGTAGACCTTGATGCCCGCGTGCTCGTCGTTGTCGCGAATACGCTGGCACGTGTCCCATCCAGTCATGCCCGGCATCGCCACATCCAGTAGCACAAGTCCGTACTCCGCGCCCTCGAGAAGTTCGAGAGCGCTTTCCCCCGAGCGGCACGTGTCGACGCAATACCCCTCTGAGTCGAGGCAACGGACCATGAACGTGAGGATTTCCGGGTCATCGTCCACACACAAAATCCGATCGCCGGAGGGCGCACGCGAGGTATGTCGGCCGGAAACGGCATGATGGATTCCGCCAAGCAGCGAACTCTTGCGGAAACTCTTCTTGATGCGCGCGGACACCACCGGTCTATAAGTCTCGTACAGCGAATCGTCGTTTGTGAGAATCAATTTAGGAATATCGCGGACGGTCTCTTCCCGAAGCAATTCGTCGAGCGTGTCGGAGGTCTCGCCAGCCTCGTCGACCTCGACCAAAAGACAATCAGGCCGATGCTTCTGCGCCAGCGAAATCGCGTTGGATGCAGACGATGCGTAAATCATATCCATTCCCTCGGACTCGAGAATGTTGCGCACCTGTTGGCTCAACGCGCGATCAGCGGACACGAGTTGAATCAGCATGTGTGTTTCCTTGTGCGAGGGGAATATGACGCGCGCCCCGTCCGACGGCCCGATGCGCCGCGCGGCCAATGTAAGCCGGAAGCGGAAGACCGCGCCCTGGCCTTGTGGGCTCGTCGCCGTAATGGTGCTGCCGTGCAATCGGACTATGTCTTGTGCGATCGAGAGACCGATCCCGGTCCCGCCGTACTTGCGCGTGGACGACGCGTCGTACTGGTAGAAGCGCGTGAATACCTTGTCGAGCGCGTCCTCGGGAATTCCGATTCCCGTGTCGGATACAGCCACATCCACCCATGTGTCGGTGCACGACAACTCGATGCTGACGCTTCCCCCGTTGTGGTTGAATTTCAGTGCGTTTGACAACAAGTTGTTGAAAACCTGGCCCATCTTTCCCTTCTCGCCGTCAACCAACAGTTGATCCCCGTCTGTTTTCAGTTCGAGACGTATGTTCCGTCCGTCGGCGACCGGCTGGACGATTTGCATGCTCGTGCGCGCGCAGTCCACGAGATCGAACGTATCGAACGCGAGCCGTTCGTCGCCGCGGTGGAGCCGCGAGAAGTCAAGAAGGTTTTCGATGAGCGTCACCAATTTCTCGACGTTTCGCAGGCTGATCTCGAGGTACTCGCGCTGAGTATTGTTAATCGGACCGGCCTTGCCGTTGAGGATCATGTCGCTATAACCCATGACCGAGACGAGCGGCGTGCGAAGTTCGTGCGACACATTTGAAAGTAGGCTCGTCTTTAACTCGTCGAGCGTCTTTAACTCTTCGTTCGCCGCGTGGAGTTTCTCTCGAGCGCGGGTCACTTCTTCCAACGACAGTTGTAGGTTCACGAGAAGTTGCGCATTACGTATTGCGACCGCGAGATGCGGGGCCATCTGTTCCAAATTCGCGATGTCGTCCTTCGTGAATGCGGACGATGCGCGCGCGCCAAGATTCAGGGAACCGATGATGCGGCCGGCAGCGTACAGTGGAACGCAAAGGCAGCTCCTAATTTCCTCCGGAAACTCGTCGGCGAAGAGCGACTCGCCCGTCCGCAGATTGTCCACGAGCAAGCAATTCCGCTCCCGAGACACCCACGCCGCCGAGGAGCGATCCACATCAAGGCGAAACGTGTAGCCCGGCCCCATCGCGCGATCCGGATAAAGCTGGCGACCTTCAAACTTGCCGCTCTCCTCGCCGAACAGCGCCACCGCGACATAGTCGCAGTCTACGAGCTTTCTTAGCTCTACCACGAGGCTTTCGTACAACCGGCCCGCTTCCAGGCTCGAATTGATGACGTTCGCGATTTGGTTGATCGCCGCGATGCGCTCCGAACGCTCTCGCGCGTCTTCCTCGAGCCGCACGTTCTTGGTGACGTCGCGGAAGATGCCTTCGACCCCGACCCGTTTTCCGTCTTCCGAGAACATTCGATTGCGCGACAATTCCACGCAAATGGTACGATCGTCGTGCCGGCGCATCCACAACCGTCTACGCTCGCCCGGCTCGACGGAATCGAGCTCGGCCGAATTCGGATCGAGCGAAACTTTATCGAGAAACATCAACTCGAGGTCCGCGCCGACCGCGTCCTCGAGGCCGGGAAAGCCCAGCGTTTCGACGCCCATTGGATTGAGAAATGTAATGGCGCCTTTTTCGTCGACTTGATAGACGCCGTCGCGCATGGACGTGACCAACGAACGATACTTCTCCTCGGAGCCCTCGAGCTGACGAATGTTCTGTTTGAGCGCGACGGCCATCTTGTTAAACGATTGCGCGAGCTCTTCGATTTCGTCACCCGTGCCGATTTTGAGTTTGAGATCGAAGTCGCCCTGGCGGACTATCTGGGCCCCTTCGTTCAACAGGGATATCGGCCGCACGATGTTGTTGTGCACGTCGCGATATGCGTTGATGCACAGGAACGCGATGAAAACAATTCCGCATACCAGCCCGATCGCGGCCGTGCGGTTCAAGTTGGAATAGACGGCCGACGCGGGGCGGAACACCACGAGGTAGGCGCGGCGGGTTGGTTTGCCGAAAGCGCGCATTTCGTGATACGCGAGCAGCACGTCTTGAGTTGTCTCGGGATCGCCGCTGGGATAATTGTGCAGAAGAAGCGAAGAAGCGACGGGGCCCTTGAGGAGTTCCGCCTTGAGGACCTCGTCCAAGGCTGAAATCGTGAACGGCAGCGCGCCTTCCGAGGCGTCATTCTTGAAATCAATCTTCACTCGGATGGGCGTACCCGATGGCCCTTCCTCGTCGATGTACACGAATTGGTAGAAGTCCGTTCCCTGTGAAACGCCGCGGGTTTCACCGGGTCGCCGCACCGCATAAAGCAGTAAGGGGGTCACGTCCGTTTCGAATAGAACGTAGCCGATCGTCGTACCGGCGCCCCTTGATTTCACCGGCGCCACGATGGGCAATAAGTTGGGCGAGCGCCCAAAACCACGGAACTCCGCCGAGGTCAAGCCATCGCGAAATTGCTCGGGGAGCTCGGCAGGCACCGAAGCGGCCGCCGCGCCATCTTCGGTTGACGCCACCAAGGTCCCGTCGGCGCGGTAGAGCGAGACGCAACTTTCGCCATTGATGCCGGTCGCGAACCAGTGGCGAAGCCAATCCATCACTGCGTCCACATCCGAATCGCCAACCGACGCGGTCGGCCTAGATTCAAGCGCGTCGACGACTTTGCCGTCGGATGCAATCAAGTCAGCGTCGTTCAGGCGCCGCGAGATCAGGATCTCGAGACCTTGCGCCTTCCCCGCGGCCGTAAGCAGGGTCTGTTGGACGGTGTTGGTCTGGCCGCTTCGTACCGCGATGTACCCGACGATGAGCGCGACCGTCATCGGCAGGATCCCTACCCAGAGGATCGAAGTGAGAATCTTCCTCTCGATGCCGGTGCGTCGAAATGTCGCGCTCATGGATACTCGGACTTACGTTAGTTGGCGCTCCTGCCTTTGCCAATCATCTCACGCACCTTCGCGAGCATTTGGTCTACTTTGAAAGGTTTGGGCAGGTACTCGTCGGCGCCTGACTCAAATATCTTTTGAATATCGTCTTCTTTGCTTAGGCAGGTCACGGCCATTATCGGGATACTGCGCGTGAGTTCATTGTTGCGCAACGCGCGGCTGACTTCAAACCCGTTGATATCCGGCATGAGGAAATCTAGAAGTATGAGATCGGGCATCAACTGCGCCGCCTTGAGACCGACTTCGGTCGCGTTACTCACCTTTATTAGATCGACCCCTTCGTCGGTCAGGATCTTTTCCATCATCGCCAAAGCGTCAGGATCATCGTCCACCACCATCACCCGCTTCTTCGTGTCGGCCTTCTCGCGGGGAAACATGTCGTACTCTTCGCGAAATGCATCCAAGTCGCGTTCCAGAATTCGGTAGTGCCCTCCTGGTGTGCGGGATGCTTTGATCAAGCCCTGCTTTATCCAATTCTTTATACTGTGGTGGGTGACGTGGCAAATTTTCGCGGCCTCGAAGGTAGTGAAGGCCCTTTCGTCGCGTTCATTCACGGAAATCATCTCCTCAGTCCTCGATTCGCAGCCACTGGTCAGATTCTATCGCTACAGCTGGCCATAGAGCCTAGTCGTTAGTATTCACATATTTTATACTATCGAAGGGATTATAGCCTCAAGCACCAATCTTGTCAATGTTTTACCGGGAATCGATCCCGCCTCTCGGATATTTTTCAGTTTGCCGCCGCCGCATTAACGTGGTCAATGTGAGCGAGTGAGCGAACTGGTCACCGCTCTTCGGCTTGAGCGTGACCCTATTTCGTGATTCGATCCACGTTTGGCTTCCTAACACTACTTTCGCCGTTCGCTGGATGACGTGCCGCCGCCGCATTCTCCACTTCGGAAGCTGACGGGACGGATAATAGGACTAGGCCACCGCCGATAAGTGCAAACGCTAGGCACCAATACGCATGGGTCGGGAAGACCCACGCCGCCAAGAACCCGACGGCCGGCGGCGAATACATAAGGCAACGGCCAATCGATATCGGGCCTGATTTGAACAAATACCGGTCTCGAAGAACCGGGACGAGGGCTACGATGACGGACACGACGATCCAGTGCGGGCGGAACCTCTCTGGACCCAATCCGCCAATGACCAAAATCGCGGCCATGAGGAGAACGCTCACGTAGCGCCGCGCGAACGCGAAATCGTAGTACCGCAAGACAGAGGGCTCGGACGGCCTCGAAACAGCGGCACGCGGCCCAGCAACGATCGTTCGCTCGAGTTCGGCCCAGTCCGTTTCACTGGGACTTCGGACCATCGTTAGCTCGTGGCGAATCGCTTGAAGCGTTACGCGGCAATCGGAACACTGCGCTAAGTGGTTCTCGACCTCTTCGAATTCGGCGCCGTCGATGCCGCGGTCCGAAAATAGGGCGAGTATCTCGTTCGAGGGACAGTCACTTCGGCGGGATTCACGAGCAAGAGTTAGGACTGCTTTTACCCGCGCGATCTCTTCTCGAGATTTCTCAGCCAGCGCGCGGCACTTCATGCATACCCGTAGATGCACAGTGATTAACTTTTGGTGGTCGGCGCCGAGACTGCCGAGAACGAATTCTTCTAACGTATGGTCGTCAAGGTGCCGCATGCGAAGCTAGCCATCAACCGTTTGTTCTTGAACCAGGCGCAGAATCCTAAGTTTCGCGCGTCGAATCCGCGACGCTACTGTATTGATGCTTTCGCCCGTCATCATTGCGATATCCGACAGTTTCGCCGACTGTTCGTAGTATAGGCGAAGCGCAAGTTTTTCCGCGTCGGTCAGTTTCGAAAACGCGTCTGCGGCGATCTGACGCGTTTCGTTGGCGGCTAAATTGTCCGCAGGGGTGTAATCATAACTCTCGCGCGATGGGTCTCGGGAACATTGAACAACAGGATTGAAAACGCTGTTCTTCCGCAGATACGACACCGTGTGGTTCTGGGCCACGGTCATTAGCCAGGCGTCGATGCATTGTGGATCGCGTAGTTGACGCAGAGGTCGGCAGCCGTCGGCCAGCAAGCGCAGGAATACCTCCTGCACGATATCGTTGGCGTCATTTCCGACGCAGTTGCCGGCCCCCAAACGAACAAGTTTTCGGATGACCGCGCGCCGTATGAGGCCGCTGTATTCGGCGTGAAGCTCGGCGCGGGCGGCATCGTCGCCCTCGATGCAGCGGCGGATGAGATTCGAGACGTCTTTAGTTTCCAATCGTGACAATCCGAGGCACAAAACGATCCTACAGCAGAAGTGTCAGCGCCTGAGATACAATTTCGGACTCTTCATCCATGTATCCCGGGGCGAGAATCTTGAATTGCCACGGATATAGGCCAATGCCCATTCGATAGGTAACGACCCAGGCGCACAACCCACACAATAGAAGTCCGAACAGTATGCCGTAGTACCGTAGGGTTAGAGCGGTATAAGCGTCTCGATACGCGCGGCGTGCGGCCGTTAACGTATTTGCCATCTCCTCCAGCCGGCCGGTCTCTCGGCCCACATCGGCCGGGCTGCGTAGCGCGGCCAACGGGTAGATCATGCCGCAAGAAAGACCAACTCCCAGCACGGTCCACCATACCGCGATGAGAGCACCGGCGTACTCCCCTTGCGCACCGGGGGCCCGTTGAACCAGGGTAAACGCATGGGCGACCGCGAACAGACCTATTGGGATCGCCGCTACGCCGAATATCGCGCGTGAATGAGGAATGGATTTTGCCAATTTCCTTCGCCCAATCAGCCGCCGAACCAGATATGCCAGAAGGTACGCGGTCCCCGCGAACGGGACAGTCTCCGCGAATAGGAGAAACGGAAGAACGAATTCGCGCCGTTCTGCTCGGATCCGCTCGTCCAGACCGTCAAGAAAATCCGCAATTTCTTGCGACGCCTGGCCGACCTTAGTCCGGGCCTCTGCGATGGACGCCGCACTCTCCGTACTTGCGAGCGGCCCGAGCATGGCTTCTCGTTCTTCGAGAGCGACCTTTTGAAACTGGAATCCCGCCAAGGCGGGGATTGCTCCCCGAGGCTCGCTGTCCGTCGCGAGACGTTGGCCCATTCGCTCAAGCTGTTCCAGCCACGATCGCGCGAGTTGAACGCGCCCTTGCTCGCGGGCCGATTTGGCCTGTCGCAGAACGTTCTCGGCGAACACATAGAGTGGCGCGGCCGTATCCGCGACTACCTCCCTTGTCAGGCGCGCATACCATTCTCCCCGCTGCGGCAACGCGGGAGATGTGGTCCACACAGGCCTCGGGAACACGAGTCGCAGGCCGCCGCTGTTGGCACGGGCCACTATGATCATCGCTTGCTCAAGCGCATCAGGGTCCTCCTTCCGGGCCGCGATCGCGGCCGCCTCGAGGTAGGCTGGCAGTGCGCTTTCCGACGGACTTGCTTGGGCTAGGTTGAAAATTGCGGCCGCCTTCTCGAAGTGCCTTGCCGCAAACAGACGGCAGCCGTATTGCAAAGCGAACAGCACATTCGCCGTGTCCATCTCGTAAGCCCGGCGCATGTCGTCCAGGATTACGTCGTCTTCCTGTCGCACGGCCAAGGCCTGAGAAAACCTCGGGTCTGGCCGTTCGTTCGCTTTCGCGTCCTGTTCGATCGCCTTGATGAGGAACACGCGGGCGGACTCACGAGGCAATGTTAACGCCATGATCATCGATCGTTCGGCGGGCGCGTGTTTTAGCGCACGCTCAACGAAATACAGTAGGCCCGTCGCGAGCACGCAGGCCGCGACCAGCCACCGAAACGCATGGCGCGCCCGCCGCGCCCCCGCGAAGTCTCCGCTGTCCCCATAATCCGGGAAACGGGGCGCTTCGTTATCCACGCGTCTTCTTCAATTCGCGCCGCGTCCGGACCTTGATCGCCTCCACCGCGGGTTGGTCGAAGGCGTTGACCCCGAAGAGCCGCCCGGCCATCGCAGTCTCCACTTCGAGCATGTAGAGTAATTGCGCGACGCTGTGCTCGTTCACTCGCGGCAACGTCACGCGAATTGTTGGACGTTTCGCTTCCACCAGTGTTACGCGCGTCGCCGTGCATTCCGCCGCAAATAGCGCATTTAGACTTCGTTTCCGAAGGTGCTCGATGCCCTTTACTCGCCGGAACACATTGGGAATTGCGACTCGAGATTCGTAGTGATCGACTTCGAGAATGGTCAGGAGTTTGTCGTTCGGGCCGTCCAAATAGAGTTGGAGCTGCGAGTGCTGGTCGGTTACACCCAACGATTTGACGGGCGTCTGACCCACTTCGACTTTGCGGCCTTCCAGGTCGCGGTTTTTGCCGAGACTCTCCGCCCAAAGCTGTCGATACCAATCGGCCACGTCTCGGAGCCGGTCCGAGTACGGCATCATCACCGAGATCGACTTTCCTTTTTTGGTTGCAGCCGAGTAATGCAACGCAGCGCGTAAATATGCGGGGTTGATGTCCATATCAGCCTTCGAGACTCTCCGATCCATCGCCGCGCAACCGTCTCGGAACGCCTTCAAGTCCATCCCCAACATCGCCGCTGGGAACATACCCACGGGCGTGAAGACCGAGAACCGGCCGCCGACGTTTTTCGGTATGTCGAACGCGGTGAGTCGATATTCCCTTTGCGCAAAGCGCAAGGCATTCGCGCGATCGTTGTCGGTTGTCGCTCCCGCCGTCACCACCACATGGTGCTTCATCGCACCTGCACCCAGAGTTTCTTCGATTCGTTTCACGATAACCAGCAGTTGGGCCACGGTCTCTGCAGTCTCGCCCGACTTTGAAATGACGTTAAAGAGCGTATTCTCGGGCGGACAAAGCGCCAACATCGCGTCGAATGTGTCTGGATCCACGTTGTCCATGACGAACAATCGGGGCATTCCTTTGCGCGCCGCGGAGTCCATCAGGTTGTAGTACGGGCCTTTGATGGCCGTCGTTAACGCGGTAATGCCAAGGGCCGATCCGCCAATGCCGAGCACGACCAGGTTCTCGTATCCGCGCGCGAGAAATTTCGCCGCTGTCTTCTCGACGACGTCGAATGTTTGAGCGTCCTTATACAGGTCGTAAAAACCGTATCGGGCCGTGCGCCGATCCTCACGCAACACCTTGTGTTCCCGGCGCACCCGCGTCGCGAGTTCGCGCAACTCCTCGGGAGACGCACCATGCTTCTCCCCCGCTGCCGCGGCGCACGCACCCGAAATGTCGATTGTGATATCAGTAGTCATGTTGTTGTTGGTTCGTGAAACTTTCTTAGTTGGTCAAACACGCTCGCGCGTGGTCCCGAGATGACTCGCAACGGTGGCAACGAGTTCAAGAACCTGCGTCCGTAGGACTTCGTGAGAATACGCGAATCGAGCACGATGACACTACCCTTGTCCGTCTTGCGCCGTATGAGCCGCCCGAATCCCTGCCTGAATTTGATGACGGCGAGCGGCACCGTGTACTCCAGAAACGGATTTCCCCCCGAAGCTTCGATTGCCTCAGCTCGCGCCTCGAGCACCGGCTCCGTCGGCACGCGGAACGGCAACTTCGGCACGATGACGCATTGAAGCGCCTCACCCGCGACATCGACGCCTTCCCAAAAGCTGTCCGTCGCGAACAACACGCTCGAACGGTCTCGGCGAAAACGGTCAAGCAGATGCGTCCGGTTCGCATCACCCTGTTTCAGCACCGTGATGCGCTTTTTTGCAAACTCGTCCGCGAGCGCCTTGTGCACCACGTTCAACGCGTAGAACGAAGTGAACAAGATGAACGCGTGGCCGCCGGTAATCTCGACGGCCCTGCGCACGCAATCGGCTGTGTCGTCGTGGAACGACGCCGAATCGGGCGCGGAAAGATCGCCCGGTATGCACAGCACGGCCTGCGTCTCGAAGTCGAACGGTGAGTCCAGCCGGCGACTGTCCATTTCCCGGTCCGTCACGCGATCCAGCCCGATGCGCTGACGCAAGAAATCGAATTGCTTCTCGACCGTGAGCGTCGCCGACGTCATCACGACGGTCTTCAGGTTCGGATAAATCCAGTCGGACAACGGTTTGCCCACGTCCAGCGGACAGCGCACCACCCGTACAATTCGTTCGTTTGCTCCGTCAATCTCGATCCAGCGGACAGTATTCGCCTCGAGTTCCGGGCTCGTCCCTTCCGCGAGCGCCGATGCCAGACGCAGCAAGCGGTCCCCGTACGCTTGGAGTTGCACCGCCTCGATAGCGAGCGGCGGCGCGCTTTGGTGCGCGTCGGGCCGGATGTCTTTGATGGCCGCGTGCAACGCCGTGCAGTGCTTCGCCAGCCGCGTGACTTCCTCCGCCGCGGGCATGACGTACACGGCGTGCACCTCGCGCAATTCAGGGTCGTCCAGTGCTTTCTGCGTAAGCCGCCATTTGATGTCGCGCCCGATCTGCTTGCACTTCTCCGACCCGAGGCTGCGCAACGCCATGAAGGCCGTTTCGAGCGCTTGCCGGGCCGCGCCCCACGCGGGCAACAATTCCTCCGCGATGAGCTTGAGCATCGCGTCGATCTCCGAGTGCGACAGCGACACCGCCTCCTGCACCAGCTTCAATTTGATGAACGGGACCAGCCCGCGCTCGCGGCCCCGTTCGGTACGCAAGAATCGCCCCAACAACGACATCGCGCCGTTCCGCGTCGCTTCGACGCCGAAATATTCCGTCGCCGAGTCTTCAACGTGATGGGCCTCATCGAGGATCAACCGCTCAAACGCCGGAAGCACGGCAAGCGACGAAAAGTTGCCGGCCTCCCGCTTGATGGATAGGTCCGAGAACAACATGTGGTGATTCACCACCACGATGTCCGCCTTCGCAATTTCACGGCGGGCCTTCGTCACAAAACAGTTCCCCGCTTGTTGGCATTGCCCCGCAGTACACGTGTCCGCCTCGGAACACACCTTCTCCCATATCTCGCGAGGCGGCACAAACGGCAAGTCGGCCGTGCTGCCGTCCTCCGTTTTCTTCGCCCATTCCGCAATCGCTTTGAGCGTCGCCGCTTCGTCGTCGTCCGAGAACAGCGTCGCCTCGGAGAGCGCCCGTTCGAGACGCCTCGGGCACACGTAGTTTTGCCGGCCCTTCACGAGCACCGCGGAGAACTTCACGTCCATGCATTTCTGGAGCAGCGGGATGTCCTTGAAGACGATCTGCTCTTGCAAATTGATCGTCTTTGTCGACACCACCACCCGCTCGCGGTTGCGCACCGCCCACAGCACCGCGGGCATCAGGTACGCCATCGTCTTGCCGACGCCCGTCGGCGCTTCAATAACCAATATCCCGTTGCTGTTGAACGCCTCCGCGACGGCGTCCAACATCTCCGCCTGCTGCGGGCGCACCTCAAAGTCCGGCATGGCCCGCGCGACCGGCCCGTTCGGGCGGAAGAACTTTGCAAGTTCAGCGGACGACAACCGCGTGACGTCCTTGTCGCGAAGCGGTTCGACAACGACGTACACCCGCGACACGTCGTTGTCGACGATGTAGACCCCGTGCCCGTTGTGCGAATATACGATGGCCAGTTCGAGGTCCGCGCCGGACGGCGCGAGATTGCCGCCGGGATGGTTGTGGATGACCACGTCGCGCGGATCGAGATCCTCGAACACCGCGGGCACTGCGCCGCCGGTCCCGCGCGCGCAAACCCGCACCCGCTCAACGACGCCCTTGCCATTCAGCGCGCCCGCGAAAAACACCTCGCGCCCGCCCGTCTCGGCGATCGCACTACGCATGGATTGCATTGCGGCCGGCGCGAACCGCGCCCCAGCGTCTTCCCCGATCGTCTCCTTCAAATACTCGTCCTTCGTGGCGCCGCCAAAGGTCTGGGTCTATAGTGCTGAATCACGAACTCGTTTCAACGGCGGCGCTAACTCGGCCCCGACAATCGGGTTGCTCGGCCGATCGTGGCCGTTCAGGTGCTACTTCGAGAAAAACATTCTATGATGAAACATGCGTCCCCAGAACTCTACCACGATCGAACTGCGTCGCATGCGGGCGCGAAGTTCGCGCGAATTCCCGGAATGGATCCATCGCACTCAGGCGCTTAACGCGCAGTCTCGGATGCGAAAGGGCGTTTGGATCAGACTACCGCTTGGACTAAATCGTGCCAAACGAATGTCTGGACGACCCGATTGTGGATACGGAACCTGGCAATTGGAAACACCAAGCGCGCGGTTCAAACCCGAAAATCGCGATTCGGTGCGGTTGGATCGGCTGATCGACCATGGAAATACGAGTAACCATCGAGAATGTTCCATAACGTTGCTGAGGAACTTCCCCGATAAATCAGGGTGTTACAAAACGACGCGATATTCGCGAACGAGAAGGAGAGTCGAGATGAAACAGGTTGGATGGGCTTGTGCCGTGTTGGCGGCGGTGATGTTGGTGTCGGCGCCTGCGTTAGCGCAGGATGAGAAGGCCGTGGAGTTGAAGGTTGGGGACAAGGCCCCGGAATGGGACTTGAAGGCGTCGGACGGCAAGAGTTACAAGTTGGCGGACCTTAAGGCGAAGCAGGCAGTGGTACTTGCGTTTTTCCCGAAGGCGTTTACACCCGGATGTACGGCGCAGTGCAAAGATCTTGCCGCGAAGAACGAGAAGGTGGACGCAACGGGGGCCGCGCATTTCATGATTAGCGTGGACACGGTGGAAGACAATACGCGATTCGCGAAGGAGTACGGCGCGGCGTTTCCGATCTTGGCGGATCCCACGAAGGAAACGTCGAAGGCGTACGGCGTGTTGATGCCGCAAGGGTACTCGAAGCGGGTGACGTTCTATATCGACAAGGAAGGCGTAATCCAGGCGATCGAGAATGCGAAGCCGATGTCCGCGGCGGACGATACGGTGACCAAGCTGATCGAACTGGGGCTTGTTAAGGCTGCTGACTCGAAGTAATAGCGAAATCCGCACAGGTTTTTGCGGTAGCTCGAAGGAAGGTCGTCTTATCGACCTTCCTTCGCGTTTTTTGGGCGAGCCAGTTTGACGTGTTCGTGTAGACTATGGCTGCCGTTTCCTTGGGGAAGACATTTGCGACTTGGTTTTGTGCGGTTGAACGGCTTGCATTTGGCGGCGCTCGTATTGTGGTGGTCGCCGTTCGTGCAGGCGCAATGGACGAACGTAAGCACGGCGACGCCGGTGACGCCGCTCGCGTTTTCGGACGTACCTTCGGCGAAGAGTTTGCCGAGCGACGGCGAGAAGTTTGATATCGGAATCAATTCGGAGCCTCCGCTCGCAACTCCGCACTGGCTCCCCAACGGTACTCGCGTTGATTCCACTGCCGCGATCGCTAGGTCTGAGGCCGCGCATCTCGACTACGAAAAAGCGGCCATCACTGCTCCGCCGGTAGACGTCGGTTTTCAAGCGTTGCCCCAGGGGTCGATCTCGCCTCCGGATACGAACGGCGCGGCTGGTCCCGACCACTTATTGACAATGCTAAACGACCGAGTTCGTTTTCAGTTGCGCGACGGAACAGAGATATCTACGAATTCGCTCTCTGCATTTTGGGCTCCCCTCGTCGTCTCGAGTCCGTTTGATCCAAAGACGATCTATGACCCGTTCTCCGGCCGATTCATCGCAGTTGCCTTGTCCAATCGGCGGTCAGCGGGTTCGGCCGTGTTGCTCGCCGTAAGCAAGACGAGCGATCCGGCGGGGGGATGGTACCTTTGGAAATTTAAGGCAGATCCGGCGAGCGTGAATTGGGCCGACTATACGTACGTGGGTATTTCGGACGACAAGATAACGTTCTCCACCAATCTCTTTACGATCGCGAGCGATAGTTTCACGAGAGTTGCGGTTTTTGTAGTGGACAAAGCAACCGTGTTGGACGGAGATCCGATCACATCAAGCCGGATAGACACTTCGACGATATCGAATCTCGCGCCGTGCACGACTTATGACGCGGGGATCGGGACACAGTATCTTGTGGCTGTCGGAATCGGGAACTTCGCCAACGAAGGGACGCTTCAAATCTATCGCGTGACCGCCGGTGCGTTGTCGGCGGTCCTTGAACAGAATTCCTCGACGGCGGAGAGCGCTCCGTGGAACTTGAATTTGGTAGCAGCACCTCAAGGCGGGACCGGAACACTGATTGCGACGAACGACGACAGGGTCATGAACGCCGTCTACCGGAATGGGAGCATATGGACGGCACTGACAGTATTCCTTCCGGCAGGTGCGCCGACCTCCTTCCCGACGCGGACAGGCGCGAAATGGTGGGAGGTCGACCCCGAATTGGGTGAGACGAACCAGTCGGGAGTGATCGAAGACCCGTCTGGCGATTTCTTTTATTACTTCCCGACTTTGTCGGTGAACGCCTCCGACGACGTACTCGTGGGGTTCTCGGGGTCTTCTTTTTCTACCTTCGTGGGAGCGTATTACGCCTTTCGCGAAGGGACTTCACCGGTTTCCGAAATATCCGAAGCAACGTTGCTCAAGGTCGGCGAAGGTCCCTTTTCGGGCCCACGGTGGGGCGACTACAGCGCTACGATGGTCGATCCTATCGATGACGAGAGTTTTTGGACGATTCAGGAGTACGCGGACGCGGGCGACCGATGGGCGACGTGGTGGGGCCGAATCGAGTCCGCGACCGGGCCGCCCGAGCCCCCAGATCCCCCAGAACCGCCAGATCCAGATCCCCTCGCCGGACCGTTGGATGGACCGGTATCGTGGTGGTGGCTTCTGGGCGCAGCCATTCCGATTCTGGCGACGGGTCTTGCCGTAGTCAAACGCCGCAGTATGTGATAGACTTCAAGAGCCTGGATTTGGGGCTGAATTTCAGGCCGAGCTTGGGCCGGTTTGAAGCATCCGTGATGTGTCCTATCGAGCGGCAGGCACGTGTCCACTCATTGAGCACACGCGTAAAGTGGCATGTTTATTGCGCTTTTCTTTGGGGTTCAGGGAGAAAAACAGGGATTCACTTGGTTCGAACCGGGCTTTCGACAGCAAACTGCTAAGGAAAGTGTAAGTCCGGAACGAGTTCTGCGGCGGGGTTAAGCGTCGCAGCGCGCACACTGGAAAAATGTACGCATTGGCCTTCAGGGATGACGAATGGGTTTAGCCGAGGACGGGCAAAAGTGGCAAAGATTACTCACAGAAGAACACATTTCCACCGCCTTTTAACCGTTTTTGGAATACTAACGCTCGCGGTGGGTGCGTGGTGGATCGTCAATACCGATAAACCGTTGGAGCCGACGTCGTCGAGCGTTTCGCCGCAGACCCCGGACTCTGAAATCGCGACGCTCGAATCGGCAAATCCTGCCCTGCCATCTGAACTAATTACGCACGAGACCCCCGCTCCCATCGACGGGACAACCAGGAATGCGGTGTCGCCGTTGGCCGATTCCACGATTGACGCCGAGCCCGAACGCGCCGTTGAAGGGCCGTTGCCGGGCGATCCCGCGGATACCACGTGGGCCGCGGCGAATCCGTCCGACGAACCTGAACCTGCTCGTGCTGAGGCAGCCATTTACGGCACGCGTATCGAGGCGGCGAGCTATTCGTATGGGACCGTGGCTGAGGCGGAAGCGCTCGACAGGGAACGGGAGCGGCAGGGACTGGCCGAACCCGATTTTGAGCCACAGCCTCCGATGCCCGTCCCTTCCACGCCCCCCGAGATGGGCCGATTTACTCGAGTGATACCGCGTACAACGCTGGATACCGGCAAGCCCTTCGATGTAGCGAACGAGGCGGCGCCTACCGAGGTTCCGGCGAGTCCGCAAGTGGAATTGCCTGAAGCGCAAGAGGAGACGGGTGGCGAAACGCTTTCCAACATTTCGAAGGCGGCGACGCTTAGCACGAATTTCGCGGGGCCCTTCAAGCGCGTGGCGATCGTGGCGGACATATCGGCAACGGTTGGCCCGAACCATCTACTGACGACTCTTAACGACGACATCACGATTCAGGACAAAGTAGGGACGCAGTTGTCCAAGTTCTCGTTGGTCTCGTTCTTCAACGGGTTGCCAGGAATCACCGACGTTTTCGATCCGCGTTGCGTTTACGATCACACGGTCGATCGGTTCTACATAGCGGCTTGCGTGCAGAGGATATCAACGAAGTCGGGCATCGTATTGGCGGTAAGCGCGACGAACAATCCGCTCGGCCCGTGGCATAAGTGGCACTTCATCGCCGACCAGGACGGGACCATCAACGAATGGGCGGACTATCCGTACTTGGGATTTTCGAACGATAAGATCACCGCGAGTTCGAACATGTTTTCGATTTCGAACAACGCGTTCACGGGTAACGAAGTGTTCGTGTTCGACAAGTCGACGGCGTTAGACGGCGGGGCGATAACGACAAACCAGTTTTCGCAAACGAACGTAGCAGGCATGGCCCCGGCGATCACGTACGACAATACGAATACCCAATTCATCGTTCAGCGCTTTTTCGGCGATTTCGGGGGGGTGGGCCTTCTCCAGGTGTTCTCGATAACGGGATCCCCCTTTGCGCCGGTATTGACGCCGCTGTCGCCAAAACCGAGTTCGTTGCCGTGGAACACGCTCAATCCGGCCGCCCCGCAATCGGGCACGGCGAACAAGGTGCTGACGAACGACGACAGGTTAGGAAATGTCGTATTGCGCAATGGAAGCTTGTGGACTGCGGCGTGCGTGGGAATGCCTTCCGGGACTACGACGACACCTGCCCGCACCGCGATCCGTTGGTGGCAAATCAATTCCACGACGTTGGTGACGACGCAGACTGGACTGGTTCAGGACACGACGAACACGTTCTACTACTATTTCCCGTCCATCACGGTCAACGCGAACAACGAAGTGATGTTGGGCTTCTCGGGATCGTCGGCGAGCACGTTCATCAGCGCGATGTTCGCATACCGCGGGCCGACCACTCCGGTAAACACGATGGAGGCCCCCGCGGTGATCAAGGCGGGCGAAGGCGCGTGGACGCAAGCTACAAGGCGCTGGGGCGACTATACGATGACCGTCACCGATCCGTCGGATGGTCTGACGATGTGGACGCTCCAGGAATACGCGAAGACGGGTGGGGGGAACTGGGGCACGTGGTGGGGCCGCATTGGCGGCGGGACGGGGGACACCGCGCCGCCGACGGTCGCGAGCGCGACGGCACTCAATCCGACGACGATTCGCATCACGTTCAGCGAGCCGATGGCGGACAACGCAGATCTGATAAACCCGACGTTCTACACATTTAGCGTCAGCGGGGGCGGCGTCTCGATCAACGCGATAAGCGTCGCGCGCGTGAACTCGACGCAAGTAGACGTTACGACGAATGTAATGACGGCCGGCGCGACGTATTCCGCTTTCGTATCGACCGCATCGCCGACCGATTTGGCGGGAAACCACGTCAATCCCGCGTCGAATACAACGCCGTTCACTGGTAACACCGCACTTCCGACGCCGACACTCGCATCGATCGCGGGTGTAGCGGGCGGCCCGACAAACGTCACTCCTATCCCGGTGACCGTGACCTTTAGTGTTCCCGTCGTGGGCTTCGACCTGACCGACGTCAGTATCAGCGCTAACGCGACGAAGAGTAACTTCGTGAGTGTCGACGGTGCGACGTACACTTTCAGCCTCACTCCTACGTCCGAAGGTCAAGTTACCGCGCAAATAGCTGCATCGGCGGCCACGGACGCGGGGAACAATCAGAGCGTCGCGTCGAGTGTTTTCTCGCGTACGTTCGACTCGACGGCCCCGACGGCCACGATGGGGTCGAACGCGTCCGATCCTACCGGCAGTTCGCCGATTCCGGTGACGGTCACGTTTAGCGAGAACATGACGGGCTTTACGTCTACTGACGTTATCGCGACCAGCGCGACGGTCGCGAACTTCACGACAGTCAGCGCATCCACGTATACGTTCAATCTGAGCAGCCCGGTCAATGGTCTAGTGACCGCGAGCATCGCGGGTGGCGTCGCCACGGACCTTGCCGGCAACGCAAATTCCGCGGCGACGCAATTCGGCCGGACATTCGACGGCGTCAAACCCACGGCTGCGCTGGCTTCAACCGCGCCAACGAACACGAATGTATCGCCCATTCCGGTGACGTTTACGTTTAGCGAAAGCGTGACTGGATTCGCCGTTGGTGACATTACACTTGGCAACGCGACGGCTTCCGGGTTCTCGGGCTCCGGTACGAGCTATTCCGTTAGTTTGACCCCGTCGGGCCAGGGGCCCGTGACCGCCAGCGTAACGGCGAATTCGGCGCAGGACAGCGCGGCGAACGGTAACAACGCTTCCAGCACATTGACACGGACATTCGACACGGTCGCGCCGATACCGGTGATGAGTTCCGTCTCTTCTAGTCCGACAAGCACGACACCCATCACGCTCAACATCAATTTCGCGGAGAACGCAACGGGGTTTGCCACGGGCGACGTCGTCGTCGCCGGCGCCACGAAGGGGACGTTTTCGGGCAGTGACGCGGCGTTTTCTCTCATTCTCACTCCTACGGGCGAAGGGACCGTGACGGCCAACATCGCGGCCGCCAAGTTGACGGATCCAGCGGGTAATCAGAATACGGCGGCGGCGCCGTTCTCGATCAGCTTCGACAATTCTCAGCCGGGCGTCACGATTACGTCGAGCGCGGCCAATCCGACCAGCACCTCACCGATACCTGTTTCCTTTACGTTCAGTGAAAGCGTGACTGGTTTCACCGCGACCGACATTTCGGTTGGGAACGGCGCGAAGGGGGCGCTGACCGGCAGCGGCGCTAGCTATTCGATGAATGTGACACCCACAGCGCCTGGCGCTGTCACCGTCGACGTCCCGGCGAACGGCGCGCAGGACGGCGCGGGAAATCAGAACACCGCCGCTACGCAGTTCTCTATCAATTTCGATGATGCCGTACCGACCGTGACGTTGTCGTCGGGTACTGGCGCGAACACAAATAATTCTCCGATACCGGTTACGGCAACGTTTAGCAAGGCGGTGTTCGGATTTACGGCGGGGGACGTGACGTTCACGAACGCATCGGTGTCAGGCTTCATCGGTACCGGCGGCGACTTGGTGTACACGTTCGAAGTGACGCCGACAGCGGAAGGGACCGTGACGGTCAGCGTGCCAGCCGGCGCGGCCCAAGACGCATCCGCGAACAACAACCAAGCGTCGAACGTGCTGAACAGGACGTACGACGCCACGCAGCCGGGCGTTTCGATGGCATCGGTTTCGAGCGATCCGACCAGTACGTCCCCCATAGCGTTGACGATTGCGTTCACCGAAGCCGTGACCGGTTTCGTGGTTGGAGATATTTCCGTCACCGGCGCGACCTCGAGCGGGTTCAGCGGTTCGGGCGCGAACTATAGTGTGAATCTGACTCCAACGGGCCAAGGGGCCGTGACGGCCAGCATTGCCGGCGGCGTAGCACAGGACGGCGCGTCCAACGGAAACACGGCCGCCACGCAGTTCAGCCGCATGTTCGACAGCGCGGCGCCATCGGTCGTGTTGAGTACGACCGCGACGAACCCGACGGGCATTTCTCCGATACCGGTGACAGCAACATTCAACGAGGATGTCACGGGATTCGCGTTGGCGGACGTTGCGGTGACCAACGCGACGAAGGGCAATCTTGTGGCAGTCACCGCGAAGGTCTATACGTTTAATCTGACGCCGTCGGCGCAGGGCAGCGTCACTGCGTCGGTGGGCGCTTCGACATCACAAGACGGCGCGGGCAATCAAAATACGGCTTCCAACGCGCTGAACGTGACATTCGACGATCAGGCCCCGACCGTCACGATGTCTTCGGCGGCGGCGAGCACTACGTCAAGTTCTCCGATTGCAGTAACGATTGCATTTAACGAATCGGTGAGCGGATTCGTGAACGGCGACATCGTCGTCTCGAATGCGACGAAGAGCGGGTTCAGCGGCTCCGGCGCGAACTACTCTGTGACGCTGACGCCATCCGGCCAAGGTCTAGTCACGGCGGATATTGCAGCGAACACGGCCACCGATGGAGCGGGTAATAACAATCTGGCCGCGCCGCAGTTCAGCCGAACGTTCGATAGCGTCGCGCCGGGGCTCACGACGAGTTCGGCCGAACCGAATCCGACGAGCGCTACGCCATTCGCAGTGAGCATCGACTTTACTGAGCCGGTTACCGGATTTGTCAACGCCGATATCGCGGTCGTCAACGGTTCGAAGAGCGGGTTCGCGGGGTCCGGTGCGAGTTATTCGGTGAACATTACGCCGACCGCTCCGGGACTAGTGACGGTGGACGTTGCCGGCTCGACCGCGTTGGACGGCGGGAACAACGGCAATGCGGCAGCAGCGCAGTTTTCCCGGACCTTTGACAACTCGTCGCCCACCCTGACGTTGACCTCTTCCGCTTCTCCCGGTCCGACGAGCACCTCTCCCATTCCGATGACGGCGACCTTGAGCGAGCCCGTGAACGGGTTTACGGCTGCGGACATCGATCCGGTAAACGCCGCAGTGAACAATTTTACAGGTCTGGACGGGGACGCCGTATACACCTTTAGCTTGATTCCAAGCGGACAGGGTGCGGTGAGCGCGCAGGTGGCGGCCGCGGCGGCAACGGATCTGACGGGCAACAGCAGCGCGCAGTCGTTGTTGTTTTCGATCACGTTCGACAACGTCAAACCGACGGTCAGCCTGAGTAGCGCCGCCGGTAATCCCGCGAACGCATCGCCCGTTCCGGTAACGGTTACGTTCAGCGAGGCGGTGACCGGGTTTGCGCTGGTGGACGTCTCGACGACGGGTGGGACTGCCGGCGCATTGACCGGATCCGGCGCGAGTTACACATTCAGTCTTACGCCTACGGGACAGGGAAGCGTTTCGGCGACCGTCGTGGCGAATGGCGCGGCCGACAGCGCGGGGAACACGAACACGGTGTCGTCCGCTTTTGCGCGGATCTTCGATTCAGTCGCGCCGACGGCAAGTATTTCGTCGACGCAAGCGAGTCCGACGATGAACGGATCGATTCCGATATCGGTGACGTTCAGCGAGTCGGTGACAGAATTTGTCGTGGGAGACGTAGCGGTAACAAATGGAACGAAGAGCGGATTCACTGGATCGGGCGCGTCGTATTCACTGACGGTGACACCGACGGCCCAGGGTGTGGTAACGGTGAACGTCGCGGGGGCGACCGCGCTAGATACAGCAAGCAACAATAACAGCGCGTCGACGCAATTCAGCGTTACGTTCGATAGCGTGCAACCCGGCGTCAGTATGTCGTCTGCGGCAACGGATCCGGCGAATGCGACGCCGATTTCGGTGAGCGTGGCGTTTACCGAATCGGTAACGGGTTTTACGAGCGGCGACGTTGTTGTAACGAACGCCGTGTTGGGCGGGTTTGCCGGAAGCGGCGCGAGCTATTCGTTTAATCTGACGCCGTCGGGCCAGGGACTGGTCACGGCGAGCATCGGGGCGGGTCTCGCCCAGGACGGCGCGGGGAACACGAATACGGCGGCGGTGCAATTTAGCCGAACGTTCGACAATGTGCAGCCGAGCGTTGCGATTTCTTCCTCGCTTACCAGCCCGACGAGCACAAGCCCGGTTCCTATTACGTTCACGTTTAGTGAGTCGGTCTCGGGATTTGCGAATTCCGACGTGACAGTTACAAATGGTACAAAAACGGGATTTGCGGGATCCGGCGCATCGTATTCGGTCACCGTAACGCCCACGGCCGAGGGGCTTGTGACGGTCAACGTTGGTGCGGGGTTGGCGCAAGACGTGGCACTCAACACGAACACTGCGGCTACGCAATTTTCAATCACGTTCGACGGCAGCGCGCCGACTCCGGTATTGAGTTCAGCGGCGCCGACGGTGACGAACACTACACCGATACCGGTTACGGTGGAATTTGGCGAGAGCGTTAGCGGATTTGGGCTTAGCGCCGTGGAAGTCACCAACGCGACGAAGGGCAATTTTGCCGGGAGCGCGTCTACGTATACCTTCGATTTGACTCCGATAGGACAGGGGGCCGTCACGGCGAGTATCCCGGCGGGATCGGCGACGGATGCATCCGGTAACACGAACAACGCGTCCACGATATTCAGCCGGACATTTGATTCGACGCAACCGACGGTCGCACTAACGACGAGCGCGGCCAACCCGACAAACGCATCGCCGATTCCCTTGACGATAACGTTCAGCGAATCGGTAACGGGATTTGTGATCGGAGATGTTGTTGTAACCAATGCTACGAAATCCGGATTCGCGGGATCTGGAGCGAGCTACTCCGTCAACGTGGTGCCGAGCGGACAAGGCGCAGTGACGGTAACAGTTAACGGCAGCGCGGCGCAGGATTCGGCGGGTAACAACAATACCGCGGGCAACGTGATTAACAGGACCTTTGACACCACGCAGCCTGGCGTGTCGATGGCGTCGACCGCTTCTCCGGGGCCGACGAACGTTTCTCCGATTCCGGTGACGGTCACGTTTACAGAAAGCGTTACGGGGTTCGTGCAAGCTGATGTGACGGCAACCAACGCCACGATTTCGGGGTTCGCCGGCTCCGGCGCTTCGTATTCGTTTGGTCTGGTGCCGACGACCGCGAACGGGACCGTTACGGCGAGCATCGCGGCGAGCGTGGCGCAGGACGGCGCGGGCAACAACAACACGGCGGCGACGCAGTTCTCGATTGATTTCAATAGCACGAACCCGACGGTCGTGATGACGTCCGCGACGGCCGTAGTCACCAATACGACGCCCATTCCAGTCACGGTCACGTTCAGCGAGACGGTTACAGGATTTACGTCCGGGGACATCACGCCGAGTAACGGGACTGTCGGCGGGTTTAGCGGATCGGGCGCGTCGTACAGCTTCAATTTGACGCCGACGGGCCAGGGCGCCGTTACGGCGAATATCGCCGGTGGCATCGCGCAGGACGCCGGGACGAATCCGAACGATCCCGCTCCACAGTTCAGCCGCACGTTCGATACGGCCGCGCCGACAGTGTCTATGGCATCAACTGCATCTCCCGGACCGACGAAAACCACCCCGATACCGGTGACGGTTACGTTCAACGAATCGGTGACAGGGTTTGCCGTCGGCGATATCGCGGCAGGCAACGCCACCGCTGGGGGATTCAGCGGATCGGGCGCATCGTACAGTTTCAATTTAACGCCGACTGGCCAAGGGACCGTAACGGCGAACATCGCGGGATCCATCGCGCAGGACACTGCTGGGAACAACAACACCGCCGCGTCACAGTTCAGCATTGTGTTCGACAGCGCCGCGCCGACGGTCGCGATCACATCGAGCGCAACAAGCCCGACGAGCACGGCCCCGATACCGTTCACGGCGACGTTCAGTGAAGCGGTGACAGGATTCGCTCAAGGCGATATCACGGCCTCGAACGGGACCGTGGGCACCTTCGCCGTGACCAACGCGTCGACGTACACGTTTACGGTATCGCCTACGGTCGACGGGACAGTGACCGTCGACATCCCGGGCGGCGTAGCGCAGGATTTGGCCGCGAACGGAAACCAGGCCGCCAGCCAATTCGCGATTACATCCGACGGCACGGGCCCTGCCGCGACGCTGTCGTCTGTCGCGTCCAATCCGACGAATTCCAGTCCGCTTACCGTATTGTTGACTTTTAGCGAAGCAGTGACCGGACTTACACTGGGCGAGATTGTTGCGTCGGGCGCGACGGTCGGCAGTTTGAGCGGTTCGGGCGCGAGCTACTCAATTCAATTGACGAACTTGGCTGCGGGAACAGTTACCGTTGATGTGGCAGGCGGCGTAGCACAAGACGCGGCCGGAAACAACAACACTGCAGCGGCGCAATTCTCGCGCGTATTCGACGGCACGAAGCCGAGCGTTTCGATGACCTCGGCCTCGTCCAACCCGACAAAGACCTCGCCAATCTCCGTGACCGCCAATTTCACCGAGTCGGTGACTGGATTTGTGGCGGGGGACATTAGCGTCACTAATGGCAACGTCACGAATTTTACGCCGAACAGCGGCACGCAGTATGTGTTCAACGTTATTCCGTCGGCCGACGGGTTAGTTACCGTGAACATTTCCGGCGGGGTTGCGCAGGATTCGGCGGGCAACACGAACAACGCCGCGACGGCGCTCAGCCGGACATTTGACGCCACCGCTCCGACGGTCTCGATGTCTTCCGCGGCCGCAAACCCGACGAACAGCAATCCGATCGCCGTCACGGTCACGTTCAGCGAAAGCATTTCCGGCTTCGCGTTGGTCGATATCGTGGTTGGAAACGGGACGGCGTCGGCACTGTCTCCGGCTGGCGGTACCGGGAGCAGCTTTACTTTCAACATCGCGCCGACTGCCCCGGGAGCGGTCACCGCAAATATCGCGGCGGGTGTTGTGGTGGACACCGCGACGAACGGGAACGTGGCGGCGGCGCAATTCAGCCGGACGTTCGACAACACGCTGCCGACCATTACGTTGACGACGACCGCTTCTAATCCGACCAAGAATTCTCCGATCCCGGTAACGGCGACGTTCAACGAAGCAGTGACAGGTTTCGCGATCGGCGACATCACGGCGGGTAACGCGACTTTTTCGAACTTCCAAACGCAGAGCTCGACCGTATATACCTTCAGCGCCACTCCCACCGTGGCGGTTGGTACGGTCACGGTCAACGTAGCGGGAGGTGTTGCGCTGGACAGCGCCGCAAACGGTAATTCGGCCGCTAGTCAGTTGAGCCGGGCGTTTGATAGTCAGGCCCCGACCGTAACGATGACTTCAGCAGAAGGCGATCCGACAAGCTCTACCTCGATCGCGGTGACGGTCACCTTCAGCGAGTCCGTCACGGGTTTCACGAGCGGCGACATCCAAACGTCGAACGCGACCGTGGGAGGATTCAGCGGCAGCGGCGCGAACTACTCCTATAACTTGTTGCCCACCGCGGACGGCGCGGCAACGGCAGTCATTTCCGCCGGCGCCGCGACGGACAGCGCGGCCAACGGGAACGCCGCGAGCAGCCAATTCAGCCGCGTTTTTGACGGAAGTGCTCCGTCGGTCACAGTGACCCCAATCGATTCAAACCCAACGAACGAGAATCCCTTGACGTTCGATATTCAATACAGCGAAAGCGTCAGCGGGTTCGCGCAAGGTGACGTGACGGTCGGCAATGGAAGCGTCTTCGGGTTTACTCAGTTGACGCCGGACAAATGGAGCATGCAAATCACGCCCGCGGCCGACGGTGTCGTAAGCGTCTCTCTCGCGGGCGGCGTAGTGACGGATGACGCCGGAAACGGAAACACTGCGTCCAACACCGCGGCGAACACATTCGACGGTACACGCCCAGGGACGGTGCTCGCGTCCACGGCCGGCAATCCGACCAAGACCTCACCCATTCCGGTGACCGTAACGTTTAGCCAAATCGTCACCGAATTCGTATCGAGCGATGTCGTAATTGGCAATGGATCGCTGAGCAATTTCGCGGGATCCGGCGCGAACTATTCGTTCCACGTAGTGCCCGCGACCGATGGCGAGGTGACTGTGAACGTGGCTGGAGGGCGAGCGGTAGACGCGGCGGGTAACACGAATACGGCCGCGGCCCAGCTTTCGCGCACGTTCGACGACACTGCGCCTACAGTAGCGTTGACTTCGGCGGTATCGGCGAATTCGCCGGCTAACACGAATCCGATACCGTTGACGATTACGTTCAGCGAACCCGTTACCGGATTCGCAATTGGGGATATTATCGTCACGAACGCGACAAAGAGCGGATTCAGCGGGTCAGGCGCAAGTTACAGTGTCAATCTGGCGCCGGTTGGACAGGGCCCAGTTACCGCCGAGGTCGGACCAAACGCGGCGCAGGACAGCGCGGCCAATGGCAACTCCGAGTCGGGAACGTTGAGCCGTACTTTCGATAGCACCAATCCGGGCGTGACGATCACTTCCCCGGCCGGGGACCCGACGAGCGCGAATCCCGTTCCCGTAACCGTGATGTTTACGGAACCCGTGACGGGTTTCACGTCGAGTGATGTGTCCGTAACCAACGGAACATTGACTGGGTTTACGAGCGAAAGTAGTTCGGAGTTTTCCTTCGGCGTAACGCCTTCCGGCAACAACGTAGCGATAACGGTCAACGTGGCGGGCAGTGTAGCGCAGGACATCGCGGGCAACTTGAACGCGGCGGCGGGCGCGGCGCTTATCCGTACCGTGGATCTTTCACCCCCCACCGTGGTATTGAGCACCAGCTCTTCCGATCCGACGAATACTCAGCCCATCGCGGTCACCGCCACCTTTAGCGAGGCCGTCACCGGATTGACCGCGGGCGAAATCGCCGTTACAAATGCCGCAATCGGAAACTTCGTCCCCCAGAGCGCGACGGTTTACACGTTTAACGCAACGCCTTCGGGCGACGGTGTCGTAACGGTCGAGGCTTCAGCCGCATCGGCCCAGGACTCCGCGGGCAATGGTAATACGCTGTCCAATCGCATCGAAGTTACATTCGATAGCGGCGGCCCCGAAGTAACGATGACGAGTTCGGCCCCGGCCATCACGAATACGGCCCCGATTGAGGTGGCCGTGTCGTTCAGCGAGAGCGTGACCGGTTTCACGGCGGGCGAGATCACAGCAGGTAACGCGACCGTGTCTAACTTCGCGGGCGCCGGTTCGACGTACACGTTTGATTTGACGCCAACCTCCGACGGAGACATTACGGCGGACATTACGGGCGGCGTGGCGATCGATGCGGCGGCGAACGCCAATACGGCTGCCGCGACGTTTAGCCGCACGTACGACAGTCAGGCGCCTTCACTCGTGCTCTCATCCGCGCTGGGCAGCCCGACGAATATTTCCCCGATCACGGTCACGGCGACGTTTAGCGAGCCCGTGACTGACTTCCTGTCGACTGACGTCGCGCCGACGAACGCGGCTGTGACCGGGTTTGAGGGGTCCGGCGCGGTCTATACGTTCAGCCTCGTGCCTTCAGGCCAAGGTGTGGTTTCCGCGGATGTAGCGGGCGGGGCCGCGCTCGACAACGCAGGCAACGCGAGTACTGCGGCGGCAGCGTTGAGCAGGACCTTTGACAGCGTCGCCCCGAACGTCACGCTGAGTTCCGGCGTATCCGATCCCACGAACGCGGCCAGCGTCCCTGTTACGGTGACCTATTCTGAATCCGTGACCGGCTTTACGGCGATCGACATTACGTCTTCGAACGCCACAGTTTCTAACTTTGCGGGATCGGGCGCCGTTTACACGTTCGATCTCGTTCCTCAGGGCGAAGGAACGGTCTCCGCGGTCATAGCCGCGAACCGTTCGTTAGATGCCGCGAACAATGGCAATGTCGATTCGGCCGTATTTACACGCGTTTACGACTCCGTGGCGCCGGATGTCCTTATATCGAGCACACAGCCCGAACCGACGGGAAATCCGACGACCGATGTGACCGTGACGTTCAGCGAAAACGTCACGGGCTTCGATCAGAGCGACCTTGTGATTAGTGGCGCGACGATCGCGAATTTCGCGGTGCAATCAGGCGACGTCTACACATTGGAACTCGTTCCGCTAAGCGAGCCCACCGTTATGACGATCGATTTGCCCGCGGGTGCCGCGAACGATACCGCGGGCAATGCGAATGGGGCCGCGGATCAGTTCCTGCGCACCTTTGTGGGCGCTTCGCCCGAAGTCGTCATTTCTTCGAGTGTAGCTGACCCGACGAGCGATTCGACTTTCGATATTACCGTCACGTTCAACGAAGCCGTTACCGGATTTACGCAGGCCGATATGTTCATATCGAACGGCACGGCATCGAATTTCACGCCTGTCAGCGCGATGGAATACACTTTCGATTTGGCGCCTTCCGCCGAAGGGCCCGTGACGGTCGATGTTCCCGCCGACGCGGCCTTGGACACGATCGGAAACGGGAACTTGGCGGCCCCGCAATTCAGCCGTGCTTACGACGTGACTGGTCCAACGGTGGTTCTCTCGTCGACCGAACCTCAGCTCACCGGCGCGTCTACCATTCCTGTGGCGGTGACATTCAATGAAGCCGTCGCCGACTTCACGCTGGCCGATATCATCACAACGAACGCGACAGCGAGTTCGTTGATCCCGCTCACACCATCTAGTTTTTCCTTCTTCCTGAATCCTGCCGGGCAGGGTGCGGTGTCCGCACAGGTCGCCGCCAATTCGGTTGTCGACTTGGCCGGAAATCAGAACAGCGCGTCTGAAGTGTTTGATCGCGAGGTCGACACGCTAGACCCGTTGGTGGAATCAATCGCCATTCTGGATCTGACGCCTACTGCCGCTACGGAAGTCCACTTCCGCGTGACCTTCACCGAATCGGTTTCTGGCGTGGATATCGGACCGCCCTTTGCTGACTTCGCCGTCGAGTCCGACGATGGGAAATTGGTTTCTTCCTCCGTAGTGACTATGGTCAGCGGAAGCGGCGCGGTCTACGATGTGACGGTCGACGCAGGCGCAGGCGACGGGACGCTCCTCCTGACGGTGGTCGACGACGATTCAATCGTGGACTCTGTCGGGAACCCGCTCGGCGGTCCCGGCGCAAACAACGGCGACTTTACGGAGGGAGAGCACTTTGACATCGACCGAGAAGCTCCGGAAGTAATCATCGCGTCACCCGATCCATCGATAGCAAAATTCGATACGGAAGTACGTTTTGTCATCCAGTACCCTGGGAGCGACGAGATTACGCTCAGCGAGGAAGAGGTTCGGATCGTCGCTGAGTCCATCGACGATTTCCAGGGCCGCCCGATCGATCCGGTTTCGAATACCACGGATACGACCGATTCCGGTGATGCGAAGGGCGTTCAAGCGTTTCCGCCGTTCGACAACAATCCGGACGTTCCCACGGCTGATTTTCGAATCGAGGAGACCGGTCCGCAGGAACGGACCATTGTGCTGACCAACCTAACTGGCAATGGGCCGATTACGTTGTTCATCGCCGCGGGCACCGCGCGGGACGCGTTGGGGAACCTGTCGGCGGAAGCGACGAACCATGAGGCTATATTGCGTGTAGACAACGCGGCGCCGCTGGTCAGCGGTATTACGTCCAACAATTCCGCGCGGACGAACGCGGAATCGGTTTCGTACGGTGTGAAATTTACCGAAGCGATAGTCGACTCGTTTACCACGGCCGACATTACGGTGACAGGCACACTTTCCAACGCGATTGATCCGATTTCTCTCACCGGGTCGGGCGATACGTACACGGTAGCGATCACGCCGTTAGACGAGGATGCCGACGGGACGCTGGGCATTACGATCGGGACCAACGTGTTTGATGTGGTGGGAAACCAATTGGAAGTGAGTAATCTGTCGAGCGCCGAGTACACGATTGACAACACGCCGCCATCGTTCGGTATCGGTCCGCCAAGTCTATCGGGGACCGAAAACGGCCCTGTCGAGTTTGTTGTCTCCTACATTGAGGCGAACAGCATCACACTTTCGCCAAGCGACATACAGTTGATAGCGACGGGCGACGCATTCGGCGAAATTGGCGTGTCCGGTTCCGGCTCGATGCAGCGGATCGTTACGATTAGCAACATTATCGGCGATGGGACGCTTGCGGTTGCGATAGCCGCGAACACGGCCACCGACCTTGTTGGAAACCCGGCGGTTGCCGCGACGGCGAGCGCGACCTTTGTCGTCGACAACTCACCGTTGAGCATGCAGGTGTCTCCTCCATCGACGGGGGTCACGCAGACGGGGCCGGTATCGTTTACCGTCAGCTACGTCGGGGCGGAGACGATTACGCTGTCGCCAGCCGACATTACGCTTAACGCCACCGGCACGGCGTCGGGCGAAATCGCGGTGAGTGGTTCGGGCAAGAACACTCGTACCGTGACGGTTTCCAATATTAGCGGTCAAGGTTCTCTGGGCATTACGATCGCTGAGGGAACGGCCACCGATCTCGTCGGCGAACAAGCACCTGGGGCCACGAGCGCGACGTTCATCGTGGACGCCAGCGCGCCACAGGTTTCGATTAGCGGGCCGTCGCTGCCAGCCACAACAAATCTTCCTGTCACGTACACAGTGACATACACGGACGCCACCGTGATCACGCTAGGCACCGGCGATGTTGTGGTGGACAAGACGGGCTCTGCAGATGCTACGGTGCTTGTCTCTGGCAGCGGCCTGACCGAGCGCACGGTGACGCTGACGAACATTAGCGGAAGTGGCACGCTGGGCGTGAGCGTGCTGGCAGGCACGGCGACGGACACCGCCGGTAATGGCGCACCCGCGTCGGCACCGAGCGCAGTTGTCGTCGTCGATAACGAGGCGCCCTCCGTAGTAGTAAATCAAGCGGCCGACCAACAGGATCCGGCGGTCGCCCTGCCGATCAATTTCCGGGTCTCGTTTAGCGAACCTGTTACAGGATTCGACGCGTCGGACGTCGTCGTCGGAGGCTCCGTGACAGGAGTCGTCCTTTCGATTTCCGGCTCCGGGGACACGTACACAATCTCAGTCGTCCAGGCGGAAACCGAGGGTGTGATTGGCGTCGCCGTTCGCGCCAACGCGGCAGAGGACGCCGCGGGTAACCGCAATTCCGTTTCGACTAGTACCGATGGGGCGGTGACATTGCAGTCCAGCGGTTGCGTACTTGGCTCTGTGGCGATAACGGGACCGCCGGACGGCGCGACCATTTTCATCGACGCGAACGCCCCGGCGCAGACGCTTACCATCCTGTCGGAAGTCGATTGCCCGGAGGACACGCTTCTGGTTTCGTATACGCTTGACGGCGCAGGCGTCGGTATGGCCGATGCTCCTCCTTACGCGGTCACCATTAGTGATCTTCTCGCTATCGCGGGCGCAGGCACCCACGTGGTCGTGGCCACCGCGGAAAGTCTGAGCGCTCCGGCGCTATCGTTCCAAGCGCAGATCGCGTTCACGGTCACCGTTGCGGCCGCCACTACGGATACCGACTTGAACGGTATTCCGGACGATCCGTTTGCGGCGCTACCGACCACGGGCGATACTTGGACCACGACCGTCACGGAAACGAGCACCGGCAAGGGCAAGGCCGTGGGTGCGACCAAGTTTAATAGGAATAAGAAACAAACGGATGAGGGATCGGTCACGATGTCGGTCGAAAGTCCGACGATTGAAGGAGTTGTCGTGACGGTGGAAGCGCCGCGGGCCCTCGTCGAAGACGGCGAAGACGCGATCCTCATCTTGTTGGTGGCGGATGATCTCGATACGTTGTTAGGCGTCGATCAGGCTGCGCTGCTAGGCGAGCAGCCGTCAAGCGGGCTGATCGTCGACGGTCAGTATGCCGAGGTCACCGTGTTGATAAGCAATGACGGCGGCGCGACGTTTGCGGAAGTAGACGACGCGCGAGTCGAGGCCAACCCCGTCCATTACATGATTTCCGGCGTTGGCGTGTCGGCTGGCGGCACTGAGCAAGTGTTTACGCATCCGTCCAATGTTACGACCGATTCGAGCGGTGTGCAGATTGCCGGCGAAGCCGGGGAATGGACCACCGACAAGGTCGCCAACGCGGGCGTATCTGCCAGTGTGGTGGAGGCTGACTTGGTCGCCTTGTCGTTAGTGGCGCCGTTCAACCGTCCGTTGGGGGCGGTACTGCAAGCGACGCCGAACGGGCTTGCCTTCGGCGAGGTCCCCGTGGGCAGCGACGGCGAATTGACCCTTAGCGTGTCGAACGTAGGTGACGCGCTGCTCGAAGGCGTCGCCGGTGTTTCGGCGCCGTTCAGCATCGTATCGGGCGGCAGCTATAGCATTGCTCCGGGCGGTCCTGCGCACGAAGTCGTGGTTCGTTTCGCGCCGGGTGCCGCCGGAGATTTCAACCGTGTATTGACTCTGACCGGCGGCGGCGGCGCGAACATCACCGTCACAGGCACGGCGTTGAGCACGACAACAGGCTGTGCGGCCTCTGGCGTCGCGGGTGGATCTTCGCATCCCGGCGATATTGCGCTGGCGTTGGCTGCGGCCGCGGCATTGTGCCTGCTCCGGCGGCGGCAACGCAGGGTTTAGCAACCAGACTTGGGACTTGGCGGCGCGTCCAGGTTTACGCCTGGGCGCGCCTCTTTTCGTCGGTCCCGGGTTTAGTGATACACCCCGCCCAGCATGTGTCGGCCACCGTCGACGTAGATGACCTGTCCGGTGACGAAGGGGTTCGTCACCAGAAATAATACCGCTGCGGCCACGTCTTCAGCCGAGCCATGCGACTGAAGCGGGTTTGTGTGCGCCAAGGCATCCAGATAGGACTGGTCCTTACCGGCGGGCGGGAGCACGAGTCCGGGCGCGACCGCATTTACGCGGATGGATGGGGCAAATTCCTGGGCCATCGCGCGGGTCAAGGTAAATAGGGCCCGTTTGCTCAAGTGATACGACATGTGTTCGCGGTCGTAGTCCAAGATTCGCGTGTCCAGGAAATTCACGATGGCGCCGCCTCGTCCCTGTTTAGCGAATTCACGGCACATTTCCAGGGGGGAGAACGTATTCAGTCTGAAGTTCTTTTCGAAGCTTTCGAGCGATACGTCGATCAGCCGGTCCGCCGGAAAAATTGATGCGCTGTTGATCAGGATATCCACGCCCCCGGTCTCTTCGGCGGCCCGCTGCATTAAGCGCGCCGCTTCCGCGGGTTGGCCGAGGTCCGCAGGCAGGGTCCACGACAAAACGCCGTGCTCGCGAATTCCGTTGGCTGTCGAATCGGCTTCTTCGACCGACCGGTTGTAGTGGACGACGACGTTTGCGCCATGTTCCGCGAGCACTAGGGCGGTCGCGCGGCCCAGCCGTTTCGCGGCCCCGGTCACGAGCGCGGTCTTTCCCTCAAGCGCCCTCATTTTCCGCCGGCCCTCCAAAGCGCGTTCACAATGGCCTCGTGACCCAGTTTGTACGCAAGCGCGTACGGCGTTTCGCCTTCGTCGTTCGTGAGTGTCAGATCGGCCTGATGCGCCAATAAGGTGTTCACCAACTCGAAATCGTTCCCTCGCACCGCAGTGTGCATATACGTGTCGCCGCCGGAAAGACGTTCGTTTACGTCGGCGCCGTTCAAAAGCAGCAGGTTAAGCACGTCCGTATTGCCACGCTTGATCGCCAACTGAGACAGCGTCATCGAGTTCGGGGCGTGGCCCTTAATGTCCGCTCCCTTGTCAATCAATAGGCGGACGATATCGGTCCGCCCTTGCCGCGCCGCGAGTTGGACGGGTGTCCAGCCGGTATTGGTCTTGAGATCCGGCCGCGCGCCGTAAGCCAGCAGCAGCAGTACGATGTCCATGAATCCGTCGCGCGCCGCTCGGTGCAACGGCGCCACCCCGTCGCCGTCCAGCAGGTTTGGGTCCGCCTTTTCCTCGTAGAGGAGTCGCTTGAGCTCGGCGGCGTCGTTGGCGCGGGCCGCCTTGTGGACCGCAGTCATGCCGTGAACGTCGGGCCGTTCCGCGGGAGCGGCTTTGGGCGCGGGCGAACAGTTGGGGAGGCACGCGACGACGCACAACGCCGCGATACGTAGTGCCGGCTTCATCCACGAGGGGCCCTGGCGTAACAGATCGGCCGGCGTTTGGCGTCGGCGCGTTAGAAGAATCGGGGGCGGGGGAAAGCGCATCGGTGTCAGGGCGTCATGTTCGCTCCTAGCTTATTCCGCCGTAGTGACTGCGTCAATGCCCGGGACGCCGCGTTAAAAGATCCCCCGCGTGTCCCGCGTCGAACGCTTGAGGTTTCCTGGGGGCGCGACGGGGTTCAAGCCCGCAAGCTCGTCGGCGCTCAAATGAGGCAAACTTTGCACGAGACCCAGAAATCTTTCGGACTCGCCCTCGGAAATCACGTCGGAAGTGAGCGTGCGAAATTTTCGAATGTAGTCGTCGCGTTGGAAGGGCTTCGCGCCGAGCGAATGTGCGTTCGCGACCGCCATCTCGTCCACAAGCTTCTGGCCGTTCTTGAATGTAATCTCGACGCGCGCGCCGAAGGCTTTTCGCGCCGGGTCGGTATCGTGATACCGCGCGGTCCACTCGGGGTCCTCGCGTGTCTCGATCTTGCGCCATAGTTCCACGGTGTCCGGCCGTCCGGCGCGTTCGGGTGCGTAACTGTCCACGTGGTGCCAGCGCCCGTCCTGCAACGCGACCGCGAAGATATACATGATCGAATGATCGAGCGTCTCGCGGCTTGCCTTCGGATCCATCTTTTGCGGATCGTTTGCGCCGGTGCCAATCACGTAGTGCGTGTGATGCGAGGTGTGCAATATGATTTTGTCGATGCCGGCGAAGTCTGTGATTTTCGTCTTCATCCGAAAGCCGAGATCGATCAGCGCCTGGGCCTGATATTCCGCCGAGTGCTCTTTCGTATACGTCTCCAAGATCGCCCGCTTTGGTTCGCCCGGTCCGGGTAGCGGCACCGTATACTCCGCCTCGGGACCATCCAGCATCCACGCGATAACGCTGTCCTCGCCCTCGTAAATGGGCGAGGGCGCCTTTTCGCCCCGCATAGTCCGATCCGCCGCCTCCACCGCCAGCTTTCCGGCGTGGGCGGGGGCATTGGCCTTCCACGACGAAATCTCTCCCTTGCGCGATTGGCGCGTCGTAAAGGAAACATGCACCGCCTGCTGTACCGCCTGATACACGGTGTCCGTGTCGAGCCCAAGCAGCGCGCCAATTCCGGCGGCTTGCGCGGGGCAGAGATGCGCGATGTGATCGATCTTGTGTTTGTGGAGACAAATCGCCTTGACCAAATTCACCTGCGTCTCGTAACCCACGAGCGCGCCGCGAATAAGATCCGCGCCCGATTTCCCCACTTGCTGGGCCACCGCTAGAATCGGCGGAATGTTGTCTCCAGGATGCGAGTAGTCCGCTGCCAGGAAGGTGTCGTGGAAATCCAACTCGCGTACCGCGGTCCCGTTGGCCCACGCCGCCCACTCGGCGTCGAAACGCTCGTCCGCATGCACGCCGAAAAGTGTCGCGCCCTTCTTGCGCGGGTGGGCGAGCGCCTGGCTCCGGGCGTTTGCCACAGGCTCGCGATTGATCGCCGCGAGCGCCACCGATGCGTTGTCGATGATACGGTTGATCACCATCTCGCAGCAGGCCTCGTCGATCGGCGCGTTGTCCGTCGCCATCGCGGCGATCTTCCACGCGAGTTGGTTCTCTTTCGCGAGATTTTTCTTGGAGGGGTAAACGCGGACAGTGTGTTTTTTCACGGCAACTGCGCCTCACGGTTGGACGAAAAGCTATACAAGCGAGTTATCGTAGCGAACTGTGCGCGGGCAATCCACCGCCGCTGGGAGAAAACTAGCGTGAGGACGTGACCTTCCCCGTCGCCGGATCGTACAGCCATTCGCCGTCGGAATACGGGTGCGCAGGGACCTCGTCCAGCCCGTTCCACTTCGCCCATTCCTCCAGCGTGAGGGGAAACGCCCCGTTCGCCTTTTTGTATCGTTGCGTCTCGCTATTGAGGGCGTTGAGCAATCGGTCGGTTTCGGCGTCCACTATCACGGTATTCTGAGCAGCGCCGTTTGCGTCGATGAAGTAGGTCCCGTTACCGGCTTCTTGCGGGAGATCGGCGAGAAATCCCGCGGCGGTCATTTCGTCGAAGCTTGCGGGATTCTTGCCGAAGTCCTTCTCGTATTGTTTAATGGCCTGGTCGAGCGTGCGGACGTTTTGCAGAATCTTTTGTTGTTCGAGTTTGTCCTTCGCCACTTCCCGGATGAACTCATCGTCGGAAGTCTCCAAGACTTCCTGCCAGAGGTCGATGGCCATTGTCCCGAAATCTTCATGTTGCTGGATGCGTTGAATCCAATTGAAGTAGAACTCCGGGTGATCGCTGCGTTCGGCCACGATACGCAGGTATTTTGTGGCCATCATCGAGGTGTCGGGGTCCTTCCATCGATTCAGCAGATAGACTTGCACAATCTCGAACGGAATTTGTTCAGAAAAGGGATTGTTGATACATCCCTCGTTCAAGAAATCGAGCGCCTTGTCGTCCGCGCCGATCGCCGCCATGAGCATTCCACCGTACCGGTAGGCGCCTTCGAAACGCGGGTCGAGCCGGGTGACGGTCCGGCACATGCTTTCGAGCCACGCGAAGTTTCTGTCGTCATTGTGAAATTCGCCGACGGTGTACTCGATCGTTTTTAGCCAGAGCAGGTCGGCGACAACGCTGCTAAGCCCGGCGGTAAAATGGGTCAAGAGCTTTTCGTTCGGGAGGTAGAGGAGTTCATCACCGGCGTCCGACCGAATGGCGTCGATTTTTCGTTGCGACGCGACGAGAGATGCAGACCCTGCGCCGAGCAGCACGGCCACCATGATCAGTTTCTTGAGCATCAGACGTCTTTGTCTTGGAACGTGATAGCCGCCAATGCCAGGAGCATGGAGGCATACAACGTTCCATAGACGAGCGCCCACACTACGTAGCCGGTGGTCACGGCCACACCGTTCGCCGCTTCGGATCGAATATCAAAATTCGTGAGGTTCGGCAATACGTAGTACATTGCCTTCATGATCGATTCGAGCAGGGTCCCCTCGAAATGCGCGGGCAAATCGACGAGGATGCCCGTCGCGTGTCCGAGCACATAGGTCGAGAAGACGATGATCGCGCCGAGAATCGGCGAAGTGAGGGACGACAATAGAACGGACAACGCGGTAATCAGCAGCAACTGCCAATAGATGAGCAGGACGGCCCAAAAGTACGTGAGCGTGATGTCGCCGCCGAACAGCTTCGCGTAGACCGCCGCGACCGCAGTCATGATTATGGTAACGGTCCCGATCAGCATGGCCAACCCAAGGAACTTGCCGAGCACAAACTCGAAGCGGTGCATGGGCCGGCACAGAATTGTGTAGATCGTGCGCTTGTCGATTTCCTTAAAGACGAGGCTCGTCCCGACGAAGATGGCGATTAGCGCTCCGAATACGGATATGGCCGCGAGCGAAATATCGATAACTATTTTTGAGTCCTGGCCGACGCTGATCCAGCCGAGGGCCTTTGAGCCAAGAATCGTCGCCGCCGCGAAGAAGAGCAACACGTAGAGCACCTTGTCGCGAACGGCTTCGCGGTACGTGTTCATGGCGACGGCCAAAATTCTCATGAGGCGGCGCTCCTCGAAATCTGGGTGGCCGACGTGCTCCGATCCAGCTCGCGCATGAAGTAATCCTCGAGCGATTCCTTCAACGGCAGGAATTCGATCAGCCGCCCGTCGGCTTGCAAGATTTGACGGACCGCGTCGTTCGCCGATGCCGCATCCGCGAACACGAAATGCCGGCCCGCCTCGGACCGCCGCGCCGACAGGGCGCGCCGCTGAAGCGTCTCCATCAACGCATCGCCGATTCCGTCGGCGATGACTTCGACCTGTTTGATTTCGCTAGTCAGCAGAACATCCACGCGCCCTTCGACGGTCAATCGTCCATCGCGAATAATGGCGACGCGATCGCAAATCTGTTCCACGTCGCCCAGTATGTGCGAACTGAAGAAGACGGTCTTGCCGGCGTCTCGCATGCGAAGTATCAGCTCGCGAATCGTCCGCCTGCCTGACGGATCGAGGCCGCTCATCGGCTCGTCGAGGACGAGGAGCTTCGGGTCGCCGGCCAGCGCCACCGCGAACCCGAGCCGCTGGCGCATGCCTTTGGAGAACCCGCGCACCCGCTGCTCGGCGATGTCTCGCAAGTCGAGCATTTCCGATAGCGTGTCCCATTCGCGCGCGCGTTCGGCGCACGACAGTCCCTCGAGCCGGCCGTAGAAGTCGAGCGTTTCACGAGGATTGAGGTATTCGTAGAAATACGGGCTCTCGGGCAGATAGCCGATGAGTCGTCGTGATCGCCGATCACGCACGTCAACCCCGAAGATCGATGCACTGCCGAACGTCGGGCGAATCAGTCCGCAGAGGGACTTGATGGTCGTCGTCTTTCCTGCGCCGTTCTTACCAAGGAAACCGAATATCTCGTTCGGCGCGACGCGCAGATCCAGCCCGTCAACCGACGGGCCCTTTTTGCGGCCCCAGGAGTTACGGTAGATTTTCGTTAGGCCGCGCGTCTCTATGGCGTACACGGTCATCGTCCCCTCGCGCCTGGGTCTTCCTAGCGCGCTGTCGCAACACGCCTATATGATCCCCACCGCTGTTCGTTCATGTCAAGAACCGGCTGGAATCCACTCGCGCTTTGATGTCGGGAACAACGTTTGAAATAAATCCGTTCAAGGCGGTGGCCGACACGGGTGCCATCGACGGCCTTGCCCCGTGGGGCCACGACGACGCCTTCGCGTTTCATCGCACGATGCCGGGGTATTGGCCCACTCCGCTCGTCGCGCGGCCCGACATCGCCGAATCGTTGGGCCTGGGCGAAGTGTGGGTCAAGGATGAGTCGAAGCGCTTCGGCCTGAACGCGTTCAAGGCGTTGGGTGCATGCTACGCAGCGGCACGCGTTGTTCGCGCGCAATTCGCGGCGTTGGGGGAGGATCGTCCGCTGGAGTCGTTATTCGCGGCGGGGGCAACTCCGCCTTGCGTGACGACGCTTTGCGCCGCGACGGCGGGCAATCATGGCCGCGCTGTCGCGTATGCGGCGCGGATGCTCGGCCAACGCGCGGTGATTTACGTTCCGGCCAGTGCTTCGTTGGCGCGAGTCGAAACCATACGTTGCGAGGACGCCGACGTTCGAATCGTGCAAGGAAACTACGACGACGCCGTTACCATCTGCGCGCGTGATGCAGAAATGCGCGGTTGGCGGATCGTCTCGGATATGTCGTGGCCCGGATATGAAGAAGTGCCCGGTTGGATCATGGCGGGCTATACGACGATTTTGCGCGAACTTGAGGACGGCCTGTTCCCGCCGGATCGCCCGCGGATCGATTTAGTCATGCTTCAGGCGGGGTGCGGCGGGCTGGCGGCGGCGTGTGCGCAATGGCTAGTGCGTCGCTACGGCGCGCATGCGCCGCGCATGGCAATTGTCGAGCCGATGTCGGCCGCCTGTTGCTTGGCTTCGATCGCGTCGCCGGACGGAGCTCTCGCCTCAAGCTATGGGCGCGAAGATTCCATCATGGCGGGCTTGAATTGCGGCACGCCATCGCTGTTGGCGTGGCCGGTGCTTCGCGCCACCGTGGATGTTTTTATTGCAATCGACGACGACTACACGCGACTCGCCATGCGGCTTTTGGCCGATGCCTCGGGGCCGATAGTCGCAGGAGAAGCAGGGGCGGCCGGGCTGGGAGGATTGCTCGCGATTCGCGACGAAGCGCCACAAGCCGTTCGTGACGCGTTGCGATTCGGCCCGGCTGCGCAAGTGCTTATCATCAATTCCGAAGGGGCCACCGATCCCGCCGCCTACCGCGCCATCGTCGCTGGTTGAACGAGACACGGAAGAACGCGATACTCACGCGGCAGGCCCCTCACCCGCCTGTCCTGAGCGTGTCGAAGGGTTCGCCCTGAGGGTGTCGAAGGCCTGTCCTGAGCGTGTCGAAGGGGTGGACGGGTGAGGGGCCGTCGACACTCCCTTGATCTGGTTGCGGTTGCGTCGCGCTGTGGTATCCAAGGACCCTTCGAAAATCCTACTTTCAGCCCCATTTTCCGGCCCATTTTGAAAAAAATAGGTCAACAAACTTGGACATATATATAGGGGGAGTTGCATCCGATCCCCTTCGCGCTGAACTGCATGTTCGTCGAGTGCTCGAAAGGAGGTCTTCTTGTCCACGAAACGGAAAAGAACGGAGTTTGAACGCCTTCGGACGGCGAAATGACGTACTTGAGCGGAGTTTGAACGACCAAAATGGGACTAGAAAGTGGCCCGAAACGATGCTAAGTCCAATGGTATCAACGAACCGAGTCCCAGAAACAGCTAGATTCTCCTCATGACCGCGCTCCGCTACGTAAAAAGTATTTCACGTAAATACGGCAACATCGGTTTGAGCATTTTGAACACAGTGGGAAGGTGACAAGATATGAGGACTAAAGTGGAACCCGGTTTTCGCCCGACGACGATTCTTCTGTGCGCGTTGAGCCTGTCGATCGGTTGGGGTATTCGCGGCAATTTCGGTCACGAATACGGCGCGATGATCCCCGGCTGTCTGACGGCCATCGCGGTCTGCCTGCTTTCGGGGCGCGAGGACTGGCGCGAGCGCGTCGCGTACTTTGCGTTTTTCGGGGCGCTGGGCTGGGGGTTTGGCGGCAGTATTTCGTATATGCAGGTCATCGCGTATACGCACTCTGGGGATATCACCCATAACACGTTGCCTTATGGCTTTGCCGCGCTGTTTCTCATCGGGTTTCTCTGGGCGGCGCTGGGGGGTGCAGGGACCGCGCTTCCGGCAGTACTCACGCGACAGCAACTCACCGCGCTGTTCCCGCCGCTCGTCTTCATATTTTCGGCCTGGTGGGTTTGGACGATCAGTCTGGAACCTTGGTTCGACAGCCTGCGGCCAGTCGCGGACGCGACTTGGAACCGCCACGATACCCCGCTCTACTGGTTCGACTCGGATTGGACGAAGGCGCTGACCGCTCTGGTAGGTGTTTGCCTTTACGACATTTGGCAGCGACGTGTTGGCCGCGCGACCCCGATTGAAATCGCGGGCCTGATCCTAGTGCTGGCGGGCCTGCTTCTCGCTCATGTAGGTGGTGGCCTCGTCGGATACTTGGTCGTGGCGATCGGTGGCGTGATGGTCGTCGCATACGTGATTCAATTCTGTCTCGCGCCGCTCGCCGGTATGTGCGGGCTGGCGCTAGTTGGCGCGGGGACAGGGTGTTTGGTGCAGTCTCTTTTGCGCCGCGCGGGTCTGGAAGCCAAGGTTGGCGAATCGCTTACCCGTTACGCGGGCGACGTCGGATTGGTCGAACGCGCCAAGGAACTTGGAATCAACGATCCGTCGTTCACGGAACAACAGAGGAACTACATACTTAGCGACTTCCAGAATCTGCACGGCGGCGACATCGCCAAGTTTAGGGACGACCTGGCGACAAATTGGCCGGGCTTCTTGCACGATTTTCCGGGAACAATTGTCTGGATAGGTCCGGTGCTGGGTGGAATCGCTGGAATCGCCCTGTATTTTGCGTTGTTCGGCAAATTTGCCAATCACTCGAAACTTTTCTTGTACATGGCGCTGGGTTGGTTCGGGGGATTTTTGCTCTTGCCGGTAGCGCTCGGCATTCGGATGACGCCGCCGCGCGGCGACGATTGGGCGGGGATACTAGGCGTCGCGGTAGCGCTGTCGATGTACTGCGCGAGATATAACCTCATGCCGGTCGCGTATGCCTCGCTCATATGCGGCGGCATCGGCGGCATCGGGTTCTCGGGCACGGCGTTTATCAAACTTGTCATGCTGCGTCCGGGCAATCCAAGCGTTTCTCCGGAAGCTTGGATCGCGCCCGATTGGCTTCAAGGCGTGGCGGTCGGGCGTTGGGGCGAGCAACTTCACGCGTGGATCAACAATCCCGAAGTCTGGCGCTACTATCAAAGCGCGAATTGGCACAGTTTCCTCGAACAGACTTACGGCTTCATCAACGGAATCGCCGTCGCGATCGCGATGGCCCTGCTCGCGCGGCATGTGAAACGCCACTTCCCAGAACCACGAACGAACCGATGGACGGAAGTGTTCTCCGTCGCGTTCGTGCTCACGTTCGTGGTCTACGTCAACTGGTCCAAGGCGATCCGGACCTGGGTCGAGCACCAGGATGTGCCTGAGCGGATGAAGATGTTCTGGTTCCAGTCGATCGAGATGAGCGTCGAGGCCTGGTTCGGGACGGTGTTTTGGATCGTAAGCGGCGTGATCATTGTCCTGCTCGCCCGCCATATCTCTAAGCCGATACCGATTGTCCCGGCGACGAATCTGGGCAAAGGCATGTTGCTGTATCTCGCGTTTTTGTGGGTGTGTGTCATATTCAATTTCGAACGCGCGATCACAGGCTTCAGTGAAGGCCGGCTCATTACGGAGGGCGTGATTTTCGTCAACGCCGCGATCGCGACCGCGCTATTGGCGTTTTGCGCGCGGCCTGAAGATCGCAATGCGCTCTACCCCCCGCCAACGCGTGGCCTTCCAGTCGGTCGTGCCTGTGTGGCTGTGGCAATCATGTTCGTGGCGACTGTCGCGATTGGGACGGCTGGTACTCACTTCCTGTATCGTGGTGCTTTCGCGGGTCATAGCGGCAGAGACGGCCACTCGCATTATCGTTTTGGCCCGGACGCCGAGTGGCGCATCCGGCCCCTTCTCAAATCCAAAGAACACAGCTAACGAAGCCGTAACACTTTTCGATCCGACTGGTGTTGTACGCGAGGTGCGGCCCAATTTCGGAGTGTTGCACTTTTGCTAACATATTGAAATCATTGGACTTACGCAGAGAGGCAGCGTTGACGGGAGCACCGCCGCCGAGGGTGTAGTGTCCGCATTTCCATGTTCGTTCGCGGACCCGCAATTGCCGGGAAACGGGACCTCCCCGCTCTACGTACTCATGTCGAAATCCATCGTGGAAAACAGCCGAAGCTTCGCGCGCGGTGCAGGTCTAGACGGTATTGAGGCCGGAGTGGCCGTGCCGTCGCCGCTCAGCGTGTCCGCGTTCATCGGTGCGATCAGTCGCCGTCCCGCGTTGTTCGCGTTTGTGGTTGGGCTTCTCCTGACTTCGCCGGCCTTGTTCATCGGATTCGCGCAAGACGATTGGTATTTCCTCTCTATCTTCAAGGCCAACGATGCTCAAGGATTCAATAGTAAACTATTGAATACGTACACCTTCGCTGATGGCCAGGCCAGCGGCAATCAGGCGCTTCTCAAGTCCGGAGTGCTCCCGTGGTGGGCCGTCGAGGGTTGGCGAGTCGACATGTGGCGCCCGCTGACGTCGCTGTCGCTATGGATCGACTACCAACTATTCGGGGAACAGGCGTTCCCGTTCCACGTTCACAGTTGGCTACTCTACGGCGCGCTCGCGGCGCTTGCTGCCGTGTGGTTTCGGCGGACTATCGGCGCGGGCCGGGCAGCGGTCATCGCCGCCCTCCTGTTTGCAATAGACGGCGGCCACGGTGTCGCCGCGGGATGGATTGCGAACCGGCACGCGCTCTACACAGCGCTGTTTGGAATCGGAGCATTGCTCGCCCACGATAGATCGTGCCGCACGGGCGTTGAATTCAGTAAGTCGGTGGCGTGGCGGGCGCTGGCCCTCGCGCTGTTCCTCGTGTCATTGTTTTTTGGTGAAGCCGCAATCGGCGCGCTCGCCTATCTAGCCGCCTACGCTTTTTTTATTGACGAGAGCGCGGCGTCGCGTAAGCCGATCGGGCGGGTCGCCCGCGCTGCGATAAGTCTCGCCCCCTATCTCGCGGCGACGGCCGTATGGCGCGCGATCTATATCGCCGCCGGTCACGGCACGTGGGGCTCTTGGCTGTATATCGATCCGCTCGCGGAGCCCTTGTACTTCATCAAGGAGGCGCTGGGACGCTATCCGGCGTTGCTCGTGGGGCTGTTCGCCGCGCCCGACTCGATTGTTTGGGCCGCGTTACCGGGCGTGTGGCAAGCATTGTTTTCGGCGATTGGCGCCGCGTTCGCAATTTGGATGTTGTTGGTGCTTCGGCCATTGCTTAGCCAGTCGCGCGAGGCCCGCTTCCTGTTGACGGGTTCGTTGTTGGCGGCGCTCCCGATGTGCGCCACGATTCCTCAGGATCGCAACCTCATGTTCGCGAGTCTTGGCGCGCTCGGCGTCGTTGGCTTGTTTCTTGATCGTTGGGCGCGCGCGCGCCGCGAGTCACCGGTCCGAGCGCGGGTGCTTGCGGGCGTGTGGCTTGGGGCGCACGCGATCATCGCGCCGCTGTTTCTCGTTGGGATGTCAGTCGCTATTGCCGTGATGGATCGCGGGTTTCAGAACAGCAACAACAGCGTCGCACAGTTTGCGAATCGCGATACCGAACTAGTCGTCGCAGTGAACACGCCGCTTGATCTGCTGGGCGCGAGTTTCCCGCTGGCGCGCGCCGCGCAGGGCGCGCCTGGGGACTTTGCGTGGGCGTGGCTCTCCGCAGCGCGTATGCCAGTCATCGTACAGAGGACATCAGCGAACGAACTGTTGCTCCAGCAGGAAGATGGATTTTTGCGCCGGCCGTGGTCGCATATATTTCGGCGCGCTGACACCGCCCCGATGAGTTCTGGCGACGCGGTTTCTTGGAACGGGATTGAGGCACGCGTACTCGAAACCCTCGAGGGTGCGCCTACCTCGGTCGTGTTTTCATTCGAACATCCGCTCGACGACCCGCGTTATCGTTTCGTGACTTGGCGCGACGGCGAATACGCGACATGGAAAATTCCGGGCATTGGGGAGTCCGTGTCTACGGCGGGAGTGAGCTTGGCGTCGGTGGCCCGGGCGATACTTGGGGGGCCGGCCGCGGTCGCGTGCCTTGCCGAAAACACGCCGCAAGCAGGAGGAATTGCTTCATGAGTACGCTCGCGTACCCTCCAGGGCCGAAGTCCTGGCATCCACTGGGCCAGGTGTTTGCGTTCAAGAATGACTTGATCGGGCTGTTGATGAACACGACGCGCGAGTACGGCGATATCGCGTATATCAACATGGCCGGCCGGCCGCTCATTCTCATCAACGACCCAGACCTTATCAGAGATGTCACGGTCACGGACCATCGCAAGTTCATCAAGAGCCGCGCATTGCGCCTGATGAAACGGCTGCTGGGCAACGGGCTTATCACGAGCGAGGGCGAATTCCACCGCGATCAACAAAAAATGATGCAGCCTTCCTTCCGCCGCGACCGCATCGAAGCCTACGCGCGCGTGATGATCGATGACACGATCCGCTGCCGCGATAGTTGGCGGGCCGATCAAACCTACGACATCTATCAGGAGATGACGAAGCTCAGCCTGGGGATCGCGACGAAAACGTTGTTCCACAGCGACGTCGATGGGGAAGCGCTCGAACTCGGCGAGTGCCTGACCGTCGCGATGAAACTGTTCGAGCGTAGCGCGAACCCCATGGCTGAATTCCTTGAGAAGTTGCCGCTGCCCAGCAACATCGCGTTCCGAAAGGCCAAACGCAGGCTCGACGAGACCGTTCGCCGCATGATCGACGAGCGCCGCGCGGACGGCCACGACCGAGGCGATCTCCTTTCGACTATCCTGGCCGCCCAAAATGAGGACACAGGCGCGTACATGACCGATCAGCAGGTGCTCGACGAAGTCATCACGCTTTTCGTCGGGGGCCACGAAACCACGGCTCTGTCGCTCACGTGGACATGGTACTTACTCTCGCAGAACCCCGAGGCGGCAGACAGGATGTATCACGAGATCGATCATGTGCTGAAGGGTAATTCCCCACGCGCCCTGGACGTGATGAATTTGGACTACACGCGCCGAGTTTTCGCGGAGTCCCTTCGCATGTATCCGCCGATCTATATCCTCGCGCGGGAAGCGCTAGAGGACTATCCGCTACGGGAGTACACGGCGCATAAAGGGACGGCCGTCGTGTTCAGTCCGTACGTCATGCATCGCAATCCGAAGTATTGGGACGATCCCGAGCGCTTCGATCCCGATCGGTTTACGCCGGAGCAAGAAGCGGCGCGGCCAAAATTCGCCTACCTGCCCTTCGGCGCGGGACCGCGCGGGTGTATCGGCGAGCATTTCGCCCGGATGGAGGGGACGATGGCGCTCGCTATCATTGCGCAGCGCTGGCGATTGGAACACGAACCGGGACATCGCGTCGCCCTCGAACCGTTACTCAGCTTGCGCCCGAAGTACGGCATGAAGATGATCGCCCGTGAGCGGCTAGCGCACGTTACGCCGAAACACACCGAGCCGGCCGAGTCCTTCCCGGCCGCCACCGCGTAGCGTTCGCCTCGAATGTTTCAAGACCACAAAGTCGCATACCTGCGCGAGAACGTCAAGGTCAAGCAGGCGGTCCCGTTTAGCATGCTGCGCCAGGGCGTGGCGTACATGCTGTCGATTGCAGCCAAGAGAATCCCACACGCGTCGATGACCTCCGAACTCGACGTAACTCCGCTCGTCGAGTACACGCGCGACAAGGACAAGGAAATCGCGCGCAACGCCGTGAAGATGACCAATGAGATTCTCTTTCGGCGCGCGATTCACAAGAATTTCTCAGCGTTTTTCGTCAAGGCCATCGCCCACGCGGTCAGCCACGTTCCTTGTATGAACGCGTTTCTCGATTGGAGTCCAGTGACCACGCGCGGCACGCTGTATCACGCCGAAGACATCAACATGGGCGTGACCGTCCACACGAAAAAGGGCGTGGTGCGGCCTATTGTCCGAAATCCGCATGTCAAGACCCTCGAGACCGTCGCAGCCGAACTGCGCGATCTAAGCCGCCGCGCCCGCCGCTCCGATCCGGAGGAACTGTATCGCCGCGCCGCGATCCACTACATTATGCCGTCCATCCGCCAACTCGACGTGCGCGCGCTCTGGCCAGGATTCCTGCTCCTCCGCGAACTCCTCTTCCACCCCTACCGGCCCGAACCCGAATACGCCACCGTCAAACCCGAAGACAAACTCGACGCGACGGAAATCCTCGGTGCGACATGCAGCATCGCCAACATCGGCATGGTGGTGCCAGGACACCAGACCGTCACCGTGCTTGCCCCGCCGGAAGTGATGATGTTCGGTTTGGGCGACCTGCACCTGGGACCGCGCGTCGTGGATGGTCAGATCGTCGTCCGCTCGGTGATGACGATTTGCTGCACGATGGACCACCGCGCCTACGATGCCGGTGAAGCGTTCCCCTTCGGTGACTACATGCTCAAGTACATCGCCAATCCGGCGCTCATTTACGAATGGAAGCCGGGCGACGAAATATAGTTCAGCGGGCTAACCGTCGAGTAAGTCCTTGGCGATTTTACGGCCGTAGTAGAACCCAACGCCCGCGCCGACGCCGCTCAGAACGATTGCGGTGCCCAAGCCCGCTTGCGCTCCGAGCCACCAGCCGACCCCGCTCAAGATTGTCATGCCGATGAAGGCGCTTAAGGCCACCATATAGGGTCCTTCTTCCGCCCAAATGGGTGTTCGAGCATCGCCCCACCATCATAACTCAATGCCCACGCCGCCCAATCGACACCGGCACGGCCAGGGTAATCAATACTTCGTCGCTCGGGCGGTGATATCTTCGCGTATTCGCAGGTAGGAGCCGTACCGGTGGGCCGAAACTTCCCCCGATTCGACGGCTTCGCGCACGGCGCAGTTCGGTTCGTGGGTATGAGTGCAGTCGCTGAACTGGCACGCGCCCGCGCGTGCCGCGAACTCGGGAAAGTAAAAGGGCAATTCGTTGATCGACACGTTCGCGATACCGAGCTGGCGAATGCCCGGCGTATCGATGACGATGATGCCGTTCGCCAGTCTGTACAGGCGCGCGCCGGTGGTCGTGTGCTTTCCCTTGTCGTTGTAGCCGCTCACCTCCTGCGTATCGATCTCGAGCGAGGGATCGAGCCGATTCAAAAGCGACGACTTCCCCACGCCGCTCTGACCCGCGACGACGCTCACCCGTTCCCGCAATTGCTCGCTCAATTCCCCGATGCCCGCGCCGGTCTCGCAACTCGTCAGAAACACAGACACGCCTTGCTCGCGATAGGCCGCCACCTGCGACGGTCCCTCCACCGTAAGATCCGTTTTATTGACGCATAACACGCAGTCGATTCCAGCCGCCTGCGCGATGATCAAATACCGATCGACAACGCTAGCCTTGAACACCGGCTGCGCGGCCGACGCAACGATGACCAGTTGGTCGACATTCGCGGCGATGATTTGTTCGCGCAGTGTCTCGCCGTGGACCGCGAGCCGCGCGAGTCGCGATCGACGGGGGGCAAATGCCAACACCATCGGATCGCCTTCGACCATTTCGACCAATACCCGATCACCTGGCGCGAGCAATACGAACGGGCCCTCGAACAGCCGGTCACTGATGCGGCACAGCTTCTCCTCGCCCTCATGCTCAACGAACGCCCACTTTTTAGACTGCGCTATCACCAAGCCGTTCGGCTCGAATTGTTCCGGCACGGGAGGCGCTTGCACGTCCCGCCGAATTGTCGTGTCGGTGCGTATGTGCCGTCTCAAGTCGCGCGAGAAGTCGGCTTCCTTCGCGCCCTCCCAATCGCGACGGCGCACGGTGCGCTTCTTTCGGCGGCGTTCGGTCATGGCCGCTCCGCCGTGACGATGAGGCATTCCCATTCCATGGGCGTGGCGAGCGCGCCGTCTCGCTGCAGGTCCGAGTGCAACCGCGCGAGGCCTCGCGCGAATTCCTCTGCAGGAATGAGCGCGTACGTCGAGATGAATTTGTCGGCGACCTTTTGGACGTAGGCCGCGTCTATTCGCTCGGGCGCGCGGCGCAGGATGGTGAACGACACCTTAGTGAAGCCAACGCTTTCCAACGCCACACGCAGCCGTTCGTTGCTCGGGAATCGCGCAAGGTCAATGGATTCGAAACTGGGAAAGTATGTGTTCAGCGGATGTGCGCGGATGAAATCGTGAGAGGCCGTTGCGAACGCTACGCCACCACGACGCACGACGCGCGCGCACTCGGCAAAGAGGGCCTCGATATGTGTTACGTGTTGGAGGACCATGAACCCAAAGACGTAGTCGACACTCGCCGTCGCGAAAGGAAGTTGTGCGCCGTTGCCTCGGACGAACCGCGCGGCCACGCTTTTCGCGCGTGCGCGTTCCAGCATGCCGCGCGACGCGTCGAGGCCGATGAGCGAGCACGGATGCGATTCGAGAAATGCCCGGGTGTTTGACGCTGTTCCACAGCCGATTTCCACAACTGTCCGCGCGTTCAGATCGCGCGCGTGATCCACGATTGGCCGTAGGAACGGCCCCCCGGAACGGCGATGCGTGTCGTAGGCTGAGGCGGCGTGCTCGTAATCGAAAGTCAGCGATTGCGCCGCGCGGCCCACAGCCCTGCCCTATGCCCGCTCGTGCGAGACGCGCTTGCCGATGTACTCGGTCACGTCCGCCATGGGCAAGCGGATCTGTTGCATCGAGTCGCGATCGCGGATGGTAACGGTCTCGTTTTCTTTCGTCTCGTAATCTACCGCGATGCAGAACGGCGTGCCCACTTCGTCCATGCGACGGTAGCGGCGGCCGATCGCGCCGGATTGATCGTAAAAGGTGTTGAATTTCTTGCGTAGCTTGCGCTCCAGAACTCCGGCGATCTCCGCCAGGCCGTCCTTCTTTACCAGCGGCAATACCGCCGCTTTGATGGGCGCGATCTTCGGATCGAGGCGCAGCACGATGCGCTTCTCGCCCTCGACTTCGTCCTCGTGATACGCGTCGCACAACAACGCCATCGCCGTGCGGTCCGCGCCGAAGGACGGCTCGATGACCGTCGGCACAAAACGCTCTTTCGATTCTTGATCGAAGAAGGACAGATCTTTGCCCGAATGCTTCGAGTGTTGCGTCAAGTCGTAGGTGCCGCGATTTGCCAGCCCTTGTAACTCGCCCCAGCCAAACGGAAATTCGTACTCGATGTCTTCCGTCCGGCTCGAGTAGTGCGCGAGCGATTCGTCCGCGTGGCGGAACCAGCGCATCCTCGAGGCGCTCAGCCCAACGTCGACGAACCACTGCCAGATGTCCTGCTTCCACTGCTCGAACGCGGCGTCCTGGTTGGCTTCCTTGCAGAAGTATTCGATTTCCATTTGTTCGAATTCGCGGCTGCGGAAAATGAAATTACGCGGATTCACTTCGTTCCGAAAACTCTTGCCGATTTGCGCGATGCCAAAGGGGACTTTCATCCGCGACGAGGAATACACCTCCTTGAAATCGACGAAGATGGCCTGACACGTCTCCGGCCGCAAATACGTTTCGACCGCAGTGTCGTCGCTCACGCCGAGCCGGGTGCGCAGCATGCTGTTGAACGCCTTCGGCTCCGTCAGCTCGCCGCCGCAGTCCGGGCACCGCGCGCCTTCGAGGTGGTCCTGACGGAACCGGTGCTTGCACTCCTTGCAGTCCACCACGATGTCGTGAAACTGTTCGACGTGTCCGCTCGCGACCCAAACCTCCGGGTGCATGATGATGCTCGCGTCCAGCCCGACGATGTCTTCGCGCTGCTGGACGAACGTGTACCACCAGTCGTTCTTGATGTTGCGCTTGAGTTCCACGCCCAGCGGACCGAAGTCCCAGCAGCCGTTGATCCCGCCGTAAATTTCGCTCGATTGGAAGATGAACCCACGGCGCGCGCACAAGCTCACAAGGTCTTTCACGGGACGCTCCACATTCGCTCAACCAAAAAAAGGGTCCCTTTCCGCCATCGGCAAAAAGGGGGCAAACGAAGCCGGAATAATACAAAATTTCGGGGCCGAGCAGGCACGCTCTAGCCGCTTGAGAACAGAATATGATAATGGGCAAGGCAATTCAAAGCGGGACCTGCCGGATTCCCTTCGTTCGCACCGTGCTGAAATGCCCCTTCCAGTCGTCGCGGGACGTCAAAATATTCGCGATGTATTCCGCGGATTCTGAAAGGCCGGAGGAGAGGACGCGGAATAGAATAATTCCTTCGACTTGCTTGATCCCTTCCAGAAAAACCAATCTTCCGAAACCCTTGTCGAACGTGACGAGCAAGCGGCCTTCTTTTGCCGCGATATCGAGTATTTGCTTGTCTAGCGAGCCGGGGCAATCGGTGAGGACGTGCTTAACGTCGTGGCCCAACTGCCGCATGCGGTCCGCGACGCCCAGCACAACGTTTTCGTCCAGGAGAATCTTCACTTCAGAGCGTGAGCGTGAGCGTGAGCGGGAGCGAGCGATACTTCTGATTCAAGAAGGTCGAGTGCATAAGCCAGGCAAGCTTGAATGCTTTCCCTGGTCAGGCTGGGAAAGCCCTGAAGGATGTCTTCTATGGGCCAACCGGCCGCAAGCAGCCCCACAACATGCTCGACGGTCAACCGAGTACCCTTGACTACGGGCTTTCCGACCATTACTTCAGGATTCAGTTCGATGTAGTCTTCCCAGTTGATCATTGTTATTTTCCTGTGCGTGCGGTCACGTCGGTTTATTCTCGAAATGTTCCTTCCAGTTCGTCGAGCGAATACCGCATCGTTCCGTTTGTACTTCCAAAACATGCACATCGTTCACAAGACGTGATTAAATAGCCCAATGCGCGTAATTGTGGTCGATCTGCTTTCCAAAGTTTACCATACGTCCCGCGGTAAGACCGTCGAGGCGGTGCGCGAGGCGTCGTTCGAAGTTGCCGCGGGCGAAATCCTGGGCTTGCTCGGGCCCAACGGCGCGGGCAAGACGACTCTCCTCCGCATGCTCGGCACGATTATCACGCCGACCAGCGGCGAAATCGTGATCGATGGCCGGCCCTCCTCTACGAACCCGGACGATGCGCGCCGCAAGATAGGCTTTCTCTCCGGCAATACAAAACTCTACGGCCGCCTCACGGGCCGCGAGCTCCTTCGCTACTTCGGCCGCCTTTACGGAATGGATGACGGCGCCATCGGCGCCCGCACGCAAGAACTGATCGCGCGTCTCGGCATGCAGGAATTTGTTGATCGCCGTTGCGATACGTTCTCGACCGGCCAAACGCAGCGCGTGTCCATAGCCCGCGTCATCCTGCATGATCCGCTCATTCTTATTTTGGACGAACCGACGCTCGGCCTGGACATCATGTCCAGCCGCACCATTCTCGACTTCATCCGCGACGCAAAACAACGCGGACACTCGATCATCTTTTCAACGCACTACATGACCGAAGCCGAGGCACTCTGCGATCGCATCGCCCTGATGCATCAAGGCCGGATTCTGGCCCTCGGCGCGCCGTCGGAACTCCTCGCGCGGACGGGTCAGCGGGATCTGCAAAACGCGTTCCTAGCGCTCGTCGGCGAGGAGGCCGGCGCGGCGTGAATTGGCGGACAGTCAGGACCATCTTCGGCAAGGAATTGTTGGATACCGTCCGCGATCGCCGGACCGTCATCGCGATGATCGTCGTGCCGATTGTTCTTTATCCGACCCTCATCATCGCCACGTCGCAGATTGCGATGGTGCAACAATCCCGCATCGAGAAAACAGCTTCGCGGGTCGCGATCGAAGGCCCGGGCGGGCCCGTGCTTCGCGAATGGTTGTCGTCCAATGATCGAATCGAACTCGTTGAGACACAACAAGCCCGGATCGACATCGAGTCCGGCCAGATCGACGCGATCGTGTCGGCAGATCGCCCGCTTGCCGCGCTGGAAGCGGCAAACGACAGCGCCAGCGTCGTCATCACGTTCGACATTACCGAGTCGAAATCGCGCCAGGCCGCGGACCGAGTCGAAGGGGTCCTCGCCAAAAAGCGCGACTCGCTGCTCGTGGGCCGCCTCGAACGTAACGGCCTCCCGGCCACGTTCAGCAGGCCGCTCGAGTGGAAACGCGACAATGTCGCCCCGCCGGAAAAATCCACTGGCGCGTTGCTCGGCTCGATACTGCCGTTGCTTCTCGTCGTCACGCTCGGAATCGGCGCGTTCTATCCCGCCGTCGATCTCACCGCCGGCGAAAAGGAACGCGGCACCTTCGAGACGCTCCTTTCTACTCCCACCAGCAAACTGGAAATCGTTTGGGGGAAGTTCCTTGCGGTGTTTTCTCTCGCAATGATTACTGGACTGCTCAACCTCGCCAGCATGGCGGGCGCGCTGATTTTCCAAATTCGGCAACTGGCGGGAACCTCCCGGGAAGCGGGCCAAGTCTTCAACATCGATCTTTCGAGTATTCCTCCAATCGCCATCGTCGCCGCGCTGGTGCTGCTCGTTCCGCTTGCGTTCTTTATCAGCGCGATGATGATGACCGTTGCGCTGTTCGCCCGCAGTTTCAAGGAGGCGCAGAACTTCGTAACACCGGTGTTCCTATTTATCGTCTTGCCCGCGTCCATCACCACGCTTCCGGATTTCGAGCTCACCACGGCCACGCAATTTCTTCCCATCGGCAATGTCTCCCTGCTCTTCCGCGAAATGATGAGCGGCGCCGCCACACTCGACCAGTTCTTCGTCGTCTTGCTGTGCACCTGCGTGTACGCCGCTTTCGCTCTCGTTATCGCTTCGTGGGTTTTCCAACGCGAGGAAGTCATCCTCAACGAAGAACGAGGCATACCGCTTACGCTACGCCGGTCGCAGTTCATCCCGCGCGATCATCCGACGCCCGGCCAGGCCCTCGGCATGTTTACCGTTGTCATGCTTCTCATCTTCTACCTTGCCACATACTTCCAGGGCCGCGATCTCATCAGCGGCCTCATCATTACGGAGTATGGCCTGATCCTTGTGCCGGTCGCCGTCTGGCTTTGGTACACGCGCGTAGATTTGCGCGCTGCGCTCCATCTCGCGATGCCGAACACTCTCTCGCTCGTTGGGACGCTGCTCATCGCTCCGGCCTGGGTCATTCTCAGTCTGCAACTAGGCATCTGGTGGAATGAAGTCCTCCCTTTTCCCAAAGAGTTCGCCGAAGTGATGGAAAAAGCACTTGGACTAAATCCGGACGCCAACGTGCTGTGGCTGCTGTTCGTCATCGCCCTGTCTCCGGCCATTTGCGAGGAGGCGCTGTTTCGCGGCCCGCTCATCTCGGCATTTCGCGGGCGCCTTCCGAATTGGCTCATTGTTTTCGGGGGGGGCGCCGCATTCGGTGTCTTTCACCTCAGCATCTATCGAGTGTTTCCGACGGCCATGACGGGTTTCGTATTCACTTGGCTCGTGCTCCAGACGCGCTCGATCGTTACCAGCGCCATAGCGCACCTCATCCTCAACGGGACCATCATCCTCGTCGCCACGCAACACCTGCCGGACTTCATCCTGACCTATCTCCGCGATGCCGACACGGAAGGCATTCCTACCTGGTTGTTAGGCGGGGCGGCCGCCCTGTTCGTCGCCGGTGTGCTCTTGGTGATGCGTGGCGCACGTGGGCAGGGTTCCTCCGGCAGAGGCCTGACGGGTCTGGATAGCGTTGGCTAACAGTGTCGATTAACGGCGAAGCAGATCCGCTGCGTCGGCGAGTTCCGGGTCTAGTGCGCTCGCGCGGCCAAATGCTTCGCCCGCCTCCGGATCTCGGCCCAAGAGTTTCAGGGCGCTGCCACGGTTGAAGTGGGCGAGGGCGTAGGCGGGATCCTGCGCGATGGCGTCGTCGTATTGTTCGAGCGCGTCATCAAGACGATCCAGGCGCGCGAGGACGTTGCCGTATGCGGTGAACAGGGCAGCGCCGCCCGCGCTGAGTTCTATCGCGCGCCCGTATTCGCGCGCGGCGGCTGAGGAGTCACCGGCTTGGTTGTAGCCTTGGGCGAGTAAGGCATGCGCCGAGGCGTCATCCGGCCAGAGTTCGATCGCGTCCTCCAACACGAGCACGGCCTCGCGGGTCTCGTTTCGCGCAAGCAGTACCTGGCCGAGGTCGCGCTTTCCTTTCGGGTACTCCGTATTGATCGCCAGAGCGGCGCGAAATGCTTCCTCGGATTCGCGGAGCCGGTCGTGGTCAAAATAGTAGCGGCCGAGGATGTCCGATGCGAGAACGTTACGTTCAGTGACAGCAGCGGCATGCGCGAACAGTGTTTCGGTATTCTCCCAGTGGGCTGTTTGTGCGCGCGCGGTGACGGCAAGCGCGACGACGGCCGCGGCACCGAGCGCGGCGAGGTCGAGTTGGCGCATGAGCGGGCGGGCACCGAGCACAGTCCAGGCGATGCCCGCGAACACGCCGATGAGCGGCACATAGGTGTAGCGGTCGGCGTAGGCCTGGCCGCCGACTTGGACGATGCCGATAACCGGCGCCAGCGACACGGCGAACCAAAGCCAGCCGGACCAAAGCCACGGCGCGCGTCGACGCATGCGCCATGCGAAAACGGTCAACGCAAAGAGAAGGGTGGCACACGCCACGACGGTTCCGGTGTTGAGCGAGCCGCGGGGATGGGGGTAGAACACCGCCAACTCCGCGGGCCAGACGGTGTGACCAAGGTACATCCCGCATGCATGCACGGCGTTCGTGAGTCGTTGCGGCATTGGAATGATTTCAAAACTCTGTACGCTGCTGCCGGCACCTTGCACTGCCAGTGTTATCCATGCCGCCACCAACGCAAGCGCGGCGTACGGAACTTTCTCGACCAACACCGTTCGCCGCAGTCTGCCGAGCGGCCAGTAATCGAGAAGGAGCAAGAGTACGGGCATGGTAACGAGCATCGGTTTCGACGCGAGGCTGCATGCGTACAGGAGGACGCTCGCGCAGTAAATCGCCGTTCTGCGGCGCGTACCCTCTGCCCGGGATACTGTGTAAGCCAGTATTGAGAGCAAGCCGAAGCCAGTGGAAAGTACATCCTTGCGCTCGGAAATCCACGCGACGGATTCCACGTGGAGCGGGTGGACCGCGAAAAGAGCGGCGACGAGCAGACTAGGGCCGAAGTGTCTCGTGAGCCAATAGAGCAACGCGTACGCGAGTACCGCGTTCATCCCGTGAATGAGCACATTGGTAACGTGCATGACGCCGGGGTCAAGGCCGAACAGCTGAATCTCGGCGAGGTACGAGAGCCAGGTGAGCGGGTGCCAGTTGGAATGGTAGTTCGTCTCGAACGCCCAGCGAATGTTGGACCAGGTCAGGCCGTCCGCAATCCGCGCGTTCTCGGTCAGGTAAACATTGTCATCGAAATCGACAAAATTGAACGCGAACACGTCGACGAATACATAGATGACGAGGGCCAGGAGCAGGACGCAAGCGGCGGCGTGACGCATGTTGGCAGTCTATCGGACGACCTGCTCGAAACGCACAGGCCCAAAAAGCGATGAGCGGCCGCTAGGGCCGCTCAGAACTCTATGGAAACCCCCATGGAAGACCAAAACGGGCCGTCTCGTTATCCCCGCGAGACGCTTCCAGGCGGCGTTGAGCTTCACGTCCCCCCAGCAACGCCACCCGGCCACCACCGGCGAATCTTCCTGGTACGAATTAGAACATACGGTGTATATGGTTGTCAACTATACAGTATATTGTGGTGGCTGACTGAATATGCTGGCGTTGTTGCGAGGGCACAGCGACGTCGTGAACCGAGGGCGAGGCCGTTCATGGGCTGTAATCCAGGGTATGCAATCCGTATGGCTTACGCAATAACTCTTGTCATATAATATATGTTATATATATGACAATGCATTGGCCCGGGCGCGCCGTCGATATGGTAGAATTCGTCGACACGCGCACGGCCGCGCCAAGGGGAGCATTCATGGAAAAAAGAGTTGTGCCGACGCCCGGAATTGGCGGACCGAAGTCGCCTTATTCGTTGGCGGTCGCCGCTGGGGACTTGTTGTTTATCTCGGGACAGGTACCGATGAAGCCCGATGGTACCGCGGTGAAGGGGGACTTCGAAGCCGAGGCGCGTCAGGCCTTGGACAACGTTAAGGCGGTACTCGAGGCCGCGGGATCCGGGTTGCCGCATGTCGTAAAGGTGTTGGTGTTCCTGTCAGACATGGACAAGTTCGGCGCGTTTAACGAGATATACAAGGAGTACTTCATGGAAGAGCGTCCCGCGCGAAGTTGCATTCAAGCGGGCCGCTTGCCGTTCGACTTCCAAGTCGAAGTCGAATGCGTGGCCGTGCTTCCTCGGCGATAGATCAAGGCCCCTGAATACGATGTTGCGGCAAGGCTTACTGGTCGTTCTACTGGCTTTGGCGGGCCCGTTTTCCGAAGCGGCGGAGACGCCCGCAGACTACAATTCGCGCGGCATCGAATACTACAACGCCGCCCTTTATGAAGACGCGATTGTCGCGTTTGAACAAGCGATGAAGCTCGCGCCGGACAACGAGACCGTCAAGCGCAACCTAGCGAACGCCTATCAAGCGGCCGGGAACGAATTGGCGAAAGGAAACCAATTCGTAGGCGCGATCGAATATCTCGAAGCGGCGGTCCAAGTTGACCCCGGAAACGCGCAACCGCTCATTCAAGTCGGCGCGTATTACCTCCAGGAAGGTCTGGTGCACGAAGCGATCTTCCGGCTCGAAGAAGCGATTGAACTGGAACCGAAAAGCGCGGATGCCCATTTTCTGCTCGGCGAGGCCTACTTCAAGGACAACGACGCTGCCAGTGCGCTCGATCAATGGGAGTGGGTGCACGCGGTCGACCCAGAGCGAAAAGGCCTCGCGGATCGACTCGAACAGGCTACGCGCCAGGAGTCCATCGAAAATCAATTCCAGGAAGACCGGTCCCGAAACTTCCAAATTACGTTCGCGCAAGGAACGCAATGGGCGGAGGTCCGCGAGATCCTCACGATGTTGGAACACGCGCGGCGTGACATCGGCCGCGATCTAGGCGCGGTGTATCCGCCTGGCCCAATCCAGGTAACGCTGTACAGCGCGACAGACTTTTCTGACGCGACGCGCATGGGCGAACACGTCGGCGCGCTCTACGATGGCACGAAAATCCGAGTGCCGGTCGAAGATTTGCACGGCAACAAGATCCAACGGGACGAACTTGAGCAGCGGTTGACCCACGAGTACGTGCATGTTGTAGTGCGCCAGGTTGCTAAGAACAACGCGCCGTGGTGGTTCAACGAGGGTATTGCGGAGACGATGTCACGTGAGATGACCGGCGGCTTCTTCGAGTTCCTGCGCCGGGCCCGGGTTGAGCGGCAGTTGTTCGCGCTGAAAGATATGGAGGAAGGCCAGCTCGAGAAACTCGATCCCGAGACGCTGCAATTGGCGTACCGGCAATCGCACGCGACGGTCGCCTACTTACAGTCGCGCTTCGGGATGCGGGTCGTAGCCGCCTATTTGGCCGAATTGGGAAACGGCGCGGCGCCGGAGACGGCACTGTCCACCGTCATGCACCTAAACTACGAAACGCTCCAACGCGCGACGGCCGACTTCATCGAAAAAGGTTGACTGTCGCAGTCGCCGCTTCGAGCTTCATCCACGCAGTTTGTCGAGCAACTTCTTGCAGGCCTTGATGCCGTCGAACTCGCTAAGCCGGTTGCCTTCGTATTCGATGCCTATGAATCCGTGGTAGCCGTGCTTGTCGACAACGTTCGAGATCAGGCGCGGGTAGTCTAGTTTCGTCTCGTCGCCAGTCTTGTCGTCGAAGTCGTAACACTTCGCGCTCACGGCCATCTTTGCGAAGACCATCAGCCGGTCTATCGCGTCGTAAATGTCCACTTCCGCGGGGAAGTTGCCGAAGTCCGGCAGCGTGCCGAATCGCGGATGGTCCACGGCCTTCATCAACTTTTCCATCACAGCCGGGTACGAAGATGGCCCGCCGTGGTTCTCGATAATGACGTAGAGTTTCTTCGAGTCGCCGTAGTCGCACAACTCACGGAACGGGCCGACGGACCGCTTGATAAACGAGTCGATTTCGGCGTCGTTGCCCGATACCTCTTTCGGGCCACCGACCCAATTCATGCGAATCGAGTGGCATCCCATTTCGGCCGCCATGTCGATCCATTGTTTATGGTTCTTGACGGCCGATTCGCGCGCGTCCTCGTTGTCCGCGCCGATGGAACCCTGACCATCGATCATGATGAGCTTGATAGCGACCTTGTATTGTTCGGCGCGTTTGATGAGATCCTTGACGTAGTCGCTTTCCGTCGACGCCAGCATCGTGCTGACCAGCTCGACGGCCCCGATGCCAAATTCCTCGCGCGCGAGCCGCGGCATGTCGAGCATGGGAATCTTGCCGGCTTGCTTCCCGATGCTACGGTGAAGCGACCAGCCCGCGAGGGAAATGTCGAACTCGCGTTTCGCGGCGCCCACGGTGCTACCGCCCGCCGCTGCTGCCGCGGCGCCCATCGCCGAAGTCTTGAGAAAATCCCTGCGCGTTTGCGGACCCATACGAATTCTCCTCGCCGGTCAGGATAGTCATAGCCAACAATACAGAAAGCACATCGTGAAATCTTACACCAGTCTCGCGTGTGGCGTCATCAGACGGCGGCAACGGCGCCCGCGACTTCCTTCAAGTGGTCCCAGGTGAATATCCCAGACGAGTGCCCGTCGTTCCAGACGATAGACACCGCGTAGTTCCCGAGCGGCTCGATGGCCTTCGCCTGAATGTCCGGCGAGATGCGCGACGGGTCGAGAATTTGTTCGCCGGTAAACTCGTGTACGCATTGGGCGCATTGGCATGACGTCCGAACGTCGCGGGCGGGGAGCGAGGACTGCGTCCCGTCGGGCCATTTCACGTGGATGACGCCCGGTTTCGCCGTCACAATCGGCAACGCAGACTTGGCCACCCGGCTCTTGCCAACCGCGCGGTGGAGATTGTCAGCGAGTTCCCGCACGGGCGCGAGATTGGCCCCGGCGTTGCGGCCTTCCAGGCTCGAGATACCATCGACGATCGGAAATTCGGCCAACGTATTCAAACCAAATCGGTCCTTTAACGCCTTTCCGGGCCGACCGAAAATGTAATGCTTGTCTTCGCACTTGGGACACAGGAAATAAGACATGTTCTCGACGATGCCCAGCACCGGTACGTTGACCTTCTCGAACATGAGTATCCCGCGAGAGACGTCAACGAGCGACAACGAGTGCGGCGTCGTGACAATGATCGCCCCATCGAGCGCGGCCTGTTGCACCAGTGTGAGTTGGATATCGCCGGTGCCCGGAGGCATGTCGACAATTAGGTAGTCGAGGTCGCCCCAGTCCGTTTGGTGCAGGATTTGTTGCACGTACCCCGAAACCATCGGGCCGCGCATGACCGCGGGCGAGTCGCCCATCACGAAGCCCAGCGACATCAGTTTGAGGCCGTCCGCCACCGCTGGAATGAGCATGTTCTCGCGCATCATAAGTTGCGGGCGATGAAGGTTGAACAGCGTAGGGATGCTAGGCCCGTAGATGTCCGTGTCGAGCAGGCCGACGCGCAGGCCCTCGCGCTGAAGCTGCCGGGCGAGTTGCGCCGCGATGGTCGACTTGCCAACGCCACCCTTGCATGACGATACCGCAATCACCGAATCAACTCGCGTGAGCGTGTTGATATCGCTGCCGGGACGTTTCTGTCGTTCCATCGCGCTCATTTCGACGTGGACGGACTTCACTCCTGGAAGTTTCTTCACCGCCTTCTCGCAGTCCGTGCGAAACTGTTCCTTGACCGGGCAGGCGGGCGTCGTGAGTTCGACGGTAAACGACACGTCGCCGCCGTCGATTTTCAGGGCCTTGATGAAACCGAGGCTGACGATATCCTTGCCGAGGTCCGGGTCAATGATGTGACGCATCGAGTCGAGGACTTGCGCCTCGGTGGGGCCGTCGCCTGATGATTTGCGCGAGAACAGCGACATGGAAGGGCAGACTCGTTTCGTGTTATTACCGGCGGGGAAGTCACATTCTACGATACGTGCAGGTAACATCTCATCCGCAGAGGTCATTCCGGCCCGGCGGCGAGCGCTGCCCGACATCGAGTAGACGGAAAGTGCGCCGACTGCTATGCATGGATGGATCCTGCCGCGTTGCACCGGGCGCCGCTTTACCGCGGGCGAAATTGGCGTCTATAGTGGGTTCGATATCCAACTCAACCCGTACCGCGTTCTGGCGGAGGAAGACCAACTATGCCCGAGATCGTGATCGGTGTGGGACGAAAGGAGAGCCTGCGCGATGTGGTCGCGACCGCTGACGCCCAGTTTCGGCGGATAGAGGGCGCGCCAAGGCAGATATCCGGTTGGGCCGAGTCGCTGGAATTTATCGCCAAGCGTGGCGGCTACGAAGGCGAATTCGGAACGTACGCCATAGCGGTCAAAAAATCTGACACGAAGCGATTGGAGGCGATGCTCGCCAGGGCGCGCGAACTCGGCGAGACCTGCGAATTGGCCGAGGACGAGGAACACTACCGGTTCTTCTGCCCGCCTCGCGCGTCGAACGACTACGAGGCGGGAAAGATCGCCGTGGACACGCTCAGCAAGGCGATGTCGCTGCCCGAGGTATGGCGGGCCGAGGGGTCGCGATATCGCGCTGATCCGGTCAGCATCGAGACGCTGTTTCAGGCGATGCTTCAATACAAGGCGAGCGATGTGCATCTCGCCGCCGGCGAGCGGCCGTTGTTTCGCGTCGATGGTCAGGTACGCCATTCGGATCTGATGCCGGCGATGTCGGGCGCGCAAATCAGCACGCTTATCGAGACGATGGCGCCGGAAGCGGAATGGAGGGAATTCGAGCGGGCAAAGCAGTGCAGCTTTAGCTTTCACCAGGTTGTAATCGGCTATGCGCGCGTGTCCGCCTTCATAAAGTCCGGCGCGCCGCACGTTACGTTGCGGTTCCTGCCTGAACAGATTCCGTCGTTCGAGGATCTCAACATTCCCTCCGAGACGATGTTGGAACTGGCGAAGCTTCATCGGGGGCTCCTACTGATCACCGGCATGACGGGGTCCGGAAAAACCACTACCGCGGCCGCGCTGGTGGATTGGATTAATACGCACAAAAGCGTCCACATTCTTTCTCTCGAAAACCCCGTCGAGTACGTCCATCACAATAAACGCGCCATGATTAGCCAGCGCGGCCTAGGGCCAGACGTACTTTCGTTCAACGAAGGCGTCCGCGCCGCCCTGCGACACGATCCCGACGTGATCGTTATCGGTGAAATGCGCGACCCCGACACGATCCGCTCGGCGATTGGCGCCGCCGCGACGGGCCACCTCGTCCTGAGCACGCTCCACGCGAACAGCGCGAGCGAAGTCGTAAACCGGGTCGTGTCCTTCTTCGATCCGGTCGAGCGCGACCTCGTGAAGCTTCAATTGCGCGATTGCCTCCAGTGCATCATTTGTCAACGCTTGATACCGCGCAAGGGCGGGGGCCGCGTACCTGCGCTCGAGGTGATGTTCAACGACATCAAGGCGATCAACGACGCGATTCTCGAGGGGGATACCGACGGCATTCGCATCGGCATGCAGCAGAATATAAGCCACTCATTTCTATTCGAGACCTATCTGTTTCAACTCATGAAGAAGGGCGAAATCGATCTGGAAACCGCGCGCGAATTCTCGACCGAAGTCAGCATGTTCGACCAACTCCGCATGGGCACTTACTCGGTGCCGCGCCTGGATTCTATTAAGCAGCACCACTGATGTCGACTACACCAGGGGACGCGGGGCCAATCTAAATGCGCGAGCGGCTCTTCCACGAAATCCTAATGGCGCGCCAACGGGTCTACGCCATTGCGCAGCCCACGCCGCTCGAGCGCATCAGCCTGCCGGTCGAAGCCGAAGTGTACCTCAAGCGCGAGGACCTCTCGCCCATTCACTCCTACAAATGGCGCGGGGCCTACAACCGGATGGCCGTGCTGACCCCGGAGGAACGCGAGCGGGGGGTGGTCGCGGCGTCGGCGGGAAACCACGCGCAGGGCGTCGCTCTGGCAGCGCAAAAACTTGGCATCAACGCGCGCATCTATATGCCCGAGTCCGCCCCGAAGACGAAGCAAGTCGCAGTGCGCCATCACGGCGGCCACCGCGTCGAAGTCTTCATGCACGGCGATAATTTCGACGCGGCGGCGGCGCTGGCGAAAGAGGACGTCGCCAAGTCGGGCACTATCTATATTCACCCCTACGATGACCTGTTGACAATGGGGGGCCAGGGCACGCTCGCGGATGAGATCGTGATGTCGGGTCATGGGCCCTTCGACATCGTGTATCTCCAGATCGGCGGCGGCGGAATGGGCGCGGCCGCCGCCTGTTGGCTAAAGTCGTACTATCCGAGCATTCGAATTGTAGGCGTGGAAGGGGTCGAACAAGCCAGCATGGGCGCGGCGATAAAGGCGGGCGGGCCCGTGCGCCTGGATCACGTCGACGTGTTCTGCGACGGCACCGCGGTCAAGCAGGCAGGCGATCTGACGTACCCGCTCTGCGCTTCGTTGTTCGACGAATTCATCACCGTCACCAACGAAGAAGTCTGCGCCGCGATTCAACACGTATGGGAATCGCGCCGTTGCATTCCCGAACCCTCGGGCGCTATGGGCCTCGCTGGGTTGCTCAAGCAGTGCGACTCCATTCGCGGCATGCGCGCGCTCTGCATCTTGGCCGGCGCGAACATCGACTTCGCGCAGTTGGCCTGGGTCGCGCGGCACGCCGGAATCGGCGGGGGACGGCGCAAATATTTCCGGTTCGAGATCAGTGAACGCAGCGGCAGCATGCTCGCTTTGCTTGAGACGGCGCTTTCAGGGCTCAACATCGTCGAGTTCCAGTACGGCAAGGTACATCCCGATCGTGCGTGGCCCGTCATCGGGTTCGAGGCGTCGCCCCTCGAACTGCGGCTGTTCGACCAACGCCTGCAAGAGTTGGGCATCCCGCACGAGGAAGTTACCTCCGAGGAGGACGTCGAGTTTCGCATCATTCACTACGAGCCGCACCTGTTTTCGCGGCCCTACTTTTTCAAGTTCGAGTTTCCAGAGCGGGCCGGCGCGCTGCACGACTTCCTGGCCGGCGTCCAGGGCCAAGCCAGCCTGTGCTACTTCAACTACGCTTTTTCAGGGGAACAGGTGGGGCGGGCGCTGATGGGATTCGAGTTCGATTCCGACGAGAAACGCGGTCAATTTGTGCAAGGTCTTGCGAAATCAGGCCATACCCACCGGGAAATCTCGGGAAAGGCGTTGGGCCGGGTGTTGTGATTGGCCGGATATTGCCCCGGTAGAGCGTCTTACGAGGATTCCGCAAGTTTGTTGACTACTGCGCATTTTTCTGCTTTACTATGTAGCGCGGGACGGCCTTGCGGCCCTGAGCAGGCAGGTTCCATGTTTTTGAATACAGGGCAATGCAACGGCCTGCGAGAGCGGGTTAGGGAGAAGTCAAGATGGCAACTGGTGTAGTCAAGTGGTTTAACGATCAAAAAGGATACGGGTTCATTTCGCCGGATGACGGCGGGCGCGACCTATTCGTCCACCACAGCAGCATCCAATCCCAAGGGTTTCGATCGCTGAAGGACGGACAACGCGTGGAGTACGAACCCGGCACGGGGCGCAAAGGTCCCGAGGCGACAAACGTTCGCCCTCTGTAATTTCGATCATACGTTAGACCTGCGGTCCCGGCCATCTGGCTCGGGGCCGCTTCCATTTTCGCGTGTCTCGTGGCTTGCGGTCGTCACTCGACCCATCGCGCGGAAGGCGGCGTGGCGTAGTCCGCGAATCGATCCGATACTTTCGCTTCGGTCGTGTCGCCCGAGTGAACGAAAACGCGGTATCGGAACGTGACGGACTTTCCGTTTTCGAGAAGGTAGTCCCCGTTCTGTTTTCCGTTCGTGAAGTGGGAATACCCGAAACAATTCGCGCCCATTAGCCCGTAGTTCCGAACGTGCCACGAGGTGGGGTAACGTAAATTTGACGGATTGTCGAACACGGTTATCCCGCGCACACCGAGGCCCTCGAGCGTTCCGGAGTAGTCGCACCATGCGGCAGGTTTTCCCCACGCTGCGAGCGATCCGGTGACGCCCTCGGAGGTCGTGACCTTGCCGCCCCCGGTCTGTTCGCGGAGCGCGTCGGCCATGCGAACGCTGACGAGGCCGCCTTCCTTCGTGTCGCCGAACTTAACGTCGCCGTAGTCGGCACGGAATGTTACCGCCACATCCATGAGGCGAGCGCTGGGCTCGCCCGAATAGAACCGATACTCTCGCTCCTCGGTCACGACGGGTTTGTGGTCCTTGTCTTGCCAAACATTTTTGGCGGCGATCCATCCGTAGGCGTCACCGGAGCCGAATTGCACGTCGCCTGAATGCTGGTAGCCGGAGTTTTCCTCCTCGGCCCAACAATCAACGCCGTTGACATCGCCGTAGGAGGTCCACAGCGACACGTGGTGTTTGTGGTCGTCGGTGACGTCTTTCTCGCCCATCGGCCAGTCGCGGGTGATTGTTTGTCCACCTTCGGCGTTAACGGGCCACAGGAACGGTTTCTTGTTGTCGTTTGAATAGTGGTACGCGGTGAACAACTCGCCGGCGAGGTTTATGTCGATCACGTCCTCGCCCTCGTGCTTGGTCAACGCAACGTTGGGTGAGCGTTTCGCCGCGTTCACTTTGATCGTATAGCGGTGGGTCTTGCCGGGAAGCGTGCCCTCCGGCACGAACACAAACTCCCTGGCGCGCGCCGCGGCGGGATACTGTTTACCCGTGTCGGACTGCTCGACAGACACCGCGCCGGAAACGTCCGGGCCGTCGTAGGAAAGCACCAGCGGCGCGTCCACGCTCGTTTGCTTCCCGCCGGTGACTTCGATCACGCGGCCATCGAGGCCTCCCTCCGCCGCAAACGCCGCCACAGGAACCACTACCGATAGCACCCATCGAATCATGACCGTCACTCCGAAAAAAGTTGGTTCACACCCTGCCAATATTTCGTCGTCGTCCGAAGTTGTCAGCCCTGCTCGTCCGCCGAGGGGCCGTAGATCGCCGGTACGGCGATGTTGTTTAGCCTCAAGTACACTGATAGTTGGCCGCGATGGTGAATCAAGTGGTTCAGGACCCATGCCCGAATTACTGCGGCCTTGGGCATCTCGATCGTCACCTGACCGTTGACCTTCATCATCCACTTCGAGTTGAGTAAATCGTCCGACGCCCCCTTGAGCGTCGATAACGCGCTCTTGAGGCCTTCGTCAAAAGACCTCAGCAACTCGGGACCGGACTTGGCTTCACCCGGCCCGCCCTCGCCGCTCGTCATCTCGAACACGTCCTTGCCGACGATCATCCCAATCCAACCCGGCACCTCCGCGACGTGGTACGCCAACCTCCCCATGCTCATCGACTTGTCGTGCGGCTTCCAGCCGAACGTGCCGTCTGGAATTCGCTCGAGCAATTTCCGCGCGACGGTGCCTTCGTGCTCGAGTTCTTGCGCGAATGTTTGGCCCATACCCATTGTCATTTCCTCCGAGCTCCCGAATTTCTGTTAGGATCAATCTGACTATCCTATGCGACCGCTGACCTCCGAACAAGCCCACGAAGCGACCCCCGGCCCGGACGGTCCCCGCGAATCGAGCAAGCCCGCGGGACCAGCTGCTTTGCCCCGGCCCTCAGTAAGCGGTCGACTATTGGCGGCGGTATCTTACGCCGGGTTCGCGCCGCTGGTGCATCGGGCGATCCGGCGGCGAAACGACCCGTTCACGACGTTCCACCACGCGCAGGCCCTCGGCCTTTGGTTTGGATTGTTCTGCGTATTCTTGTTTTACGTCATCGTCGCATTTTGCCTTTCGTACGTACTGGTGTTCAAACGGTCCTGGTACGAAGACACGGCGCTCGAGCCGACGCTGCTTACGGCGGTCCGTTGGTCCTTCCTTTGCTGGATCGTGTTTTGGGCATTTGCCATCGCTTGGGGGCTCGCTGGTTCGTGGCGGTACGTCCCCATCGTTGGCGGGCTAGGCGACCGGGCCTGGGTCCGGAAGACGGCGCTGGTCTGGAACGCCATCGTGCTCGTCACCGCATCGGCCGTTGCTGGCGGGACGGCGCACGCCCGATCACTAGCGCGCTCGGACGAAGTCCCCGGTTCGGCCTACATGCTCTACGACGACATGGGCTTTATTCCGCATTGGGTCTTCGACCTGGGGTTTTATCCAATCGCCCTCGAGGCCACATCCAAGTGGGGCCGCGGTTCGGTCGTGGTTAAACCTTTGACGAAGGACGGGCTTGCTGACGCTCTCCACGATGGACGGTTCGTGTTTGTCTTGTCGCACGGTACGGAAGAAGGGCTCTACACCCGCAAACTCAAAATCCGTCCGACAAAGGCGGCTCCGAAAGGCACCGGTCCGCATTTGCAGTTCGTGTACATCACGGGTTGCGATTCCGGAGCGTTGCGGCGCCAATGGGAAAGCGTCCTCGCGCCCGCGAGGGTGGTTACGTTTGATCGCCTGTCCGCGTGGTTGGAACACATTTTCTGGCTGTTGTTCCAGGGGGCGGCAGAAGTACATCGCCTAGAATGAAGAGCGTATTACCGGACTGAATCGAGCGGCGACTTGGCAAGATCCTGCCGAAGGCGATCGATGCCCGCGTCGAGTTCTCGTTCGATCAACATGCGAAACGCGTCGAACGCAACGGGGTCGGTGTCCGCCGCGAGCCGCCGGGCCTCGATGTCGGCGCCTGCGCCACTCAATCGTTGTGCGTTCGAGATGAAATCCTGATTCAACTGTAGAAGCGTAGACTCGGCGCCGCGCATGCCCGCACTCGCCGCTTGGGCCTCGTCCGCGAATTCGCCGGTGACTTTCTGGTATTCGGCCTGGGCGTTGCGCAGGTGTGCGATGGCAACGCCGAAATTCTGTTCCATCGCGGCCAACTGGGCCTGGGTCACGAAGGCCTCGGCTGTCTCAAGTGCTTTCTTTGCGTCGGCGTGTCGCGCATCTCGTTCTCCGATGCGTGATTCCGTCTGGAACAATTTACGTTGTGCGTCGGGGTGTAACTTGTCCGCCTCAACGGCCGCCTTGAAGTTTTCTCGGGCGTCCTCGAGTCGGTTCGTCTTGAGCGCGTCCTCACCTGCGCGGACATAGTATTCGGCCACTCGCTTGAGGGCGTCGCGATTGTTCGGATTTTCCGCCAAGACTCCTTCGTACTCTTCGAGTGCTTGGTCGTAGAGCCCGGCCTCGAAAAACATATCACCGATGTCTTTCTGCACGTCCGCGGACAGTAACCCGGACGATTTGACGCGGCCATAGACTTCCTCAGCCTCGGCAAGTTTTCGGCGTTCGAGATAGAAATCGAGCGCGGCGAGCGTGAAGTCACGCGTATTGCCCCTCGAGACATTTACCATGGCGGCGCTCTTAGAAATGATGGTCTGGAAAACGTCGGCGACGGCGTCAACCGATCGAGTGGCGTCTTTCGATAGGCTCGCGCGGGCCAACCCGTTAAAACCCAAACCGCTGCGATAGTCCAAGACGATGGTGAGGTCTTGCGCAGAGGCTTGGCTGCGAATCAACGCGAAATACGATGCGGGATCCACATCGCGGCGGGAAGATAGTCCCATCTGGACGTTCGCGATGGCCGCATCCACGTCGCGATGGTATTCGCGGCGAACGCTTTCGCTCGCGCCCGCGAGCGGTGAGGTGATGTCGGCGACGAGCGTGCCCAGAGTCCCTAGGCGAAAGGCAAAGTATGGATCCACGCGATCGCCGCGCACGGACTGGAGCAGGTACATCTCTCGCGCGATGGTAGTGATCGGATCCGCCGCAAACGTCGGATACAGCTGGTCCACTACGTCCGTCGGCGCCCCCGCCCCTTCGCGCACATACTGCGCGAGATTGTAAAGCGGAATCGATCCGTCCTCCGACACGACACGGACCGCCGTTGTGACGATTGCTACGTGCGTGGTGGGGCCCCAAGCGTGGGCGGAGACGCCCGCGACCAGCGCGATAGCGGCAATTGGTTGCTTGAAACTCATCGAGTGTCCCCCGGGTCGGAAGCTATGCTTCCCGTCCGGTTGTTTGCTTCAATTGATTGACCAGCTCGCGAATCTGGTCAGCCTGCGGGCCCCGGAAGTCGGGACCCATGAGCGCGACATACAGTTCGAGCTCAACGAGCCCTTCGACGAGGGCCGACGAGCGAATGTAGATTAACGCGCTCTCCAAGTGCGGCGGCGCGTAGTTCACGTCGAGATCGATGGCGCGCTTGTACGAACTTTGCGCGCCGTTGCCGTCCCCATTGGCCGCAAGGACGCGGCCTTGGACGGTGAGATACTGGGCCGTCGCTCGCGCGGCGGCGTCGGCCCGCTCGAGCGCGGCTTGCGCCGACGTAGGGTTGTCCAGAATGAGATGCAACGTGGCGGCGCGGATCGCGGAACGACCGGCGAACTCGCCGTTCTCGCGGGACAGCGCTTCGGATTCCGCCAACGCCTGTTGAGGCAGTCCTTGCGCTTCGAGAGAGAGCGCCAAGAGATAGCGGGCCTCGGCGCCGGTGCCCCGTTCAGCCGCCGCTTCTCGAAGATACTGCTCCGCTTCGCGATATTGACCCTGTCGGATAAGAAGGCGTCCCAATTCAGTCAAAACATGCCAACGGATCGAAAGTCCGGGCGACTCCAGGACTGTCACGAGGCGCTGGCTCGCTGCCTCAGGTTGTTCTGACAAGGCTTGAACAAGTCCAGACGCGGCAAGGACCTCGGGTGAAGGGTCACGTGCCGACAGATCGGATAGTTCAAGATTCGCGTCTCGGTATTTTGCGCCCAACGCCATCCCCAAACCCAGTCCCCATAGCGCATGCAAGTTTTCTGGCTGCAACGTGAGCAGACGCCGGAGGACCTCGATTTGGCCTTCGGTATCGCCGACCGCGCCTCGGGCCATCGCGAGTAGGTACATGGTGTCCAAATTGTTCGGATCGGCCGTCACTACCTTTTCAAGCAGCGCTGTTTGTTTAGCCCGGATGGGCGCCCCACCCGCGGACTGATAACTCGCGACCGCCCACATTGCGGCGTCCGTATTTCGCGCGTCGCGATTCGCAACCTGTTCAAACGACTGTGCCGCCGGCGCAAAGGCGCCGTTCAAATACTGGATACGACCGAGGACGTAGCGCGCGCGAGTATCGTCCGGCTGGCCCTCCAAGTAAGCGCTCAAAACGTCTTGCGCCTTCAACTGGTCGCCTTGCTCGACAAGCTCGAGCGCGATTCTCACCGGGTCCCTTGTCGTTATGTAGACCCATGCGACCACAGCTGCAACGAGTAGCAAGAGCGCCGCGCCACCGCCGGCAGCCCACGCGCGATAGCTCGTCCCGCTCTTCGACGGCTTACGCGCCTCGGAGACCTTCTGGCCGGTGAGAAGATTCGTGCCGCAAACGACGCAGATGATGTCTCCCTCTTGGACCATCGCCTTGCAATTGGGGCAGGTCTGGCGATTTCGAGACTTTGTGCCAGGGGCAGCGCTCGCGCGGGCCTGTAGACCGCCTCCGCAATGGGGACACCGGTCCAGTTTTGGATCCGCGAAATTACCACAGTGCGGACAATTTATCATCGGCATGCGATTATCACCTTCACGGATGACGCGCGCGGCATTCGATTCCTCACTTGTTGCCCAATAATGATCGCCCACAGGAGCGGCACACCGCAGCGTCGAGGAACACGCGTTTGCCGCACTCGGGACATCTTCGGAAAAAGAGAGATGGAACGATGATCACCACGAGTAGAGCGATAACACCCAGCATCAAAACAACATACGCTGAATCGCTCAAGCGTCAAGACCTCAGCCATTTTCGCGCCCGCTGCCATGTCGCGCCCAGCACTCCAATATCACACTTGATTGTAAGAAGTCTATCGAACAGTGTCAACAGATTACCGAACACTTACGAAGAGGCGCGAGATTCCGATTGGGGGCCATCACACGGTTGTCCCTTTGACGAGGCACTTGCGCCGCAATTCGGAGGGGGCGATCCCTGGGGATCGCGGCAGGTTGCGAAGGTCCCCACGTGAACGCTGATGGCTAGCAGGAGTAAACGTCGGTTTCCAGAATGTTGAATTTGAGGCCTGCTAGGGGAGCGCCGCAGTTGTAGTAAGTCAGCCCGCGGTCATGGTGGCCGTCGACCGCCACGTGCGTGTGCCCGAAATAAATCCGGCGCGTTCCGGTGCCGGGCCCGTGATCGATCGAATCGATGTAGTGGCGCAAGCGACGCACGACGGCCTCGGTGGGAGAGGCCGCCTTGAGAATGGCTTTGTGAACGCCGATCTCGAAGGCCTTGTCATACACCCTGTTGAGCACCTCTCCCTTTCGACGGTGACGCGTGGCGCGGCGGCGGGCGCGGGCGAGATCTTGCGAATCCATTTTTCGGTGCGCGACGTCACCGTGGAGAAACAGGGCATCACCCATCCGGACGAAGTACGGACACCAAGAGAAGTTCGACGTGCGATGAGCAAATCGAGTCAACGCCTCGACGTGCTCCGGCACGCTGTCGTGGTTGCCGAGGATGTAGTGGAACTCGCACGCTGGGTTGGATTGGACGAGTTCATGGAGCCACTCTACCGCCGCCCTCGCGGTGGCATGCGCATTACCGACATTCGACCAGCGGAAGTCAAAGATATCGCCATTCAGGATGAACACCTCTGCCTCGCGGGCGGCATCGAAGATGGCCTCCATGTGATCATCGGCGTTCGACCGTGTGCAAAAGAGATGCAAGTCGGAAATAACCCGCGTCGGGCGGCATACGAGCGCGTTATTTGGGACGATCACCATAGGGTTACACCCCTCTTTGTAGCATACCACATTTTCGGGGTTATCGCCGCCTGATCGTTGCAAAAGCGATATGGTACGTCACGATTCTCGTGTCATGAACACGCTATTCGGATATTTCGTATAGTCGGCGAAAGGCCCGCAGTAATCGAACCCGAAGCGCGCATAGAGTGATCGAGCTGGTTCGAACGTAACCATTGAGCCTGTCTCGAGACTCAATCGGCTGTAGGAGCGGCGTTCCGCTTCATTGATGATGTGCTGAAGAATGCCGGAGGCGACGCCCTTTCTCAGATGGGCCCTGGCGGTACGCATGGATTTTATTTCGCCATGCGCCGTGTCCAATTCCTTCAAGGCGCCGCATCCAAGCAACTCACTATCCTGCCACGCACTCCAAAACGTGATATCCGGCGAACGCAGGGCATCCAAGTCCAGCGCGTGTACGCTTTCAGGAGGCGAGTGCTCAAACATGGACTGAAGATGTTCACGAATCAGATTCTGAATCTCGGGGCCTCGAAGGTCGTCTTCACGAATTTGCATTCGGAGCATTCTTCAGCGCTTCCCACTCGGTAACTACATTTTATCTGGTCCGCACCCGAAAGTGGATCCGAATCAACTCAGGAAAAGCGCGGATCAACTGGGGCGCACTCACCGCAATGGGTGAAAACGTCCGAAAATACGGGGCACAAATCCATAGGACAATCAGACAACAACGGCGATTCTCAAGAAATTTGCGCCCCCGAAATGTGCTAAAACGCGCTTTGCGTTTACAAAACATGGGAGGGCGAGCGATGTTGTGCACAAAGTTTAACAGTGTTGTTAGAGTGGTTTTGGCTTCGATTGTGTTCACTTCCGCGACCATCTTCGCGCTGACCCCGGAAAGTCCCAAGAGTATCCCGGTCGATGCCACGAATACCCCGGGGTATTCCTGGGCGAAGCACGTTATTACCAAGCCCGGGTCGTACTTTTTGCCCGACAATGTCTACACATCATCGGTTGGCGTCTGGATATCCGCGCCCGACGTCACGCTGGACTTGAATGGTTTCAAGATTGATGGAAAAGGCGTGGCCAAGTATGGAGTTCTCGTCAAGGCCGAGCGAGTAAAAATCCGTAACGGGAGCGTCCGGAACTGTACTTTGCAAGGGATTCGATTTGAAGCCGGGCTTGGAACAGTCGAAAACATAACATCGAGCGGCCATACGAATGAGGGCATCCACGTTGCGAGTGGAAGCAAGGTTGTTGGTTGCATGGTTTCAAATAACGGCGGCACTGGCGGCATCTTCGCTGAGGGAGTTGGCTGCGAGATCATCGAATGCGTTGCATTCGACAACGGCAACGCGTCATGGGGAATTGCCGCAGCCTCGGGAGCGCTTATCTCCAAGTGTAACTCTCGTTCTAACGGTGGCGGGGGGATCAGTACCGGCAATGGCGGAACAATTGAGGACAGCGTTGCGAACGACAACGTTGGAAATGGAATTTCCGGCAATGGCTCATCTCAGATAAGAGGATGCACGGCGCGCGGCAACGGTTCCGACGGGATCATTGTCAGTGGTTCGTGCCTCATCGTGTCGTGTAACAGCACTGACAATAGCGGCGATGGCATCGATGCCGGAAGTAGTCTCATACAAGGTTGTATCGCGCGTGGCAACTCAGGTTTCCAGATCGATACCGATGTATCGAATACGCTCGTCGATAACAAGACGACGTGACGGCGATAGTCGGGCGAGAGAGCGACAGAGACTACGCGGCTCGAATAGTTTTCAGGGCGGCGCGTTTACTTCGTACGAACGCGCCGCTCTACGCCGGGGCCATTTCCACCCGCGCCGCTTCGCGAAGTTCGAGTTCATATGCGCGCAACGCCTCATCGATTTGCGCGCGCTTTTTCTTCTTGGCGACGAGGTCTTCGCGGTAGCGTTTGAGGAAGTAGGCGATGGTTTCGACGCGGATTTTGATTGATCCCGTGGGTTTGTTCTCGTCAATGTCCTTGAAGTAGAAGAACGGCGTGCCGGAATTCTCGATGATCTCCTCGACCACCGTGTAGATCGGCGCGTCGTGGCCGCATTTGAAGTTGGACAGCTCGAGGCCCACGAGGTTCGGGTGGCGCGCGACGAATTTCGCCGCCCACACTTTGCGGTTGGTGTTCTCGGAGTATGAGTTCTTCCAGGCGTCCTTGATATCGAACGCGCTGCGGATCTCGCCCGCCCGCACTTCCTCGCCGAAGAGCCGCTCCATCATGTCCTCGTCCAGCGGCAGCGCGTCCTGCGCGATGACGGGATAGCCGAGTTTCTGAAACTCGTCCGCGATTTCGTGATTGATGCCGGGGTCATTGTGGTACGGCCGCGAGAGCAGCACGATGCCCAGGCGATCTTCGGCTTCGAGTTGATCGATGATGGCCCGCGCCTCGGCCCTGCGCGCCGCCTCGTACACGGCGAGCGCGTCTAGCCCGGCGCGCGTGGCGCGCTGCGACTCGACCTCGGTCACGCCGATAACTTCCGCCCAGTCTTCGTACATTTGCCGCGCGCAAAGCAGGTGATTATCGAGGTTCACAAATGTCTTCTTGAAGACGATGCCCTTTTCGGCGAAAAGGTCGCCTTCCTTAATGAATGCCGCGTGGACGGCTTCCGGCGTGATGCACACCGTGGGACACGCGCGCGATGCCTGCACGCCATCGAGGAACGTCGGGAACGAATCGATCATCGGGAAGAAGATGACGTCGAGCGCTTTGCCCTTCTCCGGGTCGTGCTTGTGATAGAGAAGGTTGTGGACGTGCGGAATGCCGACCTTGCTCGGAAAGCACGGATCGACGCTGCCACGTTTCGCGCCTTCCTTGTACAGCTCTTCGGTCGTGTAGTCCGACCATACGAGGTTGCGGTCCTTCACGCCCAGGGACTGGAAGTACGCCATGAAAAAAGGCGCGAGCGAATACATGTTCAGCACGCGCGGCATGCCGATGCGCAGTTCGCCGCGGCGTTCCATCAGTGAGCGCCGGGCCCGGACGGCAGCGCGCGCCTTCGGCAACATGAACGTTGTAGTTGCCGGGAGCGCGTCGGCGACAGACCCGATCTGCACCGATTGAAATACTTTTTTCGACGCCACATCAACGAGGTTCGGGAACTTTTTCTTGATCGCGTCGAGGCCCTTCTTGATTCCCTTCATGTCCTCGACGTCTTCGACCGTGCCCTTGTCGCAGGTCGCGATGATGAGGCGCTGTTCGCCCTCGTCGAGCGGCACTTTCGATTCGAAGTCGGCGGACTTCTTCTGTTCGGCGGTCGGCGCGGCCTTCATGCGCGAGGTCTGCGTATCGCCGCCGAACTTGACGATGCGCGCGTCGACGTCAATCGGTGTATCCGCGCGCGCGACGCTTTTCACGTCGATGAACGTGCGTAGGCAATTGTTCTTGCAGAAGTAGCAGCGCGTGTTTTCGTCGCGTGTCGTGCGATAGCTGATGCTCTTGACCGCTTCGAGTCCGATGAACGTCGTAGCATGCCCTATGTCGTGGTAGAGCCGGTGCGCCTCGAACGCGCAGCCGATCGCGCCGGACTCGCCGCAATGTTGGTGCACGATGACGCGCGGCTCGATGCCCGTTCCGCGGAAGCGCGAGCGTATGAAATCCGCCTGCGACTTCACCGCCGCGAGGTTGTGCTGCGTGCCGCCTTGGAGGATAAACGTCGATCCCAGTTTGGCCAAGTTCGGAATTTGCGAGACGTAGAGCCAGATGTTTTTCGGCAACACCGCCGCGAGTCCGGCCATGATTTCATGCGGCTGCCAGCCTTGGCGCTGGAAGTCCACGATGTCGGTCTGCATGAACACGGCGCAGCCGTAGCCGAACTCCGGCATGGCCTCGGCCTTGAACGCGACGTCGGCGTATTGTTCGACCGGCACTTTGAAATCCTGCGCGGTCGATTGCAGGAAATAGCCGTTGCCGGCAGAGCACTGCGTGTTGAGCTTGAAGTCCTTCACCGCGCCGTTCTTCAGCACGATGACTTTGATGTCTTGCCCGCCCACGTCGCAGATGACGTCCGCGTCGGGATAGAAGTGCAGGCCGCTTTGCGTGTGGGCGACGGTCTCGACCAGCGCCACGTCCGCGCCGATCACGTCCTTGAGAATGTCCTTCGCGTAGCCGGTCGTGCCAACACCGAGGACGCGCAGCGTGCAGCCTTGCGCGGCGATTTCCGCTTCCAGCTTCGCAAACATCTCCTTGCAATCCTCGATGGGATTGCCGTTGGACAGTTGATAGGCCTTCGCGATGATGTTCTTGTCGTGATCGACCAGTACCGCCTTCGTGCTCGTCGATCCGCCGTCGACGCCGACAAATGCTTCGACGGTCGTGCCGGCGCGAAATACCTTGGGCCACCACGGCGTTTTCCGGTACGCTTCACGGAACGCGGCGAGCTCGTTTTCGTCGCGCGCGAGACCGTGACCGCCCGCGCCTTTCTTTTCCTCGGCGCGTCCCTGTTCGAGATACCAGCGAAGGTTGTCCGGCCCTTGGTAGCGTCCGGCGGTGGGGTCGTCCTCGAGTTCCTGTTTGCCGTACTCGATTGCGCCGAGCGCCGCGAAGTATTGGGCGTTCTCAGGCACGCGGATGAGTTCCTCGAGGGGCCGGTCGGGAACGGGCACGTTGCGCTCGCGCCAAATCGGGGGGACGTTGTGCCGCCAACATTCCTGCAAGCCGCGGATGTACGTGTTCGGCCCGCCGAGCAGCAACACGACCGGGCGCAGCGTGTGGCCGCGCGTCAAGACCGAGAGGTTCTGCAGCACGATCGATTCGAATAGCGACGCCATCAGTTCTTTCGGCGGCACGCCCTGTTTTTGCAGGCCGTTGATGTCCGTCTCCGCGAAGACGCCGCATTTGCCCGCGACGGGATGCAGCCGGATTCCGTCGTAGCCCATGTCGCACAATTCCGACGCGGGAATGCGCAGCTTCGCGTTGATCTTGTCGATGACCGCACCCGTTCCGCCTGCGCACTTGTCGTTCATCGAGGGGATTTTTTTCTTGCGGCCGGTCGTTTCGTCTTCCTTGAACACGATGATCTTCGCGTCTTGGCCGCCGAGTTCGACGACGCTTTGCACGTCCGGGTAGAGCTTCTCTACCGCGAGCGAGACGGCGTTCACTTCCTGCACGAACTGCGCGCCGATTCGCCGCGCGATGTGCGAAGCTCCTGAGCCCGTCATGAACACGCGGAAGTTGGAATGCTCGACGTTGGGAAAACGCGAGGCGATCACGTCCAGGAATTCGAGACATTTCTCTGGTTGCTTCGTCTCGTGCCGCTGATAGTCGCTCCAGAGAATCGCGTCGCTCGACGGATCAACGACGACCGCCTTGACGGTCGTGCTGCCGACATCCATGCCGACAAGGAGTGGGAGCGCGGCGCGGGTGTTCGTGTCCGCGCAATCGCACTCGCCGTGCGTGGCTTTACAGGTCAGGGTCGCTTCGCTCACGCGAATGCTGCCTGGTCCGCCGGAATGTTCGCGACGTACCCCTCGCGCGTCATCAACTCGGCGACGTGAAGCACGAAGCTCGCCGCTTTGCCGGTGACGCCTTCGCGGTGGGGCACGTGTTGGATTGGATTGCGCAATTTGGGATGAGCGCCGACGAACTCGCGGATTTCTTCGAGAGAATAACCGGCCCGCGCAAGGCAGGTCTTGAACTCTTCGCGGCATTTCGACTTCGCTTCGCCGAGCGCCATCTGCACGCGGCTGTGCGCGTTGACGTCGCCTTCGCCGGAGGTCTCGACGGGCAGGTACACCATGTCCGGGTAATGCGAGACGACCGCGGCTTGCGCGCCGTCGGATTGCGTCGAGGGCATGCAGCCGAACGGTTTGAGGCTCAGCACCATGTGCGCAAGGCCCTTGTGCGCGTAGTAGATATTCTTTGCGACTTCGAGGTGGCCTTCGCCGCCGGCGCCCTTTCGGTTGTAAAAGGGATGCGCCATGCGTTGCAGTTCCATCTGGCAGACCTGCTCGTGCACCGTGCCGCCGAGGGCGTTGCGGATGCGATCATATTCGCGCACGAGCACGCGCTTCACCGCGCCGAGCAACAAATCTTTTTTCCTGAAATCGAATTCCGCTTTGACTTTGCTGAATATATCGTCGCCCGCGCCGAGCCCCTTCGTGTCGGCGAATTTCGTTTGCGCTTGCGTGAGCAAGTAGGCGATCCACGTCATGATCGGCTCGACCAATACTTCCGCGCCTTGCGATTCGATGAAGCGGAACATGTGGAAGTTGCCGTCTCCCTCGGTCGTCTGCGCCCAGAACTCGCCGGTGATCTTCGCGATGGGTTTGGCGCGCGTGAAGTCAACTTCGATCTCTCGCTCGATCATCTCGCGGCATTCGCGCAGCACGCTGAGGTAGTAGTCGCCGGTGAGTTGCTCGATCACGCCTGCGACTTCCTTTTCCGAAAGCATCGCGGACGCGAACTTCGCGATCGATCGGCTTGCCCAACCTTTGCGGACCTGCGACCAATCGCGCGCGCGCATGTGATCGCAGACGCGCTGCGTGACCTTCTCGAACACTTCATCCGTTTTGCCGGAGACGGTCTCGTAGGGCCGAATCTGGTATGCGAGTTCATTGAGTACATCGCCGATGAGCACGGCGTTGAGCAACGCGAGCGCGAAATCGAGGTTGACCTCAAGGCCGGCCTTCTTCGCGCTTTGGTTCAAGCCGCCTTGATATTGGAAGAGGAGGACGCGAAATCCATCGAAGCCGCTGTTGCGCAAGGCGAGCCGGTACTCGGCTTCATACATTCCGAATCGGCAGGGCCCGCAGGCGCCGGTAGTAATGAACGAATATCGCTTGATGACGTCCTCCGACGATAGCCCCCCTTCTTCCCGCAGCCGAATGAGGTAATTCACCAACGATCCGACCGTAAAATACGTGGGATTGCATTGGCCGTTGTTCCCGAACTCCTTACCCGCCTGGAAATCGGCCTTGACCGGCGTGGGGATAAGTTCGACGTTGTAGCCGAGCCCCTGGCAGGACGCCTTCACAAACCGATCGTGCCGTAACGAGAACCCGCCGCACAGTATGGTCACGTTTTCGCGTTCCTCGCGGGTGAATTCCGCCTCGCGCGGGCGTTTGAAGTGACGGCCCGGGCCTTCCGCAATACCAGCTTCTCGCAAGAGGCGCGCATGTTCGATTTGAAGTTGGTGTCCGATCGGATCTGATTCCGCCACGACTGCGGGGCTTTTACTTTCGACGATTGCCATGACACACCTCCGTTTCGATGCATAACATGTTCTAAATACTGGAGTTGCACTAATTCGACGACGGACTCCCCGTTCGTCCGGCGACTGAGCAATAGTGCGCAGCGCCCCGGCTCCTTATAACAGGTCGCCGCGTCATTGGCAATACTTCCAGGCAAACCGACTGTTACTTGCGCTGAGGACGAGGGCTTCGACGAAACTGGCGGAAGGTTCAGGGCGAGAGTCGCCAAGTTCCCCTTATTGGCTCCGCGTCGCATCTTTCCGGTTGCAGCAGTTGTCGATTGGGGACAATGGACAGGCGCGAAGTCCAAACAAACAAAAGGGTTGACATGATGTACCGACTACCCTATAATCCGCGTTTAGTACCGGCAGAAATGCCGAGTTGCAAGGGGTACTTTGGGGAGCGCGCGCGGTTGCCGTTCGCGTACAAGCTGTGGGGGGTGTGACTGATTCTCAGTTCTACCGATGGAGTTTGTGAAGGAACTCCGCCGGTTTTCACACCTCGCGCGATGGGATATTGAAGGCGGTTTGCGCGCTACTGGGATCATCGCCATACTAGAGAACTAAGTTAGGTGCGTAAAGCAATCTAATAAGGAGAAGGGTAACATGGGGACCGGTAAAAAATTGGTGCTGGCTTCGCTCGTAAGCACTATGATGGTGCTTGCGTTCGCGATAGGCCTCCTGCCCACGTTAGACACGCTGGGCGTAACCGCCTCCGACGGATCGAGCCTCGATTGGTCCAAGTTATATAGGATCATGTCGGGAGACAACGTCGCGAAAGTCGTCTCGGCGGTCAATATAACTGCGCCCGCCAACGACGGCGCGAACGCCAATGTCCTCGTCCTGGAGGGATCCGCCACTGCGCTGGTGCCCGTCGCGGCCGACGTCACTCCGGCCGGTGCCACCGTTCGCTTCGGCGTCGATGGCAATGTGAGCGGCAATTTCTGGAACGGTACGCTGACCGACGAAACCGTGGGAGGCGTCCAGGTGGTCGACGTCGCAGGCCTTTCCGGCATCCACTCGCTTTACGCACTGGCCGTGGATCAGCTTGGCAAGGGGGTGCTCCAATACGAGTTGTTTGATCGCATCACTCTCAACATCCAGACCGTCCCCGGCGGTGGCCCCTTCAATCCGTTCACCGACCTAGGAGACGGCGAGAACTTCTTCGAGGAAGATGGCAACCGTACCACGGTCATCCAGGATCTTGCCGTCCTAAGCGCCGCCAAGGCCATCTACGGCGACCCGCTCGGCCTAGTGACGATTCCGATTCAGCAGGGCGGCGTGACGCTCACAGTCCTTTCCGCGAGTCTTGCGGACTACCAGACGGCCCTCGACGGCAACGGCGCGCCATTTATCGATGACGCTCCCGCCACTGACGCGGTGCTTATCGTGCAGTACGCGCCGACGCTAGCCGAACTTAGTCTCGGGAACCCCGGAGATCTTGCGGCTCTGCCCCCGAGCGCGAAGGCTTCCGCCTTCGGATTGGGTTTCATTCAAATCGCCATCGTCTACTCCACGGACGGCGGGGCCACCGCCATCCAACTTGACGGCCTTCCGGCCGCCCTCCCCATTGGTATCCGGTTGCAGGGCCTGACGCTGGCCAAGACCTTCGATCCATCGGTTGGGAGCGGCGCGGGAGTCTGGTCGCATCCATCCGCCCCGTTCGACAACACAGATGCTTTCAGCACCAGCTTCACCGTACCTCAGGGTGCTGATTGGCGTAAGCGCACGGGCAGCACGCTCGACACCTTCAACAGCATCTTGGAAATCTACGTGGACTATCTGTCCATCTTTGCGCCGCTCCAAACGCAGTTCTCGATCACGAGCGTTACGCCGCCATCAGGTGCTGCGGATGGCGGAACGCCGGTGACGATCAATGGCAGCTTCCCGGTAGCGTCTGCCATCGCGGACGCCGGCGCCGCGGCTGCGGCCTACGCGGTGTACTTCGGCGATCCAAGCGCATCGACCCTCGCGCAGTTCAACATCGCTGGCGGTATCGCGATTGATTCCGCGTCGGCCAATGTGCTCACGCCCGACAGTGGGTTGAGCACGGACACAACGGTTGGTGTTTGGATCGTTGACAGGAACGCGACGTCAGACTTCGCTTCACTGGCGGACGCTTTCACGTTCATCGGCCCGCCGAGTTCGGGTGGACCTGTTCCCAGCGTCGGGACCGTCGATGGCGGCACAGCAGTCACGTTTACCGGTACCAACCTCGCCACCACCAGCCAAGTGCTGTTCGGATCGACTCCGGCCACACAATTTTCCGCGACCGCTACCACGGTCACGGCGACCACGCCGCCAGCAGATAACGGACTACCCGGCACTGTAACGATAACCATCGTCACGGACGGAGGGAGCGCCACGGCTGGGCAATTCGAGTATGTCGCGACGCCCTTCATCAGCAGCTTCACGCCGACAGAAGGCGTTCGGACCGTGCAGACGACGATTACTGTCACGGGTTCTGAGTTATCGAACGTGATTAGCGTCACTGTCGCGGGCATCGCAGCGGCGAGCTTCACGGAGATCGACTCCGGCACGCTCGAAGTGGTTGCTGACACGTCGCCCGACGTACTGTCCGGCCCAATCGTGGTTACGACGGCCGGAGGTACGGCAACCAGTGCGGAGAACTTCAACTACCTCACAGACTTCGATCCGACGCCGCCGATAGTCAACAGCGTATCGCCGGACAATGGCTGGGTATTCGGCGGTATGATCGTCGAAATTGCGGGAGAAGCCTTCCTGCCGCAAAATCGGGCGAAGGTGAATCGCGAGGACGTGACCGTAACGTTCGGCACCTACACGGCGGCCGTCCTCAGCGTCACCGACACCACGATCTACGTGCTCGCGCCCGAGGCCACCAACGTCGGCCTGCCTGATGCGTCGCGCACGGTCGACGTGACTGTCAGCCGTAACGACGACTCGGGACTCAGCGGGACGCTTGCCGATGGCTTTACATTCGTCAAGTTCATCCAGCGTGCCGGTGAGGACTGGACGACGACGGCGTCGAAGCTTGGCGCGAACGCCACGATCAGCATGGTGCTCGACGGCGATAGCAGCCAATTGGCGACCATCGAAGTCTCGGCCAACACCGAAGGCGTGAAGTTCAATACCGATGTCTTCGTGCTTGCGCGCGCGGCAACCTCGCCGGACGGCTTTGGTCTGGCGCCGCCGGGACCCGACGCGGGTTCGAACGTGGCTGATTCGTTCACCTACTTCGACGTACACACCTACGTGCTTGACCCGGCCTTCAATACTCAACCGGCCGGCATTGATACCAACAACTTGTCCAGTGGTTTGAATATCTTGGACGAGAACACGGGCGCCTACGACTCGGTCGCGCAGAAGGATTCACTTCTGAGCACGCCGATTGGCTCGACGAATATCACCACCGCAAGTCAGGCCAACGGCCAGGTCACGATCTTCGGTGACCGTAAGGGCGTAGCGAAGACGCCGACCACCCTCACGTATGTGTGGCCGGACGCGAGCATCGACTTCAGCGCCGGCGACAGTGAGGTGTACTGGTCGACCATTCTTAATGGCGAGTTCACCGCGGCGGGCGACTCGATCGAGTCTATCGACAACGGACGCCTGCGCAGTCTCGGTACCTTCGTGGTGCGCGACGCGACCGTCATCGACCTCGACGACGTGGGCCTGTCGATCACGCCTCAATCACCGACGGAAGGCGATCTCGGAACGGAGTACGTCATTACCGTCGTGTCCGAAGACGGCGGTCTTGGGTTCTTGACCAACCCGCGCTTCGGTAACAACGCCAAGACGATTACCGGCGGTGTTGGACGAATCGTGACGGGCGGCGACGGGACGAACGAGTTCCAGGTCACTATCGCCACACCGCTAAGCGATGTTCCGGTTAACGCTCCGGTGGACATCGGTCTGTTCCTCAAGGCGAACGCTGGCAATCAGCCGGACTTCGTCTTCCAGAACGTGTTCACGTTCAACAAGATCGATGATGGTCTGCCGATCCTGGCGCTCATCCTCGCGGCTGCTCTGGCACTGTTCGGCTTGGCCGGCGGCGACGGCGGCGGTGGTGGGGGCGGCCCGTGCTTCATCGCTACGGCGGCCTACGGCACGCCGATGGCCGATGACATCGACGCCCTGCGCGCGGTACGCGACACGTACCTGCTCGACAACGCGGTCGGCGCGGCCTTCGTGGATACCTACTACACGGTGAGCCCGGCCATCGCGGATGTCGTCGCCAGCAACCCGGTCCTGGCCGCGGTGGTACGCATCGCGCTCATGCCGGTCATCTGGGCGAGCAAGCTGGTGATTGCGCAGCCCACGCTGGCAATGGCCCTGGCGCTCCTGATGGGTGCCCTGGCCCTAGGCCGCAAGGCGCGGCGCAACAAGGCCTAACAGCCTAACCAATAGAACGAACTACTCCGGCGGCCACGCGAAAGCGAGGTCGCCGGAGCTTTTTCTATTCGAGAACCACCCGAGAAGTAGCGCCTGCCTCGCCGAGGCTGGCGCAGCCCCGCGCCAATAGCCTTTATCCAAGAAAGGCCCGGTGGGAGCCTCGCCCTCCTCGTCAGGGAGCGGCGCTACTGCAGAACAACCTCACGGGCGCTTATGCGGACGCTCTGGCCTGCGCCAGTGTCGGCGACACCGGCGCTACTGATTGATCGGCGCTATCGTTTCTCGAGTACGTACTCCGCCACGGTCTCTATCGAGCGAGCCAAATTCCATTGGTAGCGCCTGCCTCGCCGAGGCTGGCGCAGCCTCGCGCCAAAAGTCTCCGTCCGCCACCGAACGTTCCTCCGGAAAACAACGTCACTGGCGCTTATGCGGACGCTCTTGGCCTGCGCCGGTGTCGGCGACACCGGCGCTACTGATTGATCGGCGCTATCGATTCTCGATCACGTATCGCGCGACGGTATTTATCGGCGCGAGCCAAATTCCATTGGCCGGATCCTGTACATACGCCAACAGCTTCTCGAGCGTGTCGATCCGCGTCGTTTGATTGCCGGCTTCGCCGATCTCGTGTCCGCCGAAGACCAGCCAAAGGCCGTCCTTGCGCGCGCCGTCGATTAACGCCTTCGCTTGCTCCCACGTCTTTCCGTCCAACTCCATCCCGTAGAGCTGCGCCATGTCGCAATACGCGGGATCATTCGGCGCCTCGTCGAGCCACCCGCGTCCGGCCGTGAACAACTCCGCCACGAGCGGAACATAACTCTGCGTCTTGACGCCGCGCCCCACAAACGTCTGCCCGCACGGATACGCGAACGTCGTTGGCCGGACGCCCAACAGCGCCTCGATCTGCCGGTCCGCCTCCACCAACTCTGTTCGCATCATATCCAGCGTGTAGTCCTCCAGCGCCTTCCCGCGCGACCATTGGAAGTTTCCTGAGCAGGGGTGGGTGAGCGAATGGTTCGCGATTTCATGCCCCGCCTCGGCCGCCCGCTTCCAGCCCTCGAGCCGCCGCTCGACGCTCGACGGTGTTACGTAAAACGTTACCTTCGCCCCGAAGCGATCCAACAAATCCAACCCACGATCGACTTGGCTCGTCCGCCCGTCATCAAAACTAAGGCTGACCGCCGCTTGTTTCCCCTCAGGCCACTGGAAATGGTCACTGGGCCCGGCCGCCTGAGCGAGCGCGCTGCTGCTAAGAATGAAGAGGAGTTTGTGAAGGATCTTGTGGAAAAAAGGGCGCGATAAGGTAACCCAAGATTCCTGCCTTCGCAGGAAAGACATTTGGGGAGTTCTTGGCCGAATCCCGGCGGTGGGCCGTGTAGAACTCGCGATCACGCCAAGAGCCGTCCCAGTTCGCCAAAAGTCTTCTCTCATGCAACGCTCCTTGGGCGATCTAACGCGCCGCGAAACGGCGCCATCGCCCCTATCGCCATCGCCCCGGCGATCCATCACGATGAAACCGCTTGCGTGATTCGAACGTCTCACGCTATAGTCTCCCGCTCGCCCAGTTGCGGGCAGGGTTTTCGTGTATCTCATCAACGGTCAAGGAGAACAATATCATGATGAGGAAATGGACAAAATGGGGTCTGTGTGCCGTGGCGGTGTTCGCCGTCGCGGGTTGCGCCAGCACGGGCGGCGGTGGCAAGGAAGTAAGCGATGAAGACGCCATCAAGGCGGTGATTGACAGCGTGCTCGCGGGACTTCAGGCGCAGGATATCGCGGCGATGACGGCCAACTACGCCGAGGACTTTAAGTCCGACCAAGGCGGCGGAAAGCCGGAGATGATCGAGTTCCTTACTGGAGCGAAAGACCAAGGGTTCCTCGAAGGCATCAAAGTCGGACTCGACAAGTTGACGACCACAATCGACGGCGAGAAGGCAACTGTCGAGCCGATTGAACTCGAAGGCTCCTTTGGCGTGCTTACGCTTTCGTTCAATCTCGAGAAGCGCGAAGGCTCGTGGGTGATTACGTACCAGGCGCAGTTCTAAACCGTCGCATAGACGTTTCGCTATCTGTAAGATAGGCCCTT
>CAYXRK010000001.1:100925-134535 GCA_964467615.1 uncultured Nitrospirales bacterium | reverse complement strand
GGGGTGCGCGAAATGCTCCTCGACGGCCAAACCGGCTGGCTCGTCCCCAATCGTAATCCCAATCAATTGGCCGCCGCGATTGCTGAATGCCTCGATAGTCCCGGGAATGTGCAGCGATGCGCCGAGGCGGGGCGAGCACTCGTCGAACGGAAGTTCAGTGTCGAAAAAATGGTTGAAGGGACGATCTCCGTGTATGAGTCTCTTACCGCCGCGCCGGAAGCGCCGTGAACAGAAACCTACGCTAACGTAAACGGATATATAACGTCGCGACCATATACCGGCATTGCGACACGTCCCAGCTTTTAATTAGCTAGCGCGAGATCGACGTCGGTCTTAGAATGAAAATTCGATTAATGGAGTGTCGAAAGTATGTTCATAAAGAGTCTCTACCCACAGTTTACTACGGCATTGCTACTGAGTGCCCGCGTATTTGCTCAAGGCGAGTCGGGGGTTGCGATTGTTGCCGACAGCCACGGTTACGTATACAGAATTGAGATCAGCGATTCTGTAGCCGTTACGGAGACAGGAAGTTTTTCGATGCCAGAAGGGCAATGTGTCGGGATCGCATCTGCGGCCGGTAAGATTTTTGGATTCTCCACGCGTGGTGAGTTTGCGAGGCTTAACGACACTGGAGAATCAAATGTACAATCCGTCGCAGCAGTAACAAGTTTCACTGGGCACTCGTTGGCTTCACCCAATGGGGCTTACGTATACGCGACAGGATTGTTAGACGAAGAACTGAAAGCGGCGGGAGAAGCCGGTATTGTAATCGATACCGACACAGGAGCACTTTTGTCGGTATTGAGCGATGCTGAAGCCGTCACTTATACCGCAGCTTTTTCGGCGGATTCGGCGTCGTTGTTCTATTGGATAGCAAAACCTAAGACCAATCAGGGTTTGTGGAAATTAGACATTCGTACTGCATCGTCCAAACCATACAACCTTCGATGTAGTGAACACGGCGCTGTCGCGAGAAAACTTGAAATTACATCGGCAGGAGACATTGTCGTGTATCTTGCGGGACAGGGTTCTGAGACGAGGATCGTTCAAGTAGGGAGCGACCACCACAAGTTACTCGCGTCTGGCATGGGCCAGCCATTAGGCAATGGTTCGGGACCGTTTTCGCGTGTATATGACCAATACACGGCGATCTATTCGGTCATTGACACACAAACCGGAGAGATCACAGAAAGTTTCCTAACCGCCGTGTCCGCGTACCAAGACGAAAGCACGATTATTCCTTTTATTCGCGAAGACTCCCAGTCCATTGCTGCCCAAGAATATCCGTTCACCGATGCGTTTATCACGGCAAATGATAACTTTTCGTTGTTCGTGTACGGGCCAACGTACCGACGGCCAGGAACCATCAGTATTTTAGACAACAGGTCGAAAAAGTGGTATGAACCGGTGACCATTGGTCGGGGTGGTCTTACGAATTTGGTTTTTCCTGAATAGGTCGGTCGTCGCGCTGGCGCTCGGCTTTTCAACAACATAAACGTATATCGAGAGGCGTGAGTATCAAGTTCGCAATGCACGATCTGACTGTACTTACACTCGTTCCGAATGCGGGCGACCGCCTGCCGCGCTGTCTCGAGAGCGTGCGGTGGGCTGACCGTGTTTTCTGCGTCGTGGATCCGAAAACGTCGGACGGTTCGGACGCCGTGGCGCGCCGATTCACCGACTGGGTGGTCACGCATGAATACGTCAACGCTGCCGCGCAACGCAATTGGGCGTTGCCGCAAATCGAGACTGAGTGGACGTTGGTGCTTGACGCCGATGAGTGGGTGTCCGAGGAGTTGGCGGCAAAGGTGAAGAGCATCATTCGAGATTCCTCTACTTGTGACGGTTACAACGTTCGCCGCCGCTCGTACTTCTTTGGCAAGCTCATCAATCATTGCGGGTGGCAGAGAGACTACAATCTGCGCCTCTTCCGCACGACGAAGGGCCAGTATCTAGACAAGCGGGTCCATTCTCGCGTCGTCATGGACGGTCTCGTCGGCGTGATCGACGGACCCATGTTTCACGACACCTATCGGAGCTTCGAGGAATACTTCGCCACCTTCCAACGATTCACGAGTTGGGGTGCGCAAGACCTGTACGACGCCGGACGCCGCGCGCGTTGGTCCGATCTCACGCTGCGGCCGCTCGTAAAGTTCCTAAAGATGTACATCGTGCGACAGGGCTTTCGTGACGGATACCACGGCGCGGTCCTAAGCGGGCTCGGAGCGTTCTCCGTCTTCACGAAATACGCTAAACTATGGGCCCTCGAACGCGCCTCGAACGCTTCCCCGCCCCCCGATGGTCCCCCCGCATGAGTCTCGTCCGACTAGAAAACGTGTCCAAAGCGTTCACTGGTGTCCCTGTACTCGACGGGGCCTCGTTTCGCGTGGAAGAGGGCGAGAAAATCGGTCTCATCGGCCGAAACGGCACCGGTAAGTCGACCATATTCAAGCTGATTGCGGGCGATATCGCGCCCGATTCCGGAATCGTCGAGAGGATGCGCCGCGCGCGAATTGCGTTCCTTGCGCAGTTGCCGACTATCGATCTTGCTACGCCGTTAATGGACGTCGCGTTGACGCGATTCTCAGACTTGATTGGCAAAGAAGCTCGGCTGCGCGAACTTGAAGATCAGCTCGCCGCCGGCGACGAACACCGTGTCGAGGAATACGGCCATCTGCACGATGAGTTCGAGCTTCTTGGCGGCTACGAGTTCCGTCCGCGCGCGAAACGGGTCCTGACCGGCCTCGGGTTCCGCGAGAACGACTTCGAATTGCCGTTCGGGGACCTCAGCGGCGGCCAAAGGACGCGATTATTGCTCGCGATGGCCCTGTTGGAAGACGCCGACCTCTTGCTGCTCGACGAACCCGAGAACCACCTTGACCTCCAGGCGCGGGAGTGGCTCGAGTCCTTTCTGAGCGACTGGCCGAGGGCCTGCGTAATCATCTCGCACGATCGGCGAATGCTGTCGGTCGCCACCAAACGGACGGTAGAGATCGAACGCAACAAATTGACGTCGTACTCGGGCAACTACGAGGCGTACCAGATCGAGAAAGCCAGGCGCCGCGAGGAACAAGACGGGGCATTTCGCCGGCAACGGGAATTCATCGCGAAGGAACAAGCGCGAATCGATCGGTTCCGATACAAGCAGACGAAGGCGCGTCAAGCGCAAAGTTGGATCAAGAAGCTCGACAAGATCGAGCGGATCGACGCGCCCGAGGGCGAATCCGCGGCGATGCGCCTTTCGCTGGGCGAGGTCGTCCGCAGCGGTCAAATCATGCTTTCCGGCAAGGGCTTGGGCATGGGCTACGGTGACCTGACCTTGTACAGCGGCTTGGATTTCGCGGTGGAGCGGGGGGAGCGCATCGGCATCATCGGGCCCAACGGCGCGGGAAAATCGACCCTTCTCAAACAACTCGCGGGGAAGCTCGAGGGCTGCGCGGGGGAAGTCCGGCTCGGTAACAAAGTGAAGGTTGGTTACTACGATCAGCAACACGACACGTTGAACACAACGAATACCGTCTTGGCCGAAGTAGGTGCAGCTCGGACCGTGTGGACGCAGCAACAAGTCCGCACGTTTTTGGGCGCGTTTCTCTTTTACGGCGACGACGTCTTCAAGCCGGTAACGGCATTGAGCGGCGGCGAGCGCAGCCGGGTTGCTTTGGCCAAGCTCGTGCTCGAGGGCGCGAACTTATTGTTGCTCGACGAACCGACAAACCATCTGGACATTGCGTCACGCGAGGCGCTGGATGAGGCCCTAAAGAACTATCCCGGCGCAATTGTCATGGTCTCGCATGATCGCGCGCTCATCGACCGCTTGGTCGAGAAGCTCGTGATCGTGGAGAACGGGCGCGCATTCGTCCATTTGGGAAACTACTCGCACTACCGTTGGAAATTCGGGGAGGATAAGAAGTCGGCCCCGGCCTCGACTTCGGAGGTCCTGAGGATTCGGGAAACTCCCAATGGCCCGCGTGAGACGCGAAAGGCCGGTGACCGAGACGACCGGCGGCGCAAACGGCAACTTAACGAAATTGAATCGGGAATCGCCCAACTCGAAGAAATGATTGACGAGATCGAAGGGCGCTTTGCACGGACCGATCACAAGAAGCTCGCCGAACTCACCGAGGAATACGAAGGACTTAAAGCCGACCTCGCCCAACTGTACGGCGAATGGGAGGCGATGGCCGCCGAGTGATCCCTACCGCGCGCCGGCCCTTTCCATAAGCTTGCGCTCGAGCTTTTCGAGACGCTTGAGCAACTTCGCGCTGTGCTCGGCGAAGCGCCCCATCTTCCATGCGCCGGACTCGAAATACTTTTCGCATACTTGCTGCGCCGCTTCGTAGTCTTTGGATTGAATGTAGAACCCGGTCAACCGTTCGTAGGGCCACGGATCCGCCGCGCCCATCTCGACGGCTTGTATACACAGATGCATTTGCTCGTCGGTGTCGCGTGTTTGAGAGGCCTCGAGCAGGATGTACTCCCACTGCGCGCCTCCGGCCGCGGCGTCCTCGGCGTCTGTCTGGGCCACCGACGCTATCTTGTATCTCTCTATCCTCCGGCTCTTCTCTTGATACCAGTCGGGCGCATGTTTGAGGCCGCCGATGTCCGGCCCTGCAGCCGCGACCGCCGCGACCGAAACGCCCTGTGCGATGCCATGGCTCTTTACCCGTTTCAGCCGCGCCTCGTAACGGACCTGTTCATAGAAATCCGCTTCGCAAACGGCCTCAAGCGCCGCCGATTCCTCGCGCAACGCCCGGTACGCCACGTCTTCGTTCACCGCTTCGTGCTTCTTAGTGACCAACCGGCCAAGCATTCCCTGACCGTGTTCGATTTCGACGTGGGCCCCCGCGGTGCGCTTCAACAACCACGCCGCCAAAGCGGCGATACCTTGGCACGTCTCCATGGTCCGGTGGGTTTTGTGCATGCGGAAACCAATATGGTCGAGCAGCGGCGTCAATCGGTACTCTTGGATCGGAACACCCATCTTTCGCGCCCACGCAATGACGTCGATGACCTGCAAGATCGGCGGCGTGATGTCGTCTTTGAGCAAGGCCGCCGTGACGAACTTCGCGTCAAAATGTGCGTGATGCGAAAAAAGAATCGCGTTCGGACCTATCCAATCAAACCACTGCTTGACCACGTCGTTCGAGAACGGCGAGTTCGCCACCATCTCATCCGTGATCCCGGTCCGGTCGGTAATGCGCGGCGGGATCATGTGCCCCGGATTGGCGAACGACCAAAACGTGTCGCGCTCCTCGCCATTCAACGAAAACTTCACGGCGCCGAGTTCAGTAATATTGCACTTGCGCGCGGAGGGGCCCGTAGCCTGACAATGAAACGCGACGAGAGTCGGCGGAACGTTGGAGAAAGCCTCCGCAGACCCATTCGAGCCGTTCGGCTGAGATAGCTCGATGGTGATCTTGTTGCCACACTTGCGACAGGTGCCCGTAGTCCCGATAAACTGTTCCGGGATGCTCAGGATGACCTTGCAGTGAGGACACTGATACTCAAACATCGCATCGCCCTTCGCGGCACGCTAGGCGAATTTACACCGTTCGCCTCCCGTATCGTGCGCGGTGTCGGACTCCTTCCGTCGCACGAACGCTCCCGTAGCGCTCGTGTCAACCCTTATACACCCACGTTGAGTATACCAATTGCACCTCATCGATGTGAAGTGAAAATATTTACACGCATGAGGATATTGTGTATTCCTCATATTCAGTCTGGACGGCCCGTTTCCTTTAAGGCCCTCGTTCGGCACTGTGCAGGTTTCGATAAATGTCCATAACATATTGCAATACAATGGCTTAGCGCTCATAGAGACATGTCTTCCTCAGCCGAAAACGTGAACGAATCCAAGTCTGGGCGGTCCGGCATCGTTACGTCATTGTTCGCTCCCGTCGATGCTGCTTCCGTGGCGGTCTTCAGGATGACGTTCGGCGCGATTCTCGTTTGGGAAGTGTATCGATACTTCGCGAAGGGCTGGATAGACCGATACTGGGTCGAGCCGGTGATGACGTTGCACTACTACGGCTTGGATTGGATCGGGCCGCTTCCTCGCGCCGGTATGCACTTCGTCTTCGGGCTCCTGGGGATCTCGGCGGCGCTAGTCGCTGCCGGTCTGGCGTATCGAATCGCAGCAGCCCTGTTCTGCCTGTTGTTTGCGTACGTCTTTTTCCTAGATCAGTCTCGCTACCTGAATCACTTCTACCTTGTCTTCCTCCTCTCTATGATGATGGTCTTCATCCCCGCGCATCGCGAGTGGGCGATCGACGCGAGGTTGCAAATGAGAACTCGATCGCGTTCCGTTCCGGGCTGGTGTCTGTGGCTCCTGCGCTTTCAGATCGGCGTAGTCTATATTTTCGGAGGTATACAGAAATTTAACGGCGATTGGTTCCGCGGCGAGCCGATGCGCATGTGGCTGGCCAGAAAAACCGATTGGTTTCTGGTCGGCCCTCTGTTCGACGACGAACGCACTGTAGCGCTGTTCACGTTCGGCGGCATCGCGTTCGATTTACTCGTGGTACCCGGACTGCTCTGGCGGCGAACACGGCCTTTCGCCTTCGCCGCCGCGCTCGCCTTTCATCTGTTCAATTCCCAATTCTTCAAGATTGGCATATTCCCTTGGTTAATGATCGCCGCGACGACACTCTTTTTCGCGCCGGATTGGCCGCGGCGCTTCGCCACCCGCCTCACGAGACGCCCGGTTTCTCGCGTTGCTCTGCCTCCGCCTGGGCCGCTCCGGCTGGACGACCTCGATGTAAAGCGCCAGATCGCACTATGGCTGTTGAGCGCCTACGCCGTGTTCCAACTACTGTTCCCCCTCCGCGCCTTTCTCTATCCCGGCAATCACTTGTGGACCGAGGAGGGAATGTGGTTTTCGTGGAATATGATGCTGTCAGAGAAACAAAGTTCGCTCGTGTTTACCGTCGTCGACCCCCAGACCAATCAACGCGTCGATGTGTATCCGGAGATGTACGTCAAGGAGTTGCAATACATCGTTGGCACGCGATGTGCCGATTCCGTCGTTCAAATCGCGCACCACATCGCCCAACGCGCCCACGAATCGGGATCGAAGGACGCCAAGGTCTATGTAAGGTGGTACATGTCCATGAATGGCCGCGAACCGCAACTCTACGTCGATCCCAATGTCGATTTCGCCGCGATACCGAGGGGACTCGGTCCAAAACGTTGGATACTCCCGCTCGAAAAACAGTTGATGTCCCCCGCTGATCGCGCTTCCGCGATCCGCACACGGACAAAGACCGACACGGTGGCATCGGAAAGTGAATACGTACCGGAGAAAGAATTTGGCGAAGAATAGCAGCGAGAGTACCCGCGACCTGAAGCACTACCTCGACAACGCCGCGCGAGTCGCGATTTTCACGGGAGCGGGAATCAGCACCGAATCCGGCATACCTGATTTCCGTAGCCCTGGCGGCATTTGGACGACAAACCAGCCGATCATGTTCGAGGATTTTGTTTCCTCGGCGAACATCCGCAAGGAAGCATGGCGGCGCAAAATCAATCTCGAACGCGCGTTCAAGGAAGCCGCGCCCAACCGAGGACACCGCGCCGTCGCTCGGCTCGTGACCGACGGGAAGGCCAGCGCCGTGATCACTCAAAATATAGATAACCTTCATCAAGTGTCCGGCGTGCCGGCCGACCGCGTTATCGAGCTCCACGGCAACGGCACCTACGCCAAATGTCTCGATTGCGGACAACGGTACGAACTGGCGCCGATCCTCACCGCGTTCGAGAAGGACGAAACCTTGCCGACATGCCGCGAGTGTGAGGGGACTATCAAGACGGCGACCGTGTCCTTTGGCCAACCGATGCCGGTCGAAGCGATGCGGCGCGCCGAGCAGGCCACCCTCGCATGCGACCTCTTCATCGCGATCGGTTCGTCGCTGGTCGTATACCCCGCCGCCGGTTTTCCCGTCATGGCCGAACGAAACGGGGCCAAGTTGGTCATATTAAATCGCGAGCCCACGGGATTCGATTCGATCGCGGACCTGGTCGTGAACGAAGAGATCGGAGTGACCCTCGGCGAGGCGGTCGGCGTAGACTAAGCCGCGAGCACGACGCTCTGGTTGGGCCTGCGTGTATGCTCCCCCAATTCGTGATAGCGTTCGCCGAAATATCGTTCCAAAGGAGTTCGTGTGACGGCACATACAAGTCCGACTTGCGGGCCCCTCGCTGGCGTCCACGTCGTGGACTTTTCTAGCTTCATTGCCGGCGCATTTGCGGCGACCGTTCTCGGCGACATGGGCGCGAGCATCGTCAAGGTCGAATCGCTCGCGGGTGACGCTGCGCGCCAATGGGGCCCGTTCCTCAACGGCGAAAGCCGAATGTTCCAAGGGTGGAACCGCAACAAGCGAAGCATCGCTGTCGATCTGCGGTCTGACAAGGGCCGCGAGATCGTCTACGACCTCGTCCGCCGCGCGGACATCGTTGTCGAGAACTTCAGGCCGGGAATTACCCACAAACTAAAGATCGACTACCCGGTCCTTAAGGCCACTAACGAGAAACTCATCTACCTATCTATCACGGCATTCGGGACGAAAGGCCCCTACGGTGAACGTCCCGGCTACGATCCCATTCTCCAGGCACTCACCGGCGCCGCTCGCGGAAACATTCGATATACCGGCAACACCGGCATTTGCTCCGTGGCGATATCAGACTTCGGGTCCGCGCTGCTCGGCGCCTGTGGACTACTGGCCGCGTTGTATCACCGTGAACGCACCGGCCAAGGGCAGTTCCTCGAAACCACCTTGCTCCAAGCGGCGATGACGCTGCAATCCCACATGTTCGTCAAAGCCCTCGATACGGAAGAAAAACCACCGCTCGGAATTTTTCCGTACCAATTCTATCGCACCAAGGACGACATCATTTTTCTTGCGTGCGGCACTGATCGGTTCTGGCAGTTGCTCTGCGAAGCAATCGGCGCGCCCGAATGGGCTGAGAACCCGCGATACAAATCGAACGCGGAGCGCGTTACCCACACGGAGGAATTGAAAGCGAAACTCGAGGAAAGACTCGCTGCGAAGACGACCAAGGAATGGTCGAGAATTCTAGTCGAACGGGGTGTGCCCTGCGCTCCGCCTCAAACCTACGAGGAATGGTTTGGCGACCCTCAAGTGGCGGCGATGGATATGAATCCGACTGTCCAACACACGACTATCGGTCGCATGCAGCTTTCGGGAATTCCGATTCACTTCCAAGAGACTCCGGGCGCTATCCAAAGCGCGCCGCCGACTTTGGGCGAACATACCGACGCGGTATTGACGGAGTTGGGATACTCGCCGGAGACGATCGCCTCGATTCGAGAAGCCGGCGTCGTCCGGTAAACGCGTACGGGGCGGCGTGTGCGTTTACGTGGTATCGCCCGGGCGGTCTCGTTCTCTAGAGAACGCGTAGTCCCATCCCCGCCTCCGGGCGCGTGAGCGGTCGGCCTTGCCGTCCGCCAAATTCGGTTGGCTTCAATCACCCCTGCTCGGCTGTTGGATGATTCCACACCGTGGGCCCTTCATCGCGCGCCTCGTGACGCTATCGCACTCGGCGCTCGCGGCGAGGGCCCCGCGATCATCATCCGCCGAGAAGTTGCAACGCTGTCTGCGGCACGATGTTCGCTTGAGCAAGTATCGAGGTACCGGCACTCACCAGGATTTGGTTCCGAGTGAAGCGAATCGTCTCGCGCGCAATGTCCGCATCCCGGATGGCGCTTTCCGAAGCGGCGGAGTTTTCTTCCTGAATCGCGAGCGTTCGAATCGAGAATTCGAGCCGGTTCTGCTGCGCGCCAAGATTACTCCGTGTCGTCGTAACGAGTTGAAGGGCGCTGTCCACCGCCAGCAATGCCGAATTTGCGCCGAGGACGGACGAGATCGAGAGCACGGTCAGTCCTATCTGCGCCTGTTGCGCACCGCTCAAAATGATATTGAGCGTTTGGCCCGACCGGGCGCCCGCTTGCACCGTAATGGTAGCCGTCGAGCTCAAAATCAGAACACCGTTAAACTCGGTTTGCGTCGCGATCGCATTGATCTGCTGCGCGAGTTGTTGAACTTCAGCGTCCAGCGCCGCACGGTTCGAACTGCTGACCGTACCCGTGGCCGCCTGCACGGCCAGTTCACGGATGCGCTGCAAGATCTCCGTCGTCGTAGCGAGTGCGCCTTCCGCAGTCTGGATCAGGCTGATCCCATCTTGAGCGTTGCGTTGGGCGACTCCGGAACCGAGCACAATCGACCGGAATCCCTCGGCGATCGCCAGCCCTGCCGCGTCGTCGGATGCGCTGTTAATTCGAAGCCCGCTGGACAGGCGCTCCAAACTCTTGTTTAGGTCAAGAGTAGACGAGCGCAGAATGCGCGTCGTGTTTAGCGCCGCAATATTGGTGTTGATGCGAAGCCCCATCTGATGATCCTCCGTGATCCATGACCTTTGCGTCCGTGCATCGGTGGCGGTCGCCGGGCCTGGCGTGACCGTCAAATAGGATATCGGCGGCCTTTCAAAAAACCTTTAGCCGCTCCTTCTCGGCGCGCTAGCGCTCCGTGATGAGCACCCAAGCGCCTTCTTGGATGATGTCGAAGGCCTCCATCACGTCATCGTTCAGCAGCCGGATACAACCGTGACTCGAGGGCACGCCGATGTTGGCTTCGTCGTTGGTGCCGTGGATGTAGATGTATCGTGCAAGAGAATCGACGTCCCCGCCTTTGTTAATGCCCGGTTCCTCGCCCTGCAAAACGAGTACGCGGGTGAGAACCAGATCTTCGGATACATCGTCGCCCGGCTTCCAAATTTCGCGCGTCGCCTCGCGCGATCGGAAGACCTGGCCCCATGGCGCGCCCGCGCCGATTTTTTGCGCGACCGAGTGCCACCCAAGGGGCGTCTTGAGACTGTCCATTTCGCCCCCGACACCGTTCTTGGCCGTGGCGCACTGCGCTTGATACGTGACTTTGCCGCACTCGATGACGCGCAACATTTGCTCGCCCGCGGAAATCCAGACCGCCGGGTCGTGTCCCGCCCACTTCTCCCAACCACACCCGTTAAGCAATTCAAGTTGCTCGGACGTGAGATCCCTTAATCCGTGACTGACGCGCTCGTGCACCATGACCGTCACCCCCGGTTGTTCGATGATTTGGAACGGAAAGCCGGGGGGACCGATGAATTCATAACCCCCATCGTACCGCGCGGTAACGCGTCCAGCGGATACCGGCCATTGGAGCGAAAAATCCGCCAGCGGCGCCGATGCGCGCGGCGCCACTCTCGCCCCTTTCCAACCTGCAACTAAAGGAGCCGCGCCGGCGAGATATGTTCGCCGCAAATGCTCGGCAGCGAAAGTCGGAATATCCCCGGTTCGTTCGTTCAGCAAACGGACGGCGGCGTCGATTTCGCCAATGCGGAACAACGCTTCGATCGCGTACGGCGCTGTTCCGGAATCGACCTCGCCTAAGTCGGGTGTTCCCGGCGGAACGTCGCGGTCTTCCCACAACCCGAGCGCTAACGAGATCGCGGCAATCTCCGCAGTAAGGTCCGCTGCATCAATGCGCTCGGCCGCCAACCGTCGAACGCGGGCGGCTAGGACCGAATAACGCCGATCCGAGACGCCCGCCCCATTATTCATCGTTGCCCAGGCCCTCAGCGCGTTGTGCAGATGGGCGGCGCGGACCACGTCAAGAGCTTGCGATTCGCCGACGCCGCCGAACATCTCCGCGATCATCGGCCTCAATTCGTGATACGGGCGCAAGGGATCAGTTTCGAGATGGCCCCGGATATCGAAGTCGTCGCCGGACTGCCAGTACTCCAGGTGAAACAGGACCGGTTCCAGGAGGGATTCGCTGCTCTCCGCATTCGAGAAAAGCACCGGAAGATAAGAAACCTCGTCCGCAAATGAGGACGGGAACGCTAGAGCAATCGCGGCCAGAAACAGCGTTTTGTGCTTCATCACCTTTATGATAGCAAGCGGCGGCGCGACGCGCCAAAATGCACCGCGCGATCGGCCTTCAAATCCTGCTCTTCCCGAACGTCGCGAGGGCGATGCGAAGTTGATCGCAGTCGGGCCAGCGGCGCTCGGGATCCTTGGCCAGCAATCGCATGACGATATCGCCGAGTGACTGCGGCACAATATCATTTATTACAGTAGGGTGAAGCGCCGCCGAGTGCAGATGTGCGAGATACAGTCGCTGGATGTTGTCCATTTCGAAGGGGTGTTTGCCCGTGAACAGAAGATAAAACATGACGCCAAGTGAATACATGTCAGTGGCCTTCGTCGCTTTTTCCTTGCGAATGAGTTCCGGCGCGACGTACATCGGTGTAATCTGATCGCTATAGCCACGGTCGAGAAAGCCCAAAAGCCCCCCCGTCCCGTAGAGTGAAAAGTCGGTTAATTTGACTTGGCCCTTCCGAGTGAACAAGACGTTTGCCGGTTTCAAATCGTGATGAATGAATCCGCTCTCATGAATGAACTGAAGGCCGTTGCAGATTTGGGCCGCTATCAGGAGCCGCTCCTGTAGGTTGTACGCCCGTTGCGCCAAATAGCGCTTCAAGTCGGGTCCGTCTATGTATTCAATTATCAAGCAGTCGCCTTCTTTTCCGGTTAGGAAATCGAGGATTCGGACGACGTTCGGATGCGAAAGTTTTCTCCATCTTTTCGCGGTCTTTGCCACGTCGCGTTGGTGCATGGCGTTGCGAAAAAAGTTTTGACGGAACATCTTGATCGCAACGACTTCGTTGGTCTTTGGGTCGAGCCCGCGATAGACCGCGCCCGTACCGCCCTGGCCGAGGATTACGTCGACCTTGTAGTGGTAGATAGTGGGCCGATCGGCCTTTTTGGGGAAGACTGTTTCCATGACCGATGGCTACGACCCGATTGCAAGGTCGATCTGGGGCGCGTCACCCCAAAGACCGTCAAGATCGTAAAACTCCCGCGCTTCATCGCGAAACAGATGCACAAGAATAGTGCCGTAGTCCATGACAATCCAGCTAACGTCACCCTCTCCTTCGACGGCGAGCGGCGCGACGCCCAAGTCTTTCATTCCGTCCTTGACGGAATTCACGAGGGCCTTGAGCTGCGGCGCGCTCGATGCGTTGCACATAATGAACGTGTCCGCGACAAGGGTCAGCCCGCGCACGTCATACGCGCGGATTTCGGCCCCCTTGCGAGCATCGAGAAGATCGGCGATGCGAAACACGTTCGGGTGAATCTCCGGCTCGGCGGATTCAGATTTTCGGACCAGTTCCGGCACAGCGGTACTCCTATTCTCGTTCCAACAGTTCGACCAATATTTCATTCACCAGTTGCGGATTACCCTGGCCGCGCGTCGCTTTCATCATCTGACCCACGAGAAATCCCAGCGCCTTTTTGGTTCCCGCGCGATAGTCCGCGGCGGGCCCTGGGTTGTCAGCGATCACCTTTCGCGCGGCGTCTTCGAGCGACCCGCGATCGCTTATCTGCGAAAGCCCAAGTTCGGACGCGGCCTCCGTTGCGGACTTTCCGGTTTCGAACATCACGGGCAATACCGCCTTCGCGATCTTTCCGCTAATGGCGCCGTTCTCGATTTGCTGAATCATTTCGGCAAGACGTTCGGGCCGGACGCGGCATTCGCCAATGGATTGATCTGCGTCAACGAGGAGGGATTGTAAATCACCCATAATCCAATTGGATGCCAGCTTTGCCGAGGCCCCCGCGCGCACGACCGACTCGAAGTAATCCGCCACCGCCCGGGACGCCGTCAAGACCTCCGCGTCGTAGCCGGACAATGCATACTCTTCGCGGAATCGGGCGCAACGGGCGCGGGGTAACTCGGGCAGCGATTCGCGGATGCGCCGTTCCCAAGCCTCGTCGACCACAATGGGGACCAGGTCCGGATCCGGAAAATACCGATAGTCGTGCGCGCTCTCCTTGGATCGCTGCGCCAGCGTGACGCCCTTGTCCGCGTCCCAGCCCCTCGTTTCCTGAATGATCGTCTCGCCACTATCGAGCGCGCGGATCTGGCGTTTCAGTTCGAACTCGATGGCGTTACGCACCCCGGTGAACGACGCGACGTTCTTCACCTCGGTCTTCGTGCCGAACTTCTCCTGGCCGATCGGCCGCACGCTGATGTTGGGTTCGGCCCGCAGCGATCCCTCCTCCATGTTGCAATCGCTGACGCCAAGATACTGCAGGATTAGTTTCAGTTGCGTGAGGTACGCGTAAGCTTCGTCCGCGGACCGAATGTCGGGCCCGGTCACGATCTCGAGTAGCGGGACACCCGCGCGATTGAAGTCGATACCGCTAACGCCCCCGCCCAGTTCGTGCGTGTTGCGCGCCGTGTCTTCTTCCATGTGCGCGCGCGTGATGCCGATGCGCTTCGTCCCGGAATTCGTATCGATCTCTAGCCAGCCATCATGGCAAAGAGGCAAATCGTATTGGCTGATCTGATAACTCTTCGCGAGGTCGGGGTAAAAATAGTTCTTTCGATCCAGCTTTGACCAACGCGATATCGTGCAATGGAGCGCAAGACCCACCGCCATCGACGCATCCACCATCGCGCGGTTGAGGACCGGCAACGCACCAGGCATTCCGAGACAGACGGGACACACGTTGGTGTTCGGCGGCGAGTGAAATTCATTCTTGCACGCGCAAAAAACTTTCGACTTCGTATCGATTTCGACATGGACCTCGAGTCCAATGACCGCTTCGTACGACAACCGGCTACTCCAACGGCGGCGCGCCGAGGTCTGGACCCCGGAACTGTTCGTAGGCGTGCGCCGCGCGCAGAAGCGCCGGTTCGCCGAAAGGCGTACCGATGAGTTGCATGCCGATCGGAAGCCGCTCCGAATTCAGGCCGCAGGGCAAAGATATTGCCGGGACGCCGGCAAGATTGATCGACGTGGTGTAAATGTCGCCGAGATACATCTCGAGCGGATCACCGGTTTTCTCGCCGAGTTTGTACGCAACAGTCGGCGCGGTCGGGGTGATCAATAAGTCGCAACGCTCGAAGGCCGCGTCGAAGTCCTGCCGAATCAGCCTACGCACCTTCTGCGCCTTGAGGTAGTAAGCGTCGTAGTAACCGCTCGAGAGCACGTAGGTCCCCAGCATGATTCGGCGCTGGACCTCCTTACCAAAGCGCGCCGATTTCGTCCGGCGGTAGAGGTCATCCACCTCCCGCGCGCCCGTTTCGCGTGGGCCATAGCGCACTCCGTCGAAGCGGGCCAGGTTCGCGCTCGCTTCCGCCGTTGCGATGATGTAGTAGGCGGCTATTGTGTACTCCGTATGCGGAAGTGATACCTCGATAATCTTCGCGCCATTTCTCTCGAAAGCAGCGATCGCGCCCTCGATCGCGGCCCCAATCTCGCGATTCAGCGCACCCGCGAAATATTCCTTCGGCACGCCCAAAGTGAGGCCCTCGACTGAGCGTTCCAACTGGTCCACATAATTCGGAACGGGCACGTCCGCGGAAGTCGAATCGAGCGGGTCCTTGCCCGCAATGACCGAGAGCACCAACGCCGCGTCGTATACCGTCTGCGTAAGCGGCCCTATCTGATCCAAACTCGACGCATACGCGACCAACCCATAGCGCGAGACTCGGCCATAGGTCGGTTTCAAGCCGACGCACCCGCAGAACGCCGCCGGCTGCCGGACAGATCCTCCCGTGTCGCTGCCCAGCGCGAGCGGAGTCATGTCGGCGCTGACCGCAGCGGCCGATCCGCCGCTCGATCCGCCAGGCACGCGGCTTAGATCCCAGGGATTGCGCGACGGACCGAACGCGCTGTTTTCCGTAGACGAGCCCATCGCGAACTCGTCCATGTTTAGTTTGCCGAGTATGACTGCGCCCGCGGCCTCCAGCTTTTGGACGACCGTCGCGTCGTACGGGCTGCGATACCCTTCCAATATCCTCGAGCCGCACGTCGTTGTTCCTCGCCGCGTGCAGATGACGTCCTTCAGCGCGATCGGCACTCCGCCGAGTGGTCCCAGATTTTCTCCGGCCTGACGGCGTGCGTCCAACGCGCGTGCTCGTTCAACGGCATCGTCCGTCCATACATCGAGAAACGCATGCAATGGATCGTCCAGCGTTCGGATTCGAGCGAGGTACTCACTGGTGACTTCCTCGCACGATATCTCACCCGACGCAATATGATCTCGAATGTCGCGTGCGGAACGGCGGCGCGTGGCGACGGACATCAGGACGTGGAATCCAGAATGCGCGGCACGAGAAAATATTCGCCGTCAGTCGATGGGGAATTGGCGAAAGCATCAGCACGCGAGAGCGAGGGCCCAACGCTATCGTCGCGAAACACGTTCGTCAGATCGATCGCGTGCATCATCGGCTCAACGGCGCTGGTGTCCAGGCGATCCAACTGTTCCACATAGGAAAGAATGGCCGCGAGATCGCTCGCCAAGGCGGGTTTATCAGCGTCGGGAATGGTCAACTTGGCCAAACCGGCCACGTAATCGACATCTTGAATGGAGACGTTCGCCATCCGACTGGGGAAAGGACCCTACTGTTTCGAAAATTCGAGTCGCCGCCTTGTTCACCCAGCGCGTGGGGAGCAGCCGCCCTCGGCTGCCAGCGTCAGGCGCGAACCTAGCTTTCGTCGTTTCTGTGTGTTCCCGAAGGGAACGTGGCAACTGCTCTCACAGACATCGTAACACAGGCTGCGGGCGGCGTCCAAGGCGGCGTCTTAAAAAGCGCACTTCAGGCATATTGCGGAACTGCCGAATTTGTGTTAGATTCTGGCCTGTCGGGAGGATGTCGCCCTCGGGCCGGGATGGGCCTTGGGAGTTTCCACTGGATTCCAGTAAATTATTGACACGGAATCCGCATTCTGGCTAAACTATGGCTGGCGAGATTAGAGGGAACTCGCGTAGACCGCTCGCCGCCTAAACAAACTCTTACGCGAAGGAGTTGACCTTACAATGAAGAGAACTTTGGCAGTTGCGCTTATGCTCGCGCTACTCGTCACGGCCGGTACCGCTTCGGCCCAGACGAAAGTGCGGTCCTGGGATGATTACTCCTGGTGGGGAAATAGCGGAGCTACCCCCGACCCGGTGAAGGATTCGCAAGGCCGATCGGGCTATTGGTGGTGGCCCACGGAAGCCGCTTCGAACACGGATGATTCGGAGTTGTGGGGTAATCGCGGCGTCGTGTATCACTCGCCGTGGGAAGACGCGACAGCAGAAGCACCCGCACCACCGGCCCCGCCGAGTGCTGCACCATCCAAGCCTTCGCGTCAGATCCCAGTGTTCAACCACGTGCTGTTTGACTTCGACAAGTCGACGCTCAAGCCGGAAGGCAAAGCGGAAGTAGACAAGGTCGTCGGCATGCTGAAAGAGTACTCGGGCGATTCAGTCGAGGTTCAAGGGCACACGTGTAACGTCGGTACAGACGAGTACAACATGGGGCTTAGCCAGCGCCGCGCGGATTCCGTGCAGAAGTACATGCTGGACAGCGGTGTCGCGCAGAGCCGGTTGTCGACCAAGGCCTTCGGCGAAACCACGCCTGCAGTGCCGAACGACACGCCGGCGAACCGCAAGCTCAACCGTCGCGCAATGTTCAACTACAAGATCGGCAGCTAACCACATCGATCTAGCTATGCATCGCCGCCCCGGTCGCGCTGTGGCCGGGGCGGCGTTACTTTTTCGGAGGTAGTCTCCGCGAGTGCTCCCTCTAAAGTTCGAATCGTCGCCCAAGACACCCAGCGTGTGTGGGGCAGCCGCCCTCGGCTGCCAGCCTCAGGTGCAGACCCCCTCTCATGAAAACTCATCTCCCATCAGTCGAGGGCGGCTCCGCGGTTTCGTCCCTCACACGGGCACTTGATTTCTTTCTCGAGTCCTCCGTCTTCGAAGCGGGCCTAGCCGATGCGTCGCTCCGCGCCTATGCAGCGGACCTACACCGATACGCCGCGCATCTCGACGAGGCGGGTGTCGCCGGACCAGACTCAATCGTCCGCGAGGACATCCTCGATCACTTGATCGCGTTGCGCGAAGCCGGCTTGTCGCCCCGCTCGGCCGCGCGCCACCTCAGCGCCGTCCGCGCGTTCCACGCGTTCCTCCACGCCGAAGGCTTGACTCCAACGGATCCCGCGGAAGACTTCGACACGCCACGAATCACGCGCAAGCTGCCGCGAGTGCTTTCCCCGATCGACGTGGATCGGCTCGTGAACGCGGCCGCACCCGACAGCGCGGAAGGCATACGCAACACAGCTATTCTCGAAACGATCTACTCGTGCGGGCTTCGCGTTTCGGAAGCCGCCGGTATCTGCGCGCACGACCTCTCGATGGAAGAGGGCAGCGTCCGGGTCCGCGGAAAAGGCGCGAAGGTGCGTTTGGCCCCCTTGGGATCCAGAGCGGCGAAGCGCGTCGCTGATTGGCTCCGCGTCCGTGATGAGTGGTGTCCAAAATGCGCGAACCTTTTCATCGGGGCCCGTGGCTGCGCGATGGGTCGCGTGCAGATTTGGCGAATCGTGAACGAATTGGCCGCCAAGGCCGGACTCCGCGGGGGCGTCACGCCTCACACGCTCCGCCATTCCTTCGCGACGCATCTGCTCGACAACGGCGCGGACTTACGGGCCGTCCAAGAGATGCTCGGGCACGCGGACATTTCGACTACGCAGATATACACCCACGTCAGCAACGAGCGCTTGACCACGGCCCACCGGAAGTTTCATCCCCGTGGATGACCCTGCCTCGATTCTTTCGGCATACGCACAGTAACGATAATGTGGTATCTTCTAGACTTCTCATTGCGCCCAGCATTTTGGTAAACTGTTATACTCAAAATGGCACGAAGGGTTGCAGTGCCTAAACTGAATCGGGGAAGGAGATTGACCCATGTTAAGCGCCATCAATATCCACAGCAGCGTACCGGTGTATGAACAGATCGAGAACCACGTACAGTTCGCGATCGCGTCCAACACCCTCAAGGAAGGGGACCGCCTGCCTTCGGTGAAAGAATTGGCCGAACGTTTGGGAGTGAATTTCAACACCGTAGCAAAGTCCTACCGCGACCTCGAAGTGATGGGCCTCATCTTCACGCGCCGCGGCATGGGCTGCTTCATAAAGAAAGGCCTCGAGTCGCGCTGCAAAGAACAGTGCCGCACCCGAATCATCAAGGGACTTCATGAAGTCGTCCAAGAAGCCAAGGCTGCCGGCATTGCGAAAAAGGACCTCACCGAAGTCGTGAACAAGAGCTTCGCGGCTGACGCCGAGTTGTACGGCGAGGTTCCGGCCGAAGTGTTGGCCCTGGCAAAAAAGAAGACCAAGTAACGATTGATACGCCCGTCCCGTTCCGGGGCGGGCGGACTCCTTACTTCCCTACGTGGCGCGGGCGAGAAGCGAGACGCTCCGATGAGGCGAATTCTTTCTTACGCAGTTGTTGCGATTGCAACGCTTTCCGATGCGGCGCGCGCATTCGAAGCCGGCGTCGCGGTGACGGACGTAACACCCCCCGTCGGGCTCGTCACGTGGGGTTATGGCAGCGAAGCGCCCAAGACTACCGGCGTGCTCGATCCCCTGTACGCGCGGGCGCTTGTCCTTCGCGCCGGGGACGACACGCTTGCCATCGTCACGCTCGATCTGGGCCGCCCGCCCTTGCCCGATCGCGTCGCCGCAATTCGAAAACGCGCAGCGAAGGCCGGTGTCGACTACGTCCTAATCACGGCGTCGCACACCCACCAAGCGCCGCCGATGGACGTCGACGAACCGTACACGCGGACCATCGCGGACCAAATCGGCGACACGATCGAGGCCGCTGCTGCGAAGCTGGCGCCCGCGCGAATCGGCGTGGGACGCACGACGATCGACATCGCCCACAACCGCCGCAAAATCCTCGCGAACGGCCAATGCATGATGGTGTGGCGCAACGCGGAAATGGTGCCCCTCGGGCCGCTCGACCAGGAAGCGGGCCTCATCAAGATCGAGTCCGAATCCGGCGGCCTCATGGCCGTATTGGTGAATTACGCCTGCCACCCCGTCGTGTTGAGTTGGGACAACACCCAATACTCAGCCGACTGGGTCGGCGAAATGGCGCGCGTCGTCAAGCAAGAGACCGGGGCCGAGTGCATGTTTCTCCAAGGCGGATGCGGCGATATCAATCCCTACCTCGACAAAACTCCCCTCGCCGAAGGCGGCCTCGAATCGATGCACACTGTTGGCCGCACTGCCGGATACCGCGTGGTCCATGCGCTGCATTCGTTCGATGCGCAGGCGCCCGCGACCCCCTCCATCCGCGTTACCGAATCGCGCGTCGAAGTGGGCACGCGCTGGGACCTCACCGACCCCAAGAACCAAAAGACGCTTCGCGGCATCGTCGGCGATGCGATGTATAACAAGTACCTCACGAAACTGAAACCTGACTTGTCCGTGCCTGTTCAGACCATTCTGCTGAACGATAACTTGGCGCTCGCCGCGATGCCCGGTGAGATGTTCGCGCAATTCCAGTTGGATCTAAAGACCCATTCACCCGTGAACGATACATTTCTGGTCGGATACGCGAACGAATTCCACGTCTATTTTCCGACAATCAAGGACTCGGTCTTTCGCGGCTACGGCGCTGTGATGAACACCTATGTCGGCCTTGGCGCCGGACACAAGCTAATCACGCAATCCCTGCTCGATATAGGCCGCCTCATGGGACGCCTCTCTCCCGATCCGACACCAGAGGATTTTGTTATCCTGGAAGAGGGACCACCAGACCCAACTGCGGTACCTTAGCATCGTTTCGCCGCCGGCCCTTGCGGCCCCCAAGATTGGATCGCGAGTGCTCAAACTCAGAACTTCCGGCGCGGACGTGGTCATGCTCGCGCTCTGGTGCGTTTTCTTCGCCGCGGGATTGGTCCCTGAACGCGCGTTCAACACGCTTCGCAACGCGGCCGCCGTCACACCATTCACCGCGTGGGTGAATTCGTCCGTGCTGCTGGTGTTCGCGCTCATCGCGTACTTCACGGCCTTCGCGTACCGGCGGGCGCGCGACACCGGTTCAGGCCCGGTCGAGAGCGCCGGTCGCGCCTTCCAACTAGGGCTGCTCAGTTCCGTCGCGTTTCTCGAAATCCCCTCGGGCGGAAGCAACACCGAGCACCAAACCCTGATCGAGCTTTTGCTTTATCTGGGCAGGATTGAGGACTCCTACCTGCGCAACGTCGTTCTCGCGGTCTCGATGGCCAAAGTAGGCGCATGGCTATACCTGCTAAGCCTGTTGGTCAGGCTGCACCTCTTCGGACGGCCCGGCGGGTTTGGCGCAGCTTTGCCGCCGTCATCGCGCCGAACATTCGTAAGTCCACCTCCCAGACCGGAGCCTGCCCAATTGGAAATTCGCACTCCCGACGCGGATCAAGAATCGTCAAACGCCTCAACAGACCCGCGCCGAAACTAGCCCGCGTATCTCAGTGGTCGAGCGACCGTACTTTTACAACGCGGCCCCGAAACGTCTCGACAACTTTCGCCACGCGCGGATCGGTCATCGCAGCGGCGATCGCTTCGTCGTCGGCCGTTTGTTGCTGAACGCTTTCAGCGGGCGTCATCGACTTGGTCTCGGGTTGGCGGCGCGGCTGAGGACTGACTACGCGTTCGGCCGCGGGAGGAGGAGCGAGTTCTGCCGTGACCGGCGCGCCACGTTTCACGGTCTTGGCCCCGCGCGATTCCGTAGCGGGTTTCGCCTCGATGGGCGCGGGGCCTTCGAGCGCGAAGAGCTTTTCGAGCAGAGACTCCACCGACACTTCCACCGACTGTCTTGATATGCGAATTAGCAACGCTTCAAGCGCGGTCCGTTGCGCCAATTGGGACTCAAACGACTCGGAAAGTCCCGCGAACTGTTCGACCAGCCGGATAAGCTGCGTCAGCGAAAACCCAACGGCGCGAGACTGCATTTCCGAGGCCTCATCGTCGGGCAACGCGAGCAACTCTTTCGCGCCACCCGTCTTGCACACCAACAAGTTCCGGAAGTAACGAAGAAGTTCCTGGACGAATTGCCCCAAGTCCTTGCCGTTGGAAACGACATCGTCCACGATCGCGAGCAGGGTCGCGACATCTTTCTCGCGGACCGAATCGCAGACATTGTGAAGCACTCCCCAATCGACCAGGCCCAGCACGTCAAACACGTCCTGGAACGTAATCTCCTTTTCGCAGTACGAGATGAGCTGATCGAGAATACTCTCCGCGTCGCGGACGCCGCCGTCCGCCGCGCGGGCGACGGCGTGGAGCGCGTCGTCCGTGCATTTCACGCCTTCCTTGTCGAGGATCGTCCGCAGGAGCGCGATGATGTTGTTGACACCCACCCGCCGGAAGTCATACCGCTGGCAACGCGACACGATGGTTGCTGGAATCTTGTGCGCCTCGGTGGTGGCGAGAATGAACACCGCATGCGAAGGCGGTTCCTCGAGCGTCTTCAGCAGCGCGTTAAACGCGGCCAACGACAACTGGTGCACTTCGTCGATCACATAGATTTTGTAACGCGAACTCGCCGGCGACATGCGAACGTTCTCGCGGATTTGACGAACGTCCTCGACGCTATTGTTCGACGCGCCATCGATCTCCATGACGTCGATATTCGACCCCCCGGCGATGCTGAGACAATTGTCGCACTCGCCGCAAGGATCCGGCGTCGGGCCTTGCGCCTTCGAACAATTCAACGCGCGCGCCAAAATCCGCGCCGTGGTCGTTTTTCCGATCCCCCGCGACCCAATAAACAAGAACGCGTGGCCGACGCGCCCCGCGCGGATCGCATTCTGCAGCGTGCGCGTTACATGCTCCTGGCCGACGACGTCTTCAAACCGGCTAGGGCGCCACTTGCGCGCGAGTACAAGGTAATGTGGGGATTCGGCCATAGCCGCAAGCGCAACCACCGTTCTAATCTTCGCCACTAAAAACGAGCAACTAACCACTAGCAACTAGCAACTAAACAAAAAAATACCCGCGCACCCTCCTTCGATCGGCGATCCCAGGACGGCCACGCGACTTACCGCTCGGGCCAGGCGCACCTGCAGCACACGGGCCATTCCACCTACGGCTGCTTCCTTCCGGACCTGACCGGGTTCAGCGGCAGCCCGTTGAGCAGGACCCAACCGTCAACACGGCAAGCCACGCACCAGCTGAAGAGATCGCCGCCCTAGGGACGGAATTCGACCTCGCTAAAGCGGATTGCGAGTGCAGGGCACCGCTAGTTCCCCGTCTAGCGCGGGCAAGCGATTACTATAGCTTTTGTCGAAGGAAGGGTCAATGTTCAGCGCCGCCGCCGATGCTCCGCGCCCCGCGTGCGTGATAAACTACGAGGGTAATCGCGCCGTCCTTTCCATGTCTAAACGCTCCCTCTACTCCTGCGCCGCGCTCGCTTTCCAATGCGCATTCTTGATCCTGGTGGTATCGCGATGCGGCTGGATCGCTGATTCGGACCGCATTGTCGTCGCGAAGGCCGACGGCAAGGCGATTCGCCGCGGCGATCTGATGCGAATCATTCGCGATATGCCGGACGAAGAACGCCCGCTCATTCAAAACAAGGGTGATCTGCTTCGCGCGCTCAATCGCCATATCGACGACACGATTAAGCAAAAGCTCGGCGACGAACTTTCGACGGCGGGAAAGATCAGCGTTCCCAGGGAAGTCGCGCGGGAATCCTATTTCCAAAAGCACCCCGAAAACCGGAAGGTTTTCGAGATACAGGATCCCTCCGCGCTGGACATGACGGACTCCCAAGTCCGGGCATTGCGAGACGGCGTTGAATTCGAAATCGACGACGAGGAAAAAAAACTCTTGCGCGAAAAGGCGCTTATCTACGCGGTCCAAGAAGCCGTAAATAACGGGGCCCTGACGGTCACGCCGGAGGAACTGCAAAGGGAATACGACCTTCGCGCCGCTGAACTGATGACCTTCGAGACGCTTGATTTCGTCGCCATCCGTTTTCCCGCCGACGACCCTAAATCCACGGCCGCGGCGGCGCGGGTGATGGACCAAGTGCGCCACGGGACCGCGTTCGAGGAGATCGCGAACGCGTTCGAGACGCAGAATCCCGGCATGGTTATTCGGCCCGTATTCGAAAACAATCCCGCGTCGGAACGCTTTCGCATTTTTTGGGAGCAAGCTTCCGGACATACGGCAGGCGACGCCTTCATGGCGAAGTTGCCCGCATACGAGCAGGTCAAGCCCGGCGCAAACGGTCAGCCCGCCCAATCTGTCCAAATGCCGGCGGCCCAGTTGGTCGTGAAGGTCGTTGAAAACCGGCCGCCCCGGAAGAAAACCTTCGAAGAATCGCGCAATGACCTCGCAACTCCGCTCCTCATCAGCAAAATGATGCGGGACCTTCGAACTCAACACGGTGTCGAAGTCTACGACGGCAAGGTGCCCAATCCCGCCGGTCTCGGCAATCAGTACAAAGACTTAGTGATGCAATCGCAAGGGCTGACAAATTCCAAGTGATCGGAAACGCCAACCGCTAGACGAATCGGGCCGGCGAGGGATTCGCGTTCATCGGACCCACAACACTCAACCATCAAATAGGGACCGAGAACAATGAATCGACTCAGAACAACTCGCGAGGCGCTCGCAGTATTGGCCCTCGGGCTTTGCGCTTCGTGGGCGCAAGAACAGAGCGTTCGCCCCGGCGTGAACGCCACTTTCGAGAAGATTGAAGACGTTCAACGCTACATCAAAATGTTCGAGGGCGATGGCCGCGCGATCTACAACAGTCGAGAGGAAATCGTCCGCGCGCTCGGTCTCAAGAAAGGCATGGACGTCGCGGATATTGGGGCCGGCACCGGCTTCTTCTCCTACATGTTCTCGGAGAGCGTCGGACCGAAAGGCACGGTATACGCAGTCGATATCGCCGAGGAATTTATCGCGCTCATCGACAAGACGGCAGCGGAAAAGGGCATCGCGAACGTAAAGACCCTACTGTGCACCGCGGATTCCACGAACCTTGGACCCAACTCCATCGACGCCGCGTTTGTCTGCGACGTGTACCACCACTTCGAGTTTCCGTACAAGTCCCTCGCTTCGATACACCAGGCCCTGCGCGACGGCGGCACGTTGATGATCGTGGACTTCGAGCGCATCAACGGCGTGACCACGCCTTTCAGCATCGAACATGTCCGTTGCGGCAAGGGCACGGTGATGGATGAGATCAAGGACTCCGGCTTCGAGTTCGTCAAAGAGTTTCCCATAATGAAAGAGCAGTACGTCATCACGTTCAAGAAACGAAATGATGCCCCTGCCCCCGCCAAGTAGCGCGGGCCTCCTTCGCCACCTTCGGCTGCGTTCTGCGACGGCGCTGGTCGTCGCCAACATTATTGGCGCGGGCATCTTCACGACGACGGGTTTTCAGGCCGCAGACCTCGGCCACCCTGGCTACATCCTTCTCCTTTGGATTGTTGGGGGCGTGCTGGCATTGTGTGGGGCGCTGTGCTTCGCCGAACTCGGCGCGATGATGCCCGAGGCAGGCGCGGAGTATGTGTACCTACGCGAGACCTATGGCCGGGCGCTCGCGTTCATGAGCGCGTTCGTTTCGCTCACGGCCGGTTTCTCCGCGCCCATCGCGTCGGCTGCGAAGAGTCTCATACGCTACGCCGGTCACTTCGTCCCCGCCTTTCAAGATGACCCTCTCCTCCTGGGAGTTCTCCACCTGGACGATCTCGCCGCGATCGGCGTCGTCTGGCTGCTCGTCATCGTGCACCTCCGCGGAATGCGCGGCGGAATCGGGTTCAACGATCTCATTACGTTGTTCAAAGCGACGGGCATCGTCGCGATTATTCTTGCCGCCCTCGCCATAGGAGCGGGATCCACGGCGAATCTCACGCACGTTGCGCCTACCTACGAAACACTCTCTACGCTCGACAAACTGACCGCGTTCGCCACGTCCCTCATCTTCGTATCCTTCTGCTATTCCGGTTGGAACGCCGCCGCGTACATGGCCGCCGAAATGCGCGAACCCCAACGCGACCTTCCCCGTTCGTTGCTCCTCGGCACGGGCCTCGTCGTGCTGCTGTACCTTGGCCTCAACGCCGTTTACTTCTACGGCGCAAGCGTCGAGGAACTCGCCGGCAAGGTCGAAGTCGGCCTCGTGGCCTCCGAAAAACTTTTCGGTCCGGCGGGCGCCGCGCCCGTCACCGTCGTTCTCTGCCTTTCGATTTTCGCGTCGGCGTCCGCCATGACCATCGCCGGGCCGCGTGTGTACTACGCCTTCGGCCGCGATTTCGCGCCGCTCGGCTGGCTCGCCCGCGCGGACGCCAAGACCGGCGCGCCCCGTTCCGCCCTAGTCCTTCAAGGCGTCGCCACGTCCATCATCATCGTCTCGGGCCGTATCGACCAAATCCAACAGTACGCGGGATTCACGTTGAGTCTTTTCGCCTGCCTCGCGGTATCGTGCGTGATCGTCTTGCGCCTTCGCCAGCCAAATGCGAATCGCCCCTTCAGGGCATGGGGATACCCCGCGACGCCCCTCGTCTTCCTCGCCGTGACCATCTGGACCATGGTCTGGGCCTTCCGAGGCAGACCAGTCGAATCTTCGCTCGCGCTGGCTACGGTCGCCGTCGGCGGGGCGCTGTTCTACGTCATATCGCGTCGGACCGCCACGCGGCACGGTTGAAACGCGAACTCGTACTTTGCTCGCGCGCGATGGGCGCATGACGGAAGCGCCGGCCACCACGCCAAGTCAAACAGATTCGAGGTATCATATTGCGGTATCACCTTACGCTGGAGGATTCATGATGGAGGGCCGGTACGAAATGATCATTTACTGGTCTAACGAAGACTCCTGTTTTCTGGTTGAAGTGCCTGAACTCGCGGGGTGCATGGCGGACGGCCTTTCCTACACGGAAGCAGTTGCCAACGCGCAAGTCGTCATCGACGAATGGATTCGAACGGCGCGAGAATTGGGCCGCCCAATCCCCGAGCCTCGAGGCCGATTGACCTATGCGTAGGAATCGCGGCGGCAGACTACTTGAGCAACTCCCGCACCGTCGTCTCGAGCGCTGGATTGCTCAAGCCCGCGGCCTTGCCCTCGGCAATCGCGGCATCGGCGGGACGCCCCTGATGTTTGCCCCGGAATAGCGCCCACATCGCGCCGACGCGGTTCGAGCTCGCGCAGTGCATGAGCACGGGCTTTTGGCTGGCCCCGTTCAGCACCTTAAATATCTGTTCGAGCGCTTCCTCGTTGGGCGGCGCCGCGCCGACAGGCACATTAATGTATTCCATGCCCAACTCCTTGGCGCGCGCGGCCTCGTCGAAATCGACTTTTTGCATTTCTTCCGGGGACCGAAGATTCAGAATCGTGCGCACGCCCCGATCCGCGAGTAGCTTCAGGTCGTCCGAAACGGGCTGACCAGCAAAGTACACATGTTCGCCAAACGTCGATAGCTTTGGCGCTGCGCCAACACCAAGCGACTCGATGGGCACCGAGGCGTCCCACACGTTCCCGCTTCCGGCCTTGAACACGAAAAGGTGTTGCGCGGGAAGAAACTCTTTTCGTTCCACCAACGCGAATCCGGCCGCCGTCCACTCGTTCATGACTTCTTCGACCGTCATCTTGTGTTCGCGCGGAATCGGAAACGGAAACACCGCCGGGTCCTGCTCGGCCCGGAATTCGAGCAGCGCGACGCGGCCCTCCGGGGCAAGGCATTCGCGGACCTTCGCGAGCATCGCCTTCGGATCCGAAAACTCGTGATACACGTCCACCATCAACACCCAGTTGATCTTGCCGGCGGGTAGCATTGGATCCGTCGCCGTGCCGAGCACGGGCTTGATGTTCTTCGCGCCCGCCTCGGTTGCGCGCGTGGTCATCTGATCGAGCATGCCCTGCTGGATATCGGTCGCGTACACGACACCGCTCGGCGCGAGACGTCCCGCGAGCCTCAGCGTGTAAAAGCCGTTGCCGCAGCCGAGATCGGCCACCGTGTCGCCGTCCTTCAGACCCATGTAGTCCAGGGTAAGGTCTGGCCGCTCCAATTGCTCCCGGCCTTCCATGAGCAAGATACCGGCCCGATCCGCCGGCAATATATTCGCCGGTTTTCGTTCTTGGCCTGCGGCAATCGCGGCAATTAACAGAAAGGCAAACAAGCCGCGTGAAATCATGTTCGGTCGCATTTCGTAAGTCTCCAAAGTCCCGGTACGCTCGGACTCGAATCGTACCCATTTCCATCTAGAAAAGCACGCGGTGTTGCCTGCGGGTACGCGAACGTTTTCAACAGGTAACTCTTTCGTCCTCGCATCGAATGTACAATCGTCGAGCAACGGTTCCGTAGTAGTCGGACCCTAGTGCAAACTTGCTGAACCACCGGATTCTCGGCAACCAACCTGATGCCTGATCAACCTACAACGCATCGCGAACGACTTTGGCCGGGTGTCCTCGCGTGGACGGCCTTTAGCGCAGTCGCCGTCTTGGCTCGCGGCGTGCAGTGGGACGAGAATTTCGAGTTCGCCCAGACGATGACCGGGCAGGTCCCGTACCCGGACGGGCATCCCTTCAAGGTCTATACCCTCGGTGCGTTCAACTTGCAGATATACCTGTCCGCGCTCATTGTCTATTTCTTCCCTTCGCCCGTAGTGCTCTGCGCGATTCGGAACTTTCTCTTCATCTGCGCCTCAACAGTTCCCCAATTCCTCCTCGGCGCGGTCATCGCCCGCCGCGCAATCGCGGGCCACATAACCGCGCTCCTATTCTTAGCTGGTATCCACCTCGCGTTCGACGCCTCCTATCCTCTTTTTGTCTGGCCGGGAATGTTTTCCAACGGCCACATCGGGACGGGCTACGCGCTCATTTGCGTCGCACTGCTCGTGGCGCGCCGCTTTGTCGTAGGCGGGTTCCTCACCGGACTCCTCCCCGCCGTCCACCTGGGCCAAGCGCCCACGGTCTTTGTGTTGCTGGCCCTGCAAGCCGCAACCGTTCTGTGGCGCAGAGACAGCGCATCGTTTCGCCGCCTTGCGGTTTGGTTTCTCGTGGGTGCGGCGCTCAGCGTCACGTGTTACGCCGTTACACGTTCCTTCGCCGCCGGACCTTTAGCGGAAGGCCCCTATGCGGCCCAGGGCGATTCCGCATCATACTGGTCTGGCCGTATTTCGGGCCACGACATGCACCGTTCGATCCCCGTGGGCAACAGCCATATCCTGTGCATCGGACTATTGATACTGGTGGCGTTTGCCTTGCGCGGCGCGACGGACGACCGGCTCGCAATGTTGGCGTTCTACGCGGTGACGGTGCTCGCCGTTGTCTATTTCGCTATGGCCGTTCAGATGATACGAGGTCCCAATACGCCCTACTTGGTTTTAGGCTGGCTGCCGTATCGCCTCTACAACCATCTGCCGCCGATCCTGCTCGCGCTGCTCGTCGGCGTCTGTTTTCGCCGCGACGCCGGTAAGCTCGCGGGAATGGTCCCGGCCGCAGTCATCCTGTTGTTGCTTGTCGGGCCACGCTCGATCGAGTTCGTCGCTCCCGACCTGTACCCGCGCTATTTCGAGACAGGCGAATGGGCGATATTTTTTCTTTTCGGCGCAGTGGCGTTCGCACTAGCCAAGCCCCGTTCGGATCCGGCCACCCCGATCAAACGAAGCCAGACAGGATCGAGAATTGCCTGGCTCCCCACCGTGACGGGAGTTCTTCCGATCTCGGCTTTAACGATCGCGCTCGCGCCGTTTCATCAATTTGGATCGGCAATGATCGCGGCTGGCGGTTGTTTTGCATACGTGGTCACGCGACTTGAAGAGGGACGGACCAACCCGCGACTCCACCACGGAAATACTCGATGGATGAACGCCTCCCTCGCGAGCGTCCTCACGTGCGCAATTCTGCTCGAACAGGCCAACGCGCGCGAACAACTTCCCATCGGTAGTTTCGAACACGCCGTCTCGGAGTACCTGAACGCCTCCGGCGAGCCCGACGCGATGCTCCTGTCCGCTCCGTATCAACTTCTTCTGCAAGCACAGACCGGCCACCCGGTCTTGGTCGATATGGCGACCGGGTTCTACGGCTCATACCGCCCTTCCCTCGGAGGCGCCACGAACGCAATCTACACGGAGATTTACGGCATCGACTTCACACGGCCCCCGGGCGGCCAAGGCCCCGACTGGAAGGCCGTTTGGGCTGGCCGGAGTTCCGAGGAATGGAAACGCCTCGGCGCACGCTGGGGCTTTCGATACGTGGTCGCGCGAAAGGAGACCACCGTCAACCTGCCGGTCGTGTTGACGGTCGAGACTTCGACCCTTCATGCCGTATTCAGCGGGCCGTCACGCTGAGCGCGGACCGCTTCGTCAGGATTTTGCCAACAAACTTATCTGGCCCGCGTGGTAAATGTTGTGGTGCGCGATACCGTGGACGAGCACCTTAAATACGAAGTCACGCCCTGGGATCATCGTGTCCAACCGCGCGTCGGGCAGATCTGCAAGTCTTGCCTGAAGCCGATCGGCCGTCGTGTGCAAACGCTCAAGCGTCGATGCCCAGTCCTCCGGTTCCGCGGACAACACCGGCGGCCAGTCCGCGTCGCCTTCGAGACCCGTCGCGTCCCCGCCGTCCAGAACGTTTAGCGTATACGCCTGCCATGCGATCGCGTGCAACACAATCTCCCATATCGAGTGCGCATCGCTGAGCGGCCGCGCCGACGCCCGAATGTGGTCGACGTTAGCCAGTGATGCGAGCAAAGAGGGCCCATGCCACGCGGGCCCATGCATTGATGCTCGGAATATCGCTGCCGCTGTCCGCGATTCGCTCATGGTGAAACCCTCCCGTCGGACTACTCCACCACCACCGTAAACTGCCCAGCCGACACTTTTCCTTGCCGGTCCGTTACTTCGAGCGCCACGGCATACCGGCCCGCGGCGATGTAAGCATGCGCCGTATCGTGGTCTTTGGACTTCGATCCGTCTCCAAAGTCCCACGCCGCCTTCGCCACGCTCGGCAGACCCTCGTACGACAGACCGAATCCAGCCACCCACGCCCCCTCGACTGTTACCGGCAGGATTCCCGAGGGCGACCGGACAACGTCCTTCAGCGAAAACGTCATCGGATCGTTCACGGCCCGCTTCACCTCATGCACGCCCGGCAAGACGGCTACGGGCGCATCCCCGACGAGGACCTCCGCCACCGCCCGCATGGTAAGTTCGATCCGCTCCGCGTCGTCATACGCCAGAACGATCGCATCCGCGGCAGCGAAACTTTGCAGTGCGTTCGGATACCCGACAAGCACGGCCACAACGCGGCTGCCCTGGGCCTGGATCCCCCGCACCAACTCCACTTGTTCGCGCACCGCCGTTTCGGCGGAGAATACGCACACCACGGTGTTCACGCCCTCAAACGATTTCGTCACGCGTTTGATTTCGAATTCTTGCACGCGTCCAATGTACTTGGCTGTCGCGATCGGTTGATACGCCACGTTCTTGAGGTGCTTCGTCAATCCATCTCGAAGTTCCTGCGCGCCCACAACGCCCGTCACGCCAACCGGCATGTTCGCCTCCCGCGTCAAGGGAAGGACCCCGCCGCGGTTCTGCGCCAGCGTGACCGATCGCCGAATCACCTCGATCGGTATGTCAACATGCTGGCGATCGCTCTCGATCTTCTCGGCGCGCGAGGCTTCTGGAAGCGGCCGCGCCGCCAACTCGACCTCGGCCTTGAACGCCTTCACGCGCTCGAATGCCGCGTCGATGACCGCTTCGTCGAGCTTGCCCGCGCGCACCACCGCGGCGACTCCCGCGATGGCCCGCCCCGCCTGTTCCGCGGACCCCATGAAGTACAGCATGTCCGCCCCCGCCCGCAACGAACGGACAGCAGCTTCGGTCAATTTGTGTTTCACGGCGATGTCCTTGGCGTCCATCGGGCCCGCGATAACCAGCCCATCAAACCCCATCACCCCTCTCAGCACATTGCCGATGACCTCCGTGCTCAGGCTGGCCGGATCGCCTGATTCGTCCAACGTCGGGACGAGCGTATTTCCCACATGGACGATTCGCGCGCCCGCGGCGATCGCCTCGCGGTACGGCGCCAGTTCGCGCGACGCCACCAGCGACTTCGGCGTCGTCAGCACGGCCGGCCCATCGCCGATGCGGTCATATCCCCCGCCCGGAAAACCCGTTACCGCGCAAACGATTCCGCGTTCCGTGATGCCATCGACCAGCGCCCTCGCCGCCTGCGCCGTGAGCGCCGGATCGCTCCCGAGACAAAGCGTCGTGCCGGTGGCGCCGGTCAAGCGCGGCGCAAGATCGAGCGCGGGGCCGAGGTGAAAATTGAATCCCATCGCGTCCATGTCGCCGCCAATGAGGCGGCCCAAGTCGCGAGTGACCTCCGCCGCAAATCCCGCGCCGACCGAAAGCGACGACGGAAGTTCTCCAAACCCGGTGTCGGCATTCAAACGATGCTGCGTAAGTACGTTGATGTTCGCGCCGATAAGCATCGGCACGCCGTACTCTTTCTCCATCCACGTTCCCCGCAACGCGCGGACATACTCCACCGCGTGGACCGGCCTCGCGATCGCGGGAATGATGACGCCGCCCGGAGGAAAGTCGCGCAACAGCGTGCGCTCGACGTTATTCGGATTGTAGAGTCCGTTCAGCGTAATGATGAACAGTTGGGCAATCTTGTGCTCAAGTTCGATTGTCCGCACGCCTGGAGCAGGTCGCTCAAGCGGACTAGTCGCGCCGTCCGTATTGTCCTTCGCCTCGTTCTCGAAAGGCGCCGCGCCCTGCACTTCGATCTCGACGAAGCCCGGCGGAATCGCCCCGGCCCCCCCAACCGGGCGAACGGCTTCCCCGATTCCGCTCGCTGGCCGTTCCTGAGCGAAGGAGACCGGCCAACTCGCAAGCAGCGCAAAGGCTGCATACACGATCATGCGCGGCATGAAATGTGCTCCGAACGTCAAATCCTAACAAACCCGGCTTGACCCGGCAATCGCTCGCGCGTCAAGCCATTTGGCGACGCGTCAAACGAGTTCTCGGAACGCCCTGGCGCGCTTCGTGATTTCGCCGAAGTTTCCCGCGTTCACCAGCGCGTTGTTCACCAGTTCGCCGCCGATTGCCAACGCGACCGCTCCCGCATCTAAAAAGCCGCGTGCATTCTCTATCGTGACGCCGCCCGTGGGCAAAATCCTAACGTTGGGCAATGGCCCCCGCAGCGCTTTGAGATAGCCGGGCCCAAGCGTGCTCGCGGGGAACAGCTTCACGATGTCCGCACCCCACTCGCAGGCCTGCACAATTTCCGTCGGCGTGTACGCCCCCGGTATCGCGGCGACGCCACGCTCGCGCACGACGTCGATGACCCGTCTGTCCAACGCGGGCGATACCACGAATTGCGCTCCCGCCCGGATGACGTCGCTCGCCGTCGCCGCGTCAAGCACCGTCCCCGCGCCGATAAGTATCGCGTCGCCCAGGTCCCCTCGCGCGCGTTCGATGGCCCCGAGCGCTCCCGGCGTAGTCATCGTAAATTCAATGACCGATAAGCCACCCTCGATCAAGGCGTCCGCCACCTTCGACAGCGCTTCACTGCTATCAAGCCGTACGATTGCGACTATTTTCTCCGAAACGATTCGCTCAACCGCGGCGCTTGCGTCGGTCATGTTGGTCCTGTCCGAAAATTAAATTGCCTTCAGTTTGAAGCACATACTGTAGCGCCCGGTTAGACCCAACCCCCCCCCCCCCCCCCCCCCCGGGCGGCCACACACAAATTAATACGCCCGCAAC
>CAYXRK010000001.1:0-100915 GCA_964467615.1 uncultured Nitrospirales bacterium | reverse complement strand
TAAATATAAATTTGCTTTCTTTTTCAACCAATTCTTGGCGCGGGTGTTTCGACGAAACCGGCGCACGCCCGGACCTCCGGTTCGACCTCACGCATTGTCTGCCGCCAGAACGATCGCAAACGGAAAAACTCAGGGATCGCAACGTAGTGCCGCCCCAACCTCATCGAGGCAGGCGCTACCTTACCCTCGTCTCTGCGTCCCTTTGCGTAACTTTGCATCTCTGCGTTGAGTTCTTTTTTACTTCACGAAAGCCCCAACCAGGAACTGGGGGTGGAGTCTTTTGGCCGGGCCTTGCCCCTGTCGCCGAGCGCTTCGGGGAGAGTCATCACGAAATCGCGGATTTCGTCCCGCACCCGGCGGTACACGCCCATGGCGTCGTCGTCGGTCGCTGCCGTAGCCGCGAGCCGGGGGGGATCATCGAACGCCCGATGAACGACCAGCGCGCGGCCCGGAAACACGGGGCAACTCTCGGAGGCCGAATCGCATACCGTGATGACATAGTCGAACTCGAGATCCCCAAAGCGAGCCAGCGACTTTGACCCATGTTCGGAGATGTCCACTCCGGACTCAAGCATGACTCGCACCGCCACGCGGTTCAGGCCGTGGGGCCGAATTCCAGCCGAATAGGCCTCGATCACCTCGGATTTGAGATGCCGCGCCCAGCCTTCCGCCATCTGGCTCCGGCAAGAGTTCCCACTACACAGGAAAAGAATCTTAGTTCGATTCATTGGCGGCACGTTCCATCCGTTTCGAGGCGATTCGTCGCCGCTCGTCGAATCCGAGGCGACACTCGATGCGCTCGGCGACTCTACCACGACCGAACGTCCGTTTCATTTTTGCCTGTTCGGCCAACTGGATGGGCTAACGATGGTGATAGCAGATACTACATATTGCGATATACTCTCGAAAATTCCGCTATATGGGGTATAGCCGAAGAACTCGCCGCTATTGACAAAGCGAAGACCCATTGTTATAGTCCCGCAAGCGAGAGTTGCATTGCTCATTTTTTTGGGGATGGCGTGCATAGGTACCTGTGACGATTCCGGAGTTAGTAGGGCGAACTGGGAACTCGGTACAGGGTAGCAGGAATCATCGAGGAGGGGCGGCACGGGCCGAAATCGGCCGTGTGACGAAACTCGGAAGAAAGTGAACGACCAGGCGGGGCTCGGTCGGGGCGAAGGCGGGCGAGGACAAGAATGTGCTCGCCGTATGTCGCTGGTTCCCACCGAATGACCGCTCAGGGGAGCACTCTCGTAGATGAAGCGTTGGACCGTGATGCTCATCCCGCACGACCGGGGCGGGCGTCGATCCTTCGAGTTCGGTTCGATTCACCTGTGGCTTGCGGGCTGCGCGTTCGTCGTATTGGCCTTCTTTGCCGGACTCTTCTATCAGCGCGACAGACTCTCACGATCCGAGGCCGATCGTCTCCGCGAGTATTCGGTCCGGTTGGAACAGGACCACAAGCAGGCGCGGCCGGCGCCGGTCGAATCGGCCCTGGATCGCGCCGCGGTCGAGAACGCAGTCCGGGCGCAGTACGAAGTGCGCGACGCGGCGCTGACCGCCGAACTTAGCCGGCTCTACGAACTCGAGACAGAAGTCCGGGAGATGACCGGCTTGCGCCCGCGCGAGGGCGCTTCGACCCCGTTGGCCGAGGGTGTCGGCGGTCAAGGTGGCGGCGGGGCCTATGTGGACGAGTCCATCGCTATGGCGGAAGTGCTTCGTTTGCGCCCGCCACAATTTATCCAGGGATTGTCGAGACCCTCTGCGGACCTTATCCTGCAAGAAATCCGGATACGCGAGGCCAGCCTGCGCCAGCTTCTCGGCGCGATGAACAACGAACAAGATCGGGTTTCGCGGGTGCCTTCGATATTGCCCTCTACACAAAAGGACCTGCGGCTGACATCGCGCTTTGGCAATCGACGGGACCCCTTTAACGGCAGGCTTCAATTCCATAGCGGACTCGACATCGGTACGACGCCGGGTACGCCCGTGCTGGCCACCGCAAAGGGCGTCGTCAAGTCGGCGGAACGGGACGGCGCATACGGAAACCTCGTGGTTGTCGATCATGGAAACGGAATCGAAACGCTATACGGCCACATGAGCCAAATCCTCGTGACGCCCGGACAGGAAGTAGACCGTGATCAACAAATCGGAAAGGTCGGGAGCACTGGGCGGAGCACCTCTCCCCATATTCACTACGAAGTGTTGCTAAACGGCCGACCCGTCGATCCGCAGCGCTACATTGGTCACTGATCCGTGCTCGAAAAACGCCGAACGTACAACGAGAACAAAGTAGAGACCATCATCGGGCCGGGCACGAAACTCACGGCCGAAATTGAGTCCAAGGGTACTATCCGGATCGAGGGCGAATTGACCGGCCGCGTCCACAGCGATGACACCATTGTCGTCCACGATACCGGAAAAGTCCGGGCGGACCTCGTCGCCGGCCAAGTGATAGTAAGTGGCCACGTCGAAGGCAACCTGTTTGCGCACGATCGTATCGAGGTTACGAACAAGGCCAGGCTGATCGGAAATATTTCAGCGCCACGTCTCAGCATTGCCGAGGGGGTGGTCTTCGAAGGGCATTGCACCATGATGAAGGCGGGGGAGGCAAAGACACCGGAGTTCGCCTCCCCGATAATATCGTTCGAACGCGCGAAGGCCGCGAACCTGGCCGCGAAAGCGGAGTGAGGCCCGTGGTTGTCCCTTGTCGACGGTCCCTATTCGCTTAACGCTTGCCGTCGCGTTGCTCTTTCGCCTTCCCGCTCGTCCTCGGCACAATCACCGCGATCAGCACGAGAATCACGGATAGCGCCATCGCGAGATTGGGAATCACGCGGGGCCCAGCGGGAACTAGCCGCTTTCCGGGCGCGGCGACGGGCAACGCCCCGCCCATCCGCAGCAGCAGGCTTCGCTCCGGCGTGATCGCCTCAGGTATCTCGACAAACTCGCCTCTCGGAAACCACCCTTGTATCGGCGCGAACCGCCCATACGGATCGAACACGCCCGAGATGCCCGTGTTCGTGCAATGCACGAGCGCCAGCCGGGTCTCGATCGCCCGGAGCCGCGCCGCCTCCAATTCCGTCGGCACAATGTTCATGTAACCGAACCAACCCAGGTTCGTCACGACGATCAAAAAGTCAGCGCCCATTCGGCGCAACGTCTCCGGCATCGACGGAAACAGCACTTCAAAACAAATCAGCGGGCCAAACGTCCGCTCACCCACGTCGAATGTCTTCACTTCCGTTCCGGCTTCGAGATTGTCCACCACCGGCGGAAACAGATTCCCAATCAGCGGGATCGCCTTCGAAAAGGGGACGTACTCCCCGAACGGCGCGAGTTGCACTTTGTCGTACTCACCCCGCAGTTCGCCCGCCGAATCGAAGTAGGCCGCCGAGTTATAGAAGCGAGGTGTGTCCGTCTCGTACTCGTCCCGCGCCGCACCTGTGAACAGCGGTACGCCCGTCACTGTCGTGAACTCCACGATTGGATCGCGGACCTCGGGCTGGTCCACATTGTCCATCACCAGCGCCTCGGGCCACACCATCAAATCGAGGGCAAACGCCGCCGCAATCGCCCGCGATTTTTCCGCCGCGTTGCGCACCATCTCCACGGTGTACTCCGGGTCCTGTTTCATTTCCTCCGAAAAGTTTGATTGCAGCAACCCCGCCGTCAACGGCTTCGATTCGTAGTCCGCCTGGCCCAACAAGGACCATCCCACCAGATGCGCAACCACGATCGCCCCGCCCGCCCACGCCAACCGTCGTACCCTCCTCTTCGGCTCGCACCAAGCCGACGCAAGTGAAGCATTGATAAAAGCGAAAAATCCGCCAATCAGTGGCGCCCCCCCGATCGACGCCCATTGAAGTAGTATCGGGTCATGGCGCTGTGTGTACGCCAGGTGAGACGGCATGCTTAGGAGCAAGGATCGCGACGTTTGAAGTGTTTCCGACGCCATCCAAAGCAGTCCGAAGATCGCCGGAAGGCAAAACGCCGGGTGCTTCCGGCGGATCCACGACCACACCGCCCCGATTGCGGCCCAATGCAACCCGTAGTAGGTCGCCAACCCTACAACCCCAAATACGACCCACGCTCCGGCATAGTACGTCTGCACGAGGGCCCATCGAAGCAGAATAAGGTGTGCGAGCGTCCCCGCGAGAAAGAACAGCCGCGCCGCTTTCGCGACCGTCGCTTCCCAGGTGCTCACGAGCAACGCAACGAGAGCGACCCACGATATAAGCCCATAACTAGGGTTCGGAAATGACAATGCGAACGCGAGGCCGGAAACCGCGGCCAGCGCGGTATCGCGTCGGGCTCGAGACATGCGAAAGCGTAAGGGAATCATCGTGTCAATGGGCGCGGTTGCGGGCCGCGAAGTATACATGGGCCGTTGGCTGGAGCGCCGGACCGAAAACTCTTCGCTGGCTTACCGCTTGTTTTCCATGATCGCGACCTCCTCCTCGATCCGCCCCTCGTGTTTCCAGCCGCCCTCCTGCCAGAACTTCAACGCGCTCTCCGTCCCCGCCGTCATCTTCCGCAGATCCACAATCGTCGGCTCGACGAACACGATCAAGTGCGTGCTGTCCGATTCCGAGCGCCTCGCGCGAAACGGAATGCCCAATATCGGAATGCGGCCCAGCAACGGGACTCGGCGCTCCGCTTTCGTAACCACACGCGTTGAAAGCCCTCCGATAACTAGGGCCTGCCCGTCCGGCACTAACACCTCTCCCGTCTGCGACCGCGTCGATATTACCGGCAGATCAATGCCGCGAATATTATCGATGCGGATAACGTCGGTAACGTCCAGCGCCTGCAAATCAAGTTTGATGAGCTTGTCCGGCCGGATCGTCGGCACCACCACCATGTTGACGCCGATGTCTTTGAACGCCACGATCAACTGCGCGCGGCCCGAAAGATCGTACTGAATGTCTTGGAAGGGGACCCTGCTTCCCGCTTTAATGGTTGCCTGTGCGCCGTTGATCACTACGAGTTCCGGCTTCGATATCAAATCCAGTTCCGATTTTTGCTCGATGGATCGGAATAACCCGTCAATCGTCCCGTGGTCTTGCTCAATCAAACTAAAGGTCAGCCCCGCACCGCTCTGGGTCTGGATGTCCGCCAGCGGCGCGGATTGGTCGGGCCGAAGCGGAGCGCTGAATCGCGTCCGATCCGGCGCGGGAAGCGTGACGTTAAAGAGCGGGTTCCTCGGATTGAACAGGTTCGTCGATACTTGTTGCACCGAATGGCCCTGCGCCTCGACCCCGTCGACGAATCGCGTATAGGTCAAATTCGCGCCCAAATCGCGCAACCCCTGTTCGGTCGTCTCGCTGATCCACACGTGCATCTGCACCTGCAAGAAGGGAGCCGGGGTCGGAGGCGGCACGTCGGCCGGTGCCTGGGCCTGCGCGGCGCAGTACCCGTGGAGCACAATCGCCGCCGCCCCAAGCCGGAAAGACCTCATGGACGCTTTCCCCCGGACTTGGGACCACTTTCACTTTGCATTTCCAATTCCGTCTCGCGATCCTTTTGTAGGTTCTTCGGCATGCCGGATAGCCCCTGGCGCACGTCGGAAATTATGTTGAGGATCGAGGATTGGTCCTTCGGCGCTTGGTCGTCTTCCGAAATGTCCACGTCGTTGACGAGCGCGAATCCGGGTTTCCAAACTTCTGATTTGATCAGGAAAACAAGTTCGCGCCGCGTGTCGGAGGTGGATCGGTTGCCGAGCGTCGACGACAGCGGGGACCCCATCGCGCCCCCTGGAACTAATCGCCCCAATGCGCCTGCCGCGACGCCTTCCGCTTGTGAAAGCCAAGGCGTGGTATCGGTCGTCTTGCCCTCGGTATTTCTAAAGAGCCCGCCCATGACCAGCACTTGGGCGTCTCTCACCCAAAGGTGCGTGCGAATATTTCTGGACACAAACTCCGGCACACTGATCGCCCCCGAAGCTGCCGTGGACTGCTCGTCGAGCGCGATGACAATGCGCTGACCTTCTTCAACCACCGACGCGTCCACCTCCAGCCGCACGAACGAATCGGCCCGCGTGTCCCAATTGCCGTCGTCATCAATAATTTCGTGCGCCTTAATCTTCAATATGACGCCCGTTTCTTGAAATGCCGTCACGTTCACCGCCGTATAGCCGACTACCTGCTTGTTCTCATAGGGGATTTGCTCTGCTGTCTTCACGATGGAATACAACGGCGACCCGACAACCACCATAACGTTCGGCTCCGCCAATATCGTCGCTCGATTGTCCTGCACCAAACCCTGCAATACGATCTCGATGTCTCCCTGGTTCATAAAAATACGATCGAGGAACAAGCTGATCCCCCCGGTCGTGCTCGTCGGAAAAGTCAGGTCTGCCGTTGTGATGGCGTTCCCGCTCGTCGAAACCTGGCCGAACGGCGCTGGCCGAGCGGCCTTGGCGAAATAGGCGCTTAGTCCCGTCTCGACGCCCTTCGTGATCTGAAACTCGATCACCTTCACCGTAACCACCACCTGATCCGGTTTGTTTTTCGGCGGTGCGGGAGGAGGAGGGGGCGGCGCAGCTTCCGCCGGAGGAGGCGCCGCGGCGGGCGCGGGCTCTTGCGCCACGACGCATGGCAAGCTCAACGTGACTAGAAGAACGAATGTGGCGACGACCGAACAGCGGCGCGCCATGCGCTTCCCCACAACCTCAAACACCACCGCTCGGTCAGATTTTGGCGAGTACGAGATCAGTGATGTTCTCGTTCGGGATTTTCGGTTCCAGGCTTTCGAGGTAGCCTTCCGCGGCGATAAAATCGAACTCAGTCTCGCCCGCAACTTCCGAAATCGCCTTTACCGCCCGGTCAGTCGCCTCGCTCAACAAAATCCAATACTTGCCGGTCCCGCGTTCAACCTTCTCCTTCTTGATTTCCTCGTACTCGGGCGTCGCACGGATGACTTTATTCACGTTCACCGACGCGGCCTTCTCGAACTTGCCCGGGTTTCCCCAAAAAACTTTCTGGGCGTCCAACTGATCGTCCGGGATCATGTAGGTGGCCGAGGCCGATATGGACAGCGCGTAAACCCCGAACAACCCAATTATTGCGGTTCGCATGTTTGGTCTCCTCAAGCTTTCCCTGTTCGGTAATGTGCTGAGTTGACCCGCGTCTCGTGCGAGTCGATTCCCCCGCTCCCGGCCACGTAACTGACGCCGAGAGCGCAACGTTTTATCTCAAGATACTCCAACGCTTTGCTCGCCAGCTTCGCCCCCGCGCCATACTGGCGCGCCCCTCCCAGAGATCCTTCTTTAGGGTGAATCCTTCCATCGATTAAAAAGTTCCGCAGCGGGTGGTGTGATTCGTACCTGCGCGACCTTTAGATTGACATTCTCGTATCGGGTCGCCGAACTAAATCCGGCACGAAAACGGCGAGAAACTCGTAATTCGATAGCAAAATAGTTCTAAAGCCTCTCATTTTCGTGTGAATCCTATGAATCCTGTCCAATAAATGAATCCCGATTTGTCTGAATCACACCACTAGAAGCAATCTAAACGCAACGCTTAACGTGTACTTTTGGTTCGGCGCACCTACGAGTTGGTGTCGATTCGGAACAAGCGCGCGGCGTTTCGCGTGGTGATTTCGCCGAGGGCTTCGGGCGTTACACCCATGACCACGGCAAGCGCCTCGGCGGTATGGCGCACGAAGTGCGGCTCGCAGCGTTGGCCGCGCAGGGCTTGCGGCGCGAGGTAGGGCGCGTCGGTCTCGATCAGCAATCGTTCGAGCGGTACGAGCGCCGCCGCATCGCGCAACGGGTGCGCTTTGGGATACGTCACATTGCCCGCGAAAGAGATGTAGAAATCATTCCAGGCGAGACATCGCTCGACGAATTCGGGCGGACTCCCGTAGCAGTGCATCACGCCACCGGCCAGTTGCGGCGAGTGTTCATCGAGAATGGCGGCCAAGTCATCGTCCGATTCGCGATTGTGAATGACGACCGGAAGCCGGAGTTCCGCCGCGAGCGCCAACTGACGGACGAAGCCATCGCGTTGTACGGGGCGCGGCGTCTCGTTGTACTTGAAATAATCGAGGCCGATCTCGCCGATGCCCACGACGCCGGAGCGCGACGCGAGTTGCTTCAATTGTTCGAGGCCCGCTTCGTCCGCCGTTGCGGCGTGATGGGGATGAACACCGATGGTGGCGTAGATGCGCTCGCGAACGAGCCCGACTGCGGCCTCGCTCGTGGGGAGGTCGTCGCCGATGACGACGAGCCAATCGAGGACCTCGAGCGACCGGGCGATCACGGCCTCGCGGTCAGCGTCGAATTTAGCGTCCTGCAAATGGCAATGAGAGTCGGCCAGCATGCGTCCAAATTCACCTCTCCGGAGCGCCGGGAACGGAATGCGCGGCAGCGGCGCGGTGGCTTATACTACGCGGCTGAATCAAGCGCGAACGCGCCGAGAACAGCCTGCGGAAAAGGAACGGAAATCCATGCCCATAGTTGATTACAAGCGTTATTGTGCCATGTTGGACAAGGCAAAAGCCGGAAAATACGCGTACCCCGCGTTCAATTGCACGAGCAATGAAACCATCAACGCCGCGATCGAGGGGCTCGCCGAAGCGAAAAGCGATGGCATGATCCAGTTCTCGACCGGCGCGGGCGAATTCGCGACCGGCAATCTCAAGGATGCGGTCCTCGGTGTGATCGACCTCGCCGACCACGCGCACCGCATCGCCGCCCGGTACGACGTGAACATCGTCCTGCACACGGACCATTGCCAACCGAAGAAAGTTGCGTCGTTCCTGATTCCCCTCATCGAAGAAACGGAACGCCGCCGCAAGCAGGGCCGCCCGAACCTCTGCTCGAGCCACATGTTTGACGGCAGCGAACTTCCGTTGCGCGAGAACATGAAGACGGCCGTCGAGTTGATGAAGCGCTGCGCGGACAACGAACAGATTCTTGAAGTCGAGGCGGGTGTGGTCGGTGGCGAAGAAGACGGGATCAACAACGAAAACGCGCCCGCGGAAAAATTGTACACAACGCCGGAGGACATGGTCGGCGTGTACGAGGCGCTCTCGCAAGTGAAGGGCGGGCGGTACATGTTCGCGGCGACGTTCGGGAACGTCCACGGCGTCTACAAACCGGGGAACGTAAAGCTGCGTCCGGACATTCTAAAGCACGGACAGGACGCGGTCGTCGCGAAACACGGCCAAAAGGCGCACTTCGATTTGGTATTCCACGGCGGATCGGGCTCCTCGCGGGCCGAAATCCACGAGACGCTCGAGTACGGCGTGATCAAAATGAACGTCGACACGGACACGCAATACTGGTTCACGCGCGCCGCGGCGGACTACATGTACAAGCACTACGACGGCGTGATGCGCATCGACGGCGAAGTCGGCGACAAGAAACTATACGACCCTCGGGCCTGGCTCAAGGCGGCGCGCGCAAGCATGGCGAGACGCGTCGTCGAGGCCTGTGTCGATCTGCGCAGCGCCGGAAAAACGATGGGAGCCGAGTGAAAATCATCCTGGCAAAACCGCGCGGCTTTTGCGCGGGTGTCGAGCGGGCGATCAAGTGCGTCGAGCAGGCGCTCGAACGCCATGGCCGGCCCGTGTATTGCCTGAACGACATCGTACATAACAAGGCCGTCGTCGAGGATCTCGAATCGAAGGGCGCGATTTTCGTCAAAGACCTCGAAGAGGTGCCTGAAGGCGCGCACTTGTTGTTCAGCGCGCACGGCGTCGGCCCGGATCGCTGGGAACATGCGAAGCGCCTCAATCACGAGGTCATCGACGCGACGTGCCCGCTCGTCGAAAAGGTCCACTACGAAGCGCGGAGCTTCGCCTCGAAGGACTACACCGTCATTCTCATCGGCGAGGCAGGACACGACGAAACGGTCGGCACGATGGGGTGGGCGCCGGGCCACATCAAACTTGTCCAGACCATCGAGGATTGCGAACGCCTCGAGGTCGCCGACGAAACGAAACTCTCGTATATCACCCAAACCACGCTCAGCGTCGACGATTGCCAAGAAAAAATCGACGCGCTCCGCCGCCGTTTCCCCCGCATTCAAGGCCCTCCGAAGGCGGACATTTGTTACGCAACGTCGAACCGGCAGGAAGCCGTCCGCGCCCTCGCGCCCAACGCCGATCTCGTTCTGGTGGTGGGCGATCGCGAAAGCGCCAACTCGACGCGCCTCGCGGAAATCGGCGCGGAGTACGGCAAGCCAAGCTTTCTGATCAGCAACGCGGGGATGATCGACGACGCATGGCTCGAAGGTGTCGAGACCATCCTTCTCACCTCCGGCGCGTCAGTCCCGGACGACCTCGTGATGGAAGTCATCGATTGCCTCAAGGCCCGCGGTGCGACCGAAGTCGTCGAAGAAACGCTGGCCGAAGAGTCCGTGACGTTTCGGTTGCCCGCCGCGATCGCATAGAATGCTCGGATTGGCCGCCGCTCTCATTCGTTCCAAGGACATTCCTTCATGCGCTCCAAAGGCTTCACGCTCATCGAACTGCTCGTAGTCATCGCGATCATCGGCATACTCGCCGCAATCCTGTTGCCGGCGCTGGCCCGTGCCCGCGAGGCCGCCCGCCGCGCCTCGTGCGCGAACAACCTCAAGCAACTCGGCCTCTCGCTCAAGATGTACGCAAGCGAGACGCGCGGCGAAAAGTTCCCACGGATCCACGGCGACCAGCCTTTCGGCGAACCGGCCAACGCAGTCGGATGCGATCTGGCGTCGTTTGTGACAGACCCCAACGCGCCGTTCGCAGCCCCGGCGTTCACGCCCGCGACCCGCGCGATGTATCCCGAGTACATGCCCGACTCGAACGTGCTGATCTGCCCCTCCGATCCCGACGACGGCGGCGACAACCCACTCTTCATCGTCGCGGATGACGGCAGCGACACGTGCCAATACGTCGGCCTCATCACCGGCGGCGACCAAAGTTACAACTACCTGGGCTACATGCTCGATCAGGTCGACGAAGACGCCATGAAGATCGAAGTCGCGCCCGGCGTCGAGGCCCCGGCCCAACTTGTCGGCGTGTCCGCGCTCAGCGGCGCGGTCCTGTTCAACCAAGACCCCGCGGACGACGTCCCATTCGACGAGGACATCGACCTCAACAACTACAGCCTCGGCGGACTCGAGGCGGGCAACGGCCAATCTGACACGATCTACCGGCTGCGCGAAGGCATCGAACGCTTCATGATCACCGACATCAACAAAGCTGGCGTAAACGCGCAGGGGCAAAGCTCCGTGCCCATCATGTGGGACGTCATCGCCGCAAACGTCAGCGGCGGCATCGGCTACAACCACGTGCCCGGCGGTTGCAACGTCCTCTACATGGACGGCCACATCGAGTTCGTCAAGTACGGCGACAAATTCCCCGCGACCCCCTCGAACGCCAAGTTGAATTCGCTCTTCGAATTTTGATCGGCGATTGCACTTTTCGGCCCCGTAGCGCCGATTTCCAATCGGCGTGCGCCTCAACGCCAAAAACGCAACGGATTACAACCCAGCGCGGCGGGATTGTAGCGCCGATTTGCAATCGGCGGCGCGCCCAAGCCGCCCGTCTCGTTCCTCAAACGCCCCCGCTCCACCCCGCGAATGGTCACCCGTAGAAATTCTTTTACGTAGAAATCCTTTTACGGCGGCCAGTCGGGGCCGGGACGTGGAGAATCGAGAGTGTCGGTCGTTGATATCATTGGACTTACGTCGATCAGTGGCCTCATTTTCATGCTTTTTTACCCCATTTTTACCGCTTGAACGCCGTCCATTTGCCCGTGGATTTCGCTCGAAAGCGCTGATTTCGGCCATTCGCGCGAGCGGGCCACGCCGAGTAAAACGGGTGGTGAGGGAACCGCGCCTATCTATGTAACACCAGGCGTTGACCTACTTTTTTGAAAAAGGGCCAGAAGTATTGGCGATTCGTCGACTTTTCGAGGGAGAACCTGAACTAAGGAAGAACCTCATCGAGCGTTCTTTCCGGCTGGATTTCGATCGGCAGGAGGCGGCCACGTTCGTAGGGGAGGTCTTTTATTTCCTGTTCGGTAAGGTAGCGAAGCTCCGCCCCGTCGAGGAGGACAGCAGCGGCATCGCGGTGTAGGTGAAGTGCGCCGTCTTCGATGCCGGAAACGTGCCAGCGGGGCGTCGTCGTGTTGTAGAGATGCTTGCGCATGCCCCCGCGATCAAAGTCGACCCGTCTGCGGGCGTGCGCATGACCAGTAACGAGATTGTCGATTCGGGGTAACGGCGGCAATTCGATAAGTCCTGGTGCGAGGTGACCGTAGAGCAAGTCACGACTGCGACTCAATACAATTTTACCGCAGACCTTCCACCACAATCGGTTGACTATCTTGAAGAATTGATATGGGAGGTAGGCAAACAGACAAACCACCAAGCCGACAATACGATTGAAGGGGTTTCGAAGCTTCCGAACCCATTGGCGAAACCATGGCGAACGGAGAATCTTGGATTGCTCGATGAAGTATAGGTCGGGGTCGTGGCCGAATATTTCGGCGGTGGCGTCAATGTAGTCTGGGAGGTGACCGGCCGAGTACCAGAACGAAAACTGTTGCGCGTCGAAGGCGTCGATGACAGCCGCTGTTTTCTGTTCGTCCGGGAAGATGAACGTCTCGAACAGACGGGTTAACTTATCTGTGAGGATTTGGGCGTCCGCGTATGATGGTATGAGGTTGTAGTCGAATTGCTGGCCGTGCACGGCGAGCGTCTTTGAGGCCGTATGGTGGAAAAACTCCTCTATAGATACTTCAATATCCGGGAAGCGTTCCCGTAGTACGTCGGGTATCTGCTCGAGGATGAAGTAGTCGTGCTCCCCTGCAATGAAAGTGATGCGTCGCAGGCTTGGTGCCGCTTCCACGGCGTCCCAGAGCTCGGCGTGAACATCGAGAATGTGTTGAAGTATCTCGCTTGGGCCGTGAAGTTCGTCTCGATTACCGATGCAAAAAGATATTTCAAACGTGTCGCCATTGAACACAATGTGTTCAATGGGGTATTGTTCGAAGAGACCCACAAGCCACTCGCGGATGTGGGTGTCCTCAGCGTTGAACCGCGTTCCCAGATGAAGGTCACTAACGATTAATGTGAGGCTATTCATTCTTAGCGCCGGTCAATTGTTGATCGTTAAGTCTTTCAGGAGTTGACCAAGCAGCCTTCAACGACTTCCCTAAGACGAAAATCCCAGTGAAGACCGCTTGGAATATCGCCGCGCCCAAACACAAGTAATGCTGCCTGATCGTTTCGCACTCAGTATATCCGCTGAAGCAAAAAAGCAACACCAAAATCGCTGTGGTACCGAGAAAAGTGCATAGGTCAACGCCGAGCAGGTCTGTCGTGTAGTTTTTGTGAATATCAAAATTCGGATTCGGGTCGTGAGCCTGGATTTCGTTTTTGAGATTCAAATTAATTAGTACGTCCCAGATTAAAAACATGGCCGAGTACATACTTAGACATGCTAGGAACTGTATCATGAGTTGTTTGACCAAAAAGTACATTGCGACGAGCATCAATACCCCCGTTAACAACAGAGGAGTAACAAGCAATATCTTTATATGCTGATTTGTAATCGAAGTGAGCAGATTTGTTGTTGTTCCCCGCAGATTTGTTGTTGTTCCCCAGGGTATATCTCCGACGGCAAATACCAACATGCCGAAAAACGAACCCCAAAAAGTGAACATTAGACAAACTATACTCAACAGTAACACTAGCCGTAGTTCGTCTCCGGGAGGCGTTGCGTTGTTTTGGACGGCAAGCGTCCAATTCGCCATTGGAATAATAGCTACAGCAAGAAGCAAACTTACTATCAATTTGGACAGAGCAAGGGAATGGAGATACCACCAGGCTTTCATCTCTTGAACTCTAGCCATAAGTGTTTGATGCATACTAAGCACCACAAGTTTTCGTACTGCGGATTAGAGCGGCGTCCGGTTTCGTGGGCTAACTTTTGAAGCGTTCTGATATTTGCCTTCTAAGTCTTTGAAAAGCTTGTGTATCTCGGATCGTGGGTGTGCGCGGCCGTTCGAATGGAACGGAATTTGTTTCGAGTATATGCATGGGAGCTCGACTGCAAACATGGATCGTGTCGGCTAGAAGGATGGCCTCCTCGACGTCGTGGGTGATGAACATCACTGTCACTTTGGTTTTGGCCCAGACATCCAACAGAAATATCTGCATATCTTCACGCGTTTGGGCGTCGAGCGCGCCGAATGGTTCGTCGAGGAGAAGGACAGCAGGTTCGGTCGCAAGTGCGCGGGCGACGGCAATGCGCTGCTGCATGCCGCCGGAGAGTTCCGACGGGTAATAGTCTGCGTATTCAGAGAGGTGTGTCATTTCGAGCAGCTCTTGAGTTCTGGTACGCACATGGTTTCGACTCGCGTTCAGAATTCGCAAACCGAAGGCAATATTCTCTCTGGCGGCTAGCCAGGGGAATAGAGTAGACGCTTGCGGCACATATCCGCAAATGTATTCATTTCGTCGCAGTGGTTTGTTGTTATGTAGTATTTGGCCAGAATCGGGTGTTATCAGACCTGCAACAAGCCGTAGAAGGGTCGTTTTACCGCAACCGGAGGGGCCGACGATGGACGTAAATGATCCAGCGAGGAGGGTCATATCCATGCTGTCGATAACTAGATTTCGAGATCCGTCAGGGCCCTCGAAGCTCTTCGTGACCTGGTTGAGAGTGAACGATTCAGGGGCCGGCATCAGTTGCGCCACCAGCGAAATACGCGTTTTCCTGAGAGGATGAATACGTAATCGGTAATGACGCCCAGTACCCCGAGTATCAGAAGCGCGGCGATAATGTGGTCGTTGTTCAGCACCCGTTGGGACCTAACGATCATGAAGCCGATGCCGCGGTGGGCACCAACGAGTTCCGCGAGCATCACCCAACCCCATGCCCAGCCGACGGTCACGCGACAGTGATCGAATATAGCTGGCGATGAGTATGGTAGGACGACTTTGAAAACAACGGTGCGGGGACGTGCGCCGAAGGTTTTCGCGATCTCCTCAAGTGCAAGGGGAACATTCCGAACGGCGTCGGAAACGAGGAAGACTAGTTGGAAGAAAACGCCAATGAACACAATCATAATTTTTTGCGTTTCACCAACGCCGAACCAAAGAATGCTAATCGGAATCAGAGCAGGAACCGGAAGATAGCGGACGAAGCTAAGGATTGGCGAGAGCATGTCGTCGATACTCTTGGATCGCGCAATAAGGACCCCGAGCGGAAGGGCACAGGCGACCGACAGCAAAAACCCTGAAGTAATGCGAAACAGTGTAACCAGTATGTCGAGAAGAAAACCTTCTTCGCTAAACATCGCCACTAACGCCGATAGAACCTGCGAAGGGCTTGATAGAAAATACTCGGGAACAAGCCCGCTATAGGTAACAAGTGACCAGAGGACAAAGAGGATCGCAAGCCCGACGTACGATAGGCGTTGTTGGAGCCATGCAGTAAACTCTCGAATCAGATTGTTGTGCTGCAAACTTTCGGTCCACGCTACTTTGACGCGGCTCTTTGAACAAAAGACGAATCAATCGCGGGAACGACGGGTTCGGCTGCGGCCCCAATCAATCCCTCTTGTTCCCACGCCGAGCGGGCAGATTTATATGCCAATACGGCGGGACTTGCCCCTTCCTGCCCGATGCCAAAGAATGCTTTGTTCTTCTGTAAATCCATAATCTCGATGCCCGAGAGCATACCCTCGACGTCTTTAAGCGGTAGGTCGAACCGATCTGCGATGATCTTGTTTCCCTCATCGGGATGCTCTTTCCAATAGTCCACCGCTCGAAAACACGCCCGGAGGAATCGCGTCACTTCATCGGGGCGTTCAGCTAGTACAGAGTTTTCCATGAAGAGTACATCTTCGATCACCGGCAACTCTTTCGTTGTAAGGAGCACTTTACCCCCTTCAACTTCTTTAGCTTTGCTTAACCACGGTTCCCAGGTGACCGCTGCTTCGACCGCGCCCGACGCAAAGGCTGCGCCGGCTTCGTCCGACGACATGTCGACATGCTTCAAGTCACTGGTTGACAAACCGACATCCTTCAGAGCTTGGACGAGGAAGAAATGGCTGGTCGTTCCCGACGCCCATGCGACGCGTTTCTCTTTGAGGTCGCTGATCGCGTTAACTCCCGCGCCAGCGATGATTCCGTCTGCTCCAGCGGACCCGTCGTACTTGTAGATGGCGGTGCACTTGACACCACGCGCATTCAAGAGGACAAGGTTATCCATCGTCATGCCGATTCCATCTAGTTTGCCGGAAAGGAGCGCGGCCTCACGCGCGGGATCGTCCTGGATGATCTGAATGTCGACGTCAACACCTTCTTCAGCGAAAAGTTTTTTGGCGTCGGCGATCAAGAACGCCCCGTAGCCAGGCCATATATTGAGGCCCACGCGAAGAGGTCTATCGTCGCCCGCTTCCCGTCCTTTGCAGCCGATTGTTACCGTTAGGCAAAGAAATGCTATCCCGAACTTTTTCATAGAGGCACCCGTACTGATTTTGGTGGAAGCTTTAGAGCCACGTCTCTACAAATTGATACACTACTTCGCACATCAAATCAAACGAATAAGATGTGGCTTCAATTTCCAAGTGAAATGCCCACTAGAGAGTGGAGTTATGCACATATCCACAGCCGAACGGCCTAATGATGTCAAAGGTAGAGGTTACTTCGGAAACACTGGGGTTTGCTGCAGGACGTTCTCGTCGCCGCGGACGCCACTGCTATACTCTCGCGGAAATCGACAAGGGGACCCACGATGGTGCGATTGGCCGCGGCGGTTGCGTGTGTGGCGTTGGTGGCGGGGTGCGCGTCGGACTCGGGGAGCGGCGTGGTGGACACCGTCTTGCAGGACTTCGGTATCAAGGACCGGCCCGAGGGATATCAGTCCGGATCGGACAAGGTGTTCGGGCGATTGTCGGAAGTCGGCACCTCGGAATTGAAACGGCTGAACGCCGCCGGACGGCACGGGGTCATCAAGTTCGATGAAGGTGACGGCTTGCGCGGGAAGTATTACAAAGAAGTCAAGGTGTATGAGAACTTCTACCCCTCGGACGCCCAACGCAGCGGGACGGGGCCGGTCGCGGAGCGCGGTTACGCCGGGTACATCGAATACGCGTACCGTGTTTATCAGGGCCGCCGTTGCGATAACCGCACCGAGGCGCAGGCGGAACTGGCGACCATTCCCACCGAAGAGCGCGGCCGCGAATCGCTCCGGTACCAATTCTCCAGCGGCGGCGTCTGGCTCGGCGGCGACGGCCAGAAGGTGGACGCGCAGCAGTGACCCATGCCCCGCCGGGGACGGCCAGCGAGTTCGTGTCCGGTATCGAGAGCGCGCCGCGCGAAGTGGTCCTGGTGGGCGGCGGCCATGCCCATGTCGAGGTGCTCCGCCAATTCGAAATGCGGCCCGACCCGCGCGTCAATTTCACGCTGGTTTCCCCCGACTCCCTCGCGCCGTACTCGGGGATGCTACCGGGCCACATCGCCGGGCACTACTCGTACTACGATTCGCACCTCGATCTCCGCGCGATCGCGCGGTACGCCGGGTGCCGCTTCTTCCACGACGAGGCCGTCGGGATCGATCTTCAAGCCAAGACGGTGATCTGCGCCGAGCGGCCTCCAGTCCCATTTGATTTCCTCTCCATCAACGTCGGGTCGATACCCGTGATGGACAACGTCCCCGGAGCGCGCGAGTATGCGCTCCCCGCCAAACCGGTCGACCGCTTTCTGGAAGGCTGGCGAGAGATCGCCGGCCGCGTGCAGGAAGCGGCGGGACGCTTTCGCATCGTGGTCGTCGGCGCGGGCGTCGGCGGTATCGAATTGACGCTCTCGATGCAGCACTTCCTCCAGTCGCTTTTAGACCGCAAAGGCATCCACTCGGACGGCCTCGAATTTCTTATTTTAGACAAGTCTTCCGATATCACCCCGACGCATAATCCTGGCGTTCGGAGGCGATTGCGGCGCGTTTTGGAGCGTCGCGGGGTGAATTTGGCGCTGCGCGAGGAGGTCGCGAGGGTGTCCAAAGGGGGTCTCGAATGCACCAGCGGCGAAGTGTTCCACTATGATGCACTTATCTGGACCACCCACGCTGCCCCGCGCGAGTGGATCCGCGAGGCGGGCTTCGCCACAAACGACGGCGGGTTCCTAGCGGTAAACGAGTTTCTCCAGTCGGTCTCCCACGAATTCGTCTTAGGCGCGGGCGATTGTGTAAGCATGGGCGGAAGCCCCCGTCCCAAATCTGGTGTGTTCGCTGTGAGGCAAGGCCCGTATCTTGCGGACAACATTCGCCGCGCCGTCCGCGGCGAAGCGCTACAACCCTTCGCGCCGCAGAAGCGTTTCCTCAGTCTCATCGGCACGGGCGACGAAAACGCGATCGCGTCGCGTGGCCCATTTTCCTGGGAAGGCCCGCGCGTTTGGAAGTGGAAACGGCGCATCGACACGGAGTGGATGGCGAAATACCGCAATCTAAGGCAAATGAGCTCAACGACGCCGATGCGTAGCGAAGTCATGGCCTGCGGCGGATGCGGCTGCAAGGCGGGCCCCGCGGTATTGCGCGGCGTTTTCGAGCGGTTGCGCGTGGAGCACGGGCCGGACGTGGTCATCGGCCTGGATTCTCCGGACGACGCAGCAATAACGCGCCCCGAACCAGGGCAATTGACGGTCCACACGGTCGATTTCTTTCGAGCGTTCGTGGACGACCCGTATTTGCTCGGCAGGATCACGGCGCTACATGCGATGAACGACGTCTACGCGATGGGCGGATCGCCGCGGCACGCGCTCGCGCAGGTGATGCTTGCGGAGTCGGACGCTTCGCGCGCGGAGACGGTGCTGTTCGATTTTCTCGCGGGCGGCGTCGCGACGTTGAAGGAGCACGGCGCCGTGCTGATTGGCGGCCATACCACCGAGGGCATGGAAATGACGGTGGGATTTACGATCACCGGTTCGGTTCGCGAAGACGCGATCATTTCGAAATCCGGCGCGCGGCCGGGAGACCGGCTCGTCCTCACGAAGCCACTCGGGACGGGCATCATTCTCGCGGCGGCGATGCGGGGTGAAGCGCGTGGCGATTGGGAAGACGCGGCCATCGCGGCGATGTTGACCTCGAACGCCGCCGCCGCGCGCATTCTCGCCGACCATGGCGCAACGGCCTGCACGGACGTGTCCGGGTTCGGGCTCGCGGGCCATCTCTTGGAGATTCTCGAAGCATCAAACGTTGGCGCGGAACTCAATCCCGAGCTGCTACCGGCGCTTCCCGGGGCGCTCGAAGCGGCGCAAGCGGGTGTGCGCAGCACGATGTTTCCCAAGAACGAATCGGCGGCGGCGAACATCGACGGCGCGGAGACGATTCGCGGCAGGCCGCAATATGATCTGCTTTTCGATCCGCAGACGTCCGGCGGATTGATTGCGAGCGTTCCCGAAGCGCGCGCGGAGTCGGTGATCACCGCACTACGCGCAGCAGGCTACAGCCGCGCAATCATCATCGCGCGTGTGACTGGGACATCGCCGAGACGGCTGCGGCTTGTGGGCGTTGGTTGACTCGCGGCGTACGTACGGGTAGCGTACTTTCCGGGCATCGAGTAGCAATTCATGCGTTTTTCCAGTAAGAGACGTTCGCCGCAACGGCGCGCGCTGATCGAGCAGAACGCGCCCAAACGCGCGGGTACAGTGTTCTCGCCCGAAAGCGACATTCTGGACGCGGCGCTTCGTTTGATTGCCGAGCGCGGCGTGGGGAACGTGTCGCTCGCCGACGTTGGCCGCGCGGTCGAGTTGCCCGAACGCTACCTTCGCTACCATTTCACCGACGAGGCAGCGCTCCTCGGCGCGCTGCTGAACCGGACCTACGCCGTCTCGCTCGACATGTGCATGCGCCTGAACCGCAGCCCGCACGGGCCCGCGGCGCGGGTCTTCCGGGCCGTGGCGGATCGCGTAATGATGCTGGGGGAGGCGGATGAACCGCTCCGGCGGCTGTTTCGCGCGCCGGAACTGAGGGGCTTCGACTACGACGTGAATTGCCCCGCGCGGCGTGAATTCGAGACGTGGATCGCCGAGCGCATCGAGGACGGAATTGAGAACGGCGAATTCCGGAAAGTGGACACGGTTTCGTCCGCGGCGCTGGTGCGTGAACTTGCCGATTCCGGGTTCAACGCGGACCTCGCGCCGACGCAAAGTCCACTGCGCGATCGGGCCTTCGCCGCCGCGGAGTTTGCCGTCGCCGCGTTGCTTCGGGATCCCGCGGCACTGACGCGGATTCGCACGAGCGTGGAGCGGTGAACTACATAGACACCTTTATACAGGTTGCGCCGGACTGCCCGTTCACCGAAGGTGTCGTTCCGTCCATGCGCGGCAGACGGAAACCGGCGCACCTGATCCAGTACGAGCTGATTTCGAACAACCCATACGCCTTTACGCAAGAGGACATTCTTTGGGAGACGCACGTCCGGCATAAAGGCGTCCCGCGCAGCGAAGCCACCGCAAAGAAGCGCGAGGAGTTCTTTGCGAAGCCGCAAGCGTGCCTGCGGTCTTCGGCCCTTCCCAAGAAATATGGCTGGGGGTTTCACTTCGACCGCAACGGCAAAGTAGCGTTGTACGCGATGGAGTCCGAAAAGTACCGGCGCTTCGTCGATCCGAAGGCGAACGGGCCCAAGCTATTGTCAGCCATGAGGAGCAAACGTGGCTAATCAGCACATGGACGCGGAGGGCCGGGTAGATTCCGGCGGCACGGGCGCGGATTCGCGTGAGCGTGGAGCGGTGAAACAAGGAGTGGATGCGTCAACTTTATAGTGTGCTCGGTTGAATCACTTCATTCTTCCGCCCCGATGGAGCTGGATGCGGAGTTAGCGGGCCTATCAGCGCGCCGCCGTATCCGGAAAACCTTGTACATTGAACATTGAACTTCCTCTCCGCCACTATTCACCTATGCCAGCCGCCGCCCCTTTCGCGTAGCCCATGCCTGCCCTCTCCTGGAACGAAATCCGTCAACGGGCCATCCAATTCTCCCGATCCTGGGAAGGCGCGGCCCGCGAGCGCGGCGAAGCGCAAACCTTCTGGAACGAATTCTTCAACGTCTTCGGCATCAAACGCCGCACGGTCGCCTCCTTCGAGGAACCAGTCAGGACGATCAAAAGCACCTATGGTTTCATTGACCTATTTTGGCGAGGCCGGCTCTTGGTGGAGCACAAGAGCGCGGGCCAGCCGCTCGACAAAGCGCAGTCACAAGCGTTTCAGTACATCCAGGAACTCGAGGCTTCGGGCCGCGGCGATGATGTGCCGCGGCACATCATCGTTTCCGATTTCGCGCGCATCCTCCTATACGACCTCGAACCAGAGGAACAGGGCGAACTTTTCAAGGGGCACGGTTACGACTACATCGAGGTCCCGCTTGCGGACCTTCACAAACACGTGCGGCATTTCGCGTTTCTCATCGGTCAACAGACGCACCGCTTCGGCGAGGACGACCCCGCAAACCTCAAAGCAGCGCAGATCATGGCCGACCTGCACGACGCAGTCGAAGAGGGCGGATATTCCGGATCCGATCTCGAGCGTTTGCTCGTGCGAATTCTGTTTTGCCTGTTTTCGGATGACACCGGCATCTTCGAGACGGCCCAGTTCGAGATGTTTCTGCACCATCGCACGAGCGAGGACGGTTCGGACTTAGGCCAACAGCTCATGGCGTTGTTCGAGGTGCTGAACACGCCCGAGGACCGGCGGCCCAAACGCCTGGACGAAGACCTGGCCGCGTTTCCGTTCATCAATGGAGAGCTATTCGCGGCACATTTGCGGTTGACCGCGTATGACGCCGACATGCGCAATGCGCTGTTGGGCGCATGCCGCTTCGATTGGTCACGTATTTCGCCCGCCATTTTCGGCTCTCTTTTTCAGGGCATCATGGACAAGAAGGAACGGCGGCAGATCGGCGCGCACTACACCTCCGAGCGCGACATCCTCAAGGTCATCCGGCCCTTGTTTCTCGACGCGCTCCGCGCGGAATTTGAACAAATAAAGAAGGACCGATCAGGGCGCCGCAAATCGCGCATTGAAGCATTTCAGAACAAGCTCGCCTCCCTCCACCTTCTCGACCCCGCCTGCGGCTGCGGTAACTTCCTCGTCGTCGCGTACCGCGAACTGCGCCGGCTCGAATTGGAATTGCTCACGTTTCTCTACCCGAATGGCAACGAAGAGAGACATCTCGACCTCGGTGAAGTCGCCAAGCTTTCGCATGTCGATGTCGACCAGTTCTTCGGTATCGAGGTCCTGGAGTGGCCGGCGCGTATCGCGGAAACGGCCCTGTGGCTGACCGATCATCAGATGAATACCGAATTAAGCCTCGCGTTCGGAAACGTTTTTCAGCGAATTCCCCTCCGCGCCGCGCCCCACATCCGCTGCGGGAATGCACTACGAATGGATTGGAACGATCTGCTGCCCGCGGAAAAGTGTTCGTACGTCTTTGGAAACCCGCCTTTCGTGGGTAAGAAGGCAAGGAGCGCCAGTCAACAATCGGACATGGAGCATGTTTTCGCCAATCATGCCGGCTGCGGTGTTCTTGACTATGTGTGCTGCTGGTACATGAAGGCCGGCCATTTCATATCAGGCAAGAGGATACCCTGTGCGTTCGTATCTACGAATTCTATATCTCAAGGCGAGCAACCCGGTGTGTTGTGGCCGATTCTTTGGCGGCGGTTCGGGTTCAAGATTCATTTTGCTCACCGGACTTTTGCCTGGGAGAGCGAGGCCCAAGGCGCTGCGCACGTCCACGTCATCGTAGTTGGTTTTTCAAATTTTGATGCCGCGAAGAAGCTGATTCACGACTATGAGGAAGGCAAAAATGGACCTACAATTTCCCCGGCTACGAACATCAACCCGTACTTGGTTGACGGGAATGACTGCGTATTGAAAAGCCGCCCGCACACCATCGCTGGCGCCCCGGCGATGAATTTCGGCAGTATGCCGAACGACGATGGGCAACTGATACTCGACGCGGATGAGAAGAGAGAACTGTTGTCTCGCGCGCCGAGGGCCGCGGCTTTTCTGCGTCCGCTGGTTAGCGCCAAAGAATACTTCAGCGGCGCCGAACGATGGTGCATTTGGCTTAAGGACGTCCCCATTCAACAGTATCGAAATCTTCCTGGCGTGAAGGAACGTATCGAAGCCGTACGGGAGTATCGCCTCCGAAGTAATCGCGCGGCGACAAAGCGATTGGCCGAGCGCCCATTTCAATTTGCGGAAATAAGGCAACCTGATTCGAACTTCATCGTTTTGCCCCGCCATAGCTCCGAGAGGCGCGTGTACATACCATTCTCATATTTCGGTCCCGAAAGTATTGTTCACGATAGTTGTCTTTTTATTCCGAACGCTACCCCTTTTCACTTCGGCATTCTCACGAGTGCGATGCACATGGCGTGGGTCCGCCAAGTGTGCGGCCGGATAAAGTCTGATCTTCGGTATTCGGCCAAACTGGTCTACAACAACTTCCCTTGGCCGGTCGACGTGACCGATGCGCGGCGTGCAAAGGTCGAGGAGTGCGCCCAGGCACTGTTGGACGTGCGCCAAAAGCATTTGGACGGTGGCCAGACATTAGCGGATCTCTACGATCCGCTTTACATGCCGGGGGACCTGTTGAAAGCGCATCGGGCGCTGGATCGTGCTGTGGATCGCTGTTACCGAAAAGAAAAATTCGACAGCGAACGTGAGCGCATCGAATTCCTGTTTCGGCTGTATGAGCAATTGACCACACCGTTGGCCGTTTCGGAGGAACCTAAGAAACGGCGAGCGCGCAAGCGGAGCTAAACCCTCGTCAACGCGCCGATGCGCGTTCCTCCACCGCGCTCGAACGTCATCGGTCTCCGCTCTCTATGCGCAAGTGGCTCTCGACGAGGTCGCTGATCTCCACTGTCACGGGCTGGCCGGGCGCATCAATGGGCACTTTAATCTCGAGCCGATCTACCATCGCGCAGGTCGAGGCGTTGCAGGCCTGAGCATTGATCGTGACGATCGCTTCAGCGCCTGCCCCTGTCCGCTCGACCTTCGCCGCGAACGTAGCGGTTTTCTCGAAGCCCCATGTAAACCAGTTGATGTCCGTTTGCGAAAGGTCTTTGGGGTTCGTCTGAAGCCACGGCCCGGCGACGCGCAACCCGCCTTCGACCGCGATACGCGTCGGCAGTTCCGTCTCTGGCGTCTCTTTGCCGGAGCGTTCGCGCGCGCGTTCGACGTTGTCGAGCGCGTACGTGTGCCAGCCTTCCGAGTGCCGGACTTCAATCACTAAGTTCTCGCCGGAGAGTGCCGCGCGGTACGCGACCACCGGATCGCGCCGCATCTTAACTTCAGACCATTCGGTCCAATCGGCAAACGCGACGGGCAACGCCGCGGCTATGAAAACCAACAAAATACGCAATTGGTGCAGGTTCCGCATGAAATCCTCGTGGATGCCGCTTGCGGATTTTAACCCCAGCCGACGCACATTGGTATACTTTTTTTTTGGGGTTGTACCGGGGCGGGCGAGCACCGTGTTCGCCGCCCCCGGCAAGGAGCCGCTGCAGTGCCGTCGTTCAACAAGGGCGAACTCGTTGCCGAACGGTACGAAATCCTTGGCGCGCTTGGCCGCGGCGGCATGGGCATGGTCTACATCGTCCGAGACCAGGAAACGGGCGAGCAGATCGCGCTCAAGACGCTGTTGCCGGAATATGTTCGCAACACGCGCGCGCTTCAGCGGTTTCTGCAGGAGGTCAACGCGGTCCGTAAGCTCGACCACCCCTGCATCGTAAAAGTCTTCGACGCCCAACAGACGGGCGATCTGATCTTCTACACGATGGAGTTCGTCGAGGGAAAAACGCTCCGCACGTGGATGGGCCAGGGCAAGCGCTTCGGCATGGGTTCCACCGTTCGCGTGCTGAGCATGCTCAGCCACGCCCTCGAGCACGCGCACCGTTACACGATCCACCGCGACATCTCTCCGGAAAACATCATGCTCACGCCGAAGGGCGACGTTAAGTTGCTTGACTTCGGCCTCGCTAAGCTGACCGACGCGGCATCGTCTTTCACGCGGGTCGGTGTGAGCCTCGGCAAAATTCAGTACAGCGCGCCGGAACAGCGCGCCGACGCGAAGAACGTTGACCACCGCGCGGACCTCTACTCGCTCGGCGTCTTGTTCTACGAGATGATGTGCCGCGCGCTGCCCGAACCCGGCAAGCCGCTCACGTCGATTGTGCCGGGCCTCCCGCAGGAGATCGACACGTTTGTTGAGAAGGCGATGGCGGCCGATCCGGAGCAACGGTTTCAGTCCGCCAAGGAATTCCGCGAGGCGCTCTGGCGCGTCTACCAACTGAGCAAAATGGACAGGGCCGAGGCGGCTGCCGAAACTAAGGCGGCAACAAAGACTCCCACGCCGGGTCTGCTCGCCCGGATGTTCGCGAGAATCGTGCCGCCCTTCCGTAGGAAGCGCTGACCATTCTTGGCGAAACGAGGAACGTGCTATCGTTCCCCCTCTCTCACGGAGATTTCTCTTGGCGCTGGAAGGAACACTCGGTTTTCTCGGCTTCGGCAACATGGGCGAGGCGATGCTATCGGGCCTCGTCGCGGCGCGCACCCTTACGCCGGACCGCGTGCTTGTGTTCGACGTTGCCGCCGCGCGCCGCGATCGCGGCCGAGACTTGGGCGCGCGCGTGGCCGATTCACCCACCCGACTTGCGCATGAAAGCGACACCCTCATCCTCGCGCCGAAGCCGCAGGATATGGACGCCGCCCTCGCGACCATCAAAGGCGATGTCAAACCCGGCGTTCTCGTGATTTCGATCGCGGCGGGAATTTCGACGAAGTTCATCCAGGCGAGGCTTGGCGCGGGCGTGCATGTCGTGCGCGTCATGCCAAACACGCCCGCGATGGTCAACGCCAGCGCCTCGGGCGCGTCGTTCAGCGCGAATTGCACACCGAAAGACGAATCCGCCGCGCTCGAAATCTTCAACGCAATCGGCGTCGCTGAACGTGTTCCCGAGAGCGCCATCGACGCCGTCACCGGCCTGAGCGGTAGCGGTCCGGCGTACTTCTTTTATATGGTCGAGTGCCTCGCGGCGGCGGCCGTCGCGGAAGGCCTGACGGAACAACAAGCCGCGCGCCTCGCCGCGCAAACCCTCTACGGCGCGGGCAAGCTCCTCGTCGAATCCGGCGAGTCCGCGGCGACCTTGCGCGAGCGCGTCACCTCGAAGGGCGGCACGACGTTCGCCGCGCTCGAAAAATTCCGCGCGAACGAATTCTCCCGCATCGTCGCGGAGAGCGTCCACGCGGCGGCGGCGCGATCTCGCGAATTGGGACAATAGAAAGGTTCAACGTGCAAAATTCAATGAAGAACGGCGTGGCGTGCATTGAAGGTATGAGGAAGGCAAAAGTATGAGTTTGGTTTTGATAGTTGCGGCGCTATTGCCGGTGATTGGGACGGAAGACGCGGCGACTTTTCTACGGCAATTCGCCGAGCGCCGGCAAGAAATCCGCACGCTCACCGCGCCGTTCAAGCAATTGACGATCACGCCCGAAGAGCAACTGGAATCGAAGGGCGTCATTGCGTTTCGCAAGCCGCGCCGCCTCGCGTTCCGATACGAGGACCCGGGCCAAGTCTTTCTTCTCGACAACCTGACCGTGTACGACTACGACCCCGAGCTCAAGCAGTGTCAGATGTTCGAACTCGAGGACGACCCTCAGACCGCCGCCCTGTTCCTCGGTTTTGAAGACGACCCCGCCCGATTGCTCGAGGCGTACAACGTCGTCGTGGACGATCCCAGCGAAGGCATGCGCGCGATTGAGCTCACACCAAAAAACGAGAATGACGACGAAAAGTATTTCGAGAAAATCATCCTGCGCATCGACGAGAAAGACATGCTCCCCCGCGAAATCCAGATCGTCAACGACGCGGAATCGGAAGTCCTCATTACCATCGGCGAGTATCGCATTAACGGCCGCCTCGCCGTCGAGCAGACCCGCCTCGACCTTCCCGAAGGCACTGACATTCTGATGAATGACGACTTCGTGGAGACCGTCGGGCCGCGTGGGAAAAGGCTCCCCGAAGGCCCGGCGGAGGAATAGTGGGCCGCCTCCCGATCGTTCTCGCGTCGGCCTCGCCCCGCCGCCGCGCGTTGCTCGAGGCCCTCGGCATGCGCATCGAAGTCCGCCCGAGCGCGGCGGACGAAACGCTCGGCGGCGATCCCGCTGAGGCCGCGACGCGCAACGCTGTCGCCAAGCGCGACGGCGTCGCCAAGACCCTCGATTCGCCCGCCCTCATCATCGCGGCGGACACCGTCGTGGTGATCGGCGATTGCGTCCTCGGCAAACCGCGCGATCTCGAAGACGCCCGCGCCATGCTCCGGCAGCTTTCGGGCGCAACGCACCGCGTCATCACGGGGGTCGCGGTCATCGACACCGATTCTGGGAAATCGGCGGCGGATCACGAGACGACCGAGGTCACGTTCTGCGCGTTGACCGAGGCCGAGATCGACTGCTTCGTCAACGCCGTCAATCCCGTAGATCGCGCCGGCGCCTACACCGTCGACGGCCCCGGCAGCCTTCTTGTCGCGCGCTACAACGGCTGCTACCAAAACGTGCTCGGCCTGCCGATGGTTAGGTTGAATGCGCTAGTCAGGACGATTGGGCACGATTTATTCGATTACATTGAGCCGGAGCGGGCACGGTTCCTTTGAACCGATAGAGCAATAGGGCGTATTCCAAACGCAACGAGATTTCGATCCTCATGCTCTTCTACCTGCTACTACTTTTTGCGCCGTTTGCTCTGATAATAATTTTCTGGACAACTTTCTTTTCCGGAGACGCTTTCGACTCGGCAAGGGAACGCCGACGTAAACGTAAACGCCTGATCCTATTGGCCGTCCTCTTCGCGATGGTAATGTTCGTTCTCTCTCGCGGGATTATCTAGGGAGTGCAGAGTCACACGCCCATGCGCGTGAGCCGCGTGCGAATCTCCCGCAAGGACACAATCTCATCGCACCTCGTAGTGCGCCGTCAATTCACGTAGCCGAGCGCCTCGAGTTGATCGCGGGTTTCTTGTTCGTTCTCCTGGTCGAACGCGCTGGACTTCGGCGCGGCGCTCGCGTGCCATGCCGCGAGCTTTGCCTCCAACTCGGCGGCGAGCTTTTCGATCTCCGGAGTCGGCGCGTCGAGCAAGTTCTTGTGATCGTAAGGATCATCAGCGACGTTAAACAGGGCCCGCGTGTTTGCATACGGTGAGTAAACGAACTTGTAGTTCTCCGAACGAATGCACCGCTCCTTTTGCGCGTTGTACCATTCCCCCTCGCGCTCGACCGTGAAGGGTTTCGTCGCCTCGCAGAATAAGTCGCGGGGCCCGACGCGAGGCGCGTCGCCGTTGAGATCGATCGCGCGGCCATCGATACCCGGCGGCGCGGTGATTCCCGCATAGGCCAACACCGTCGGCATCCAATCCAATGTCGAAACCGGCACACCGACGCGCGTGCCTCCGTGCCGGGCGCCGGGAAGCCGAAGGATGCCGACCGCGTGGATGACCGATTGGACCGTGTTCTGCCCGTGATCGAACCACGGCCCGTTGTCCCACAGCGACTCGCCGTGATCGCTGGTTACGATAATGATCGCGTTGTCCACGATCCCGGCTTGGCGGAGGCCTTCGAGCAATCGTCCCAGGTGGTGATCGAGGTAGGTAATCTCGGCGGCGTAGCGCTGCACCAGGTATTTGCGCGCGCCCATGGATTTCTTACCGGTCATGACCTCCATCCAATCGGGAGTGATGGGATGACCAGGGTCTTCCACGGGCTGTTCGCGGTATGGATTAAACCACACTTTGCCAGGGGAGTAGGGTGCGTGCGCGTCGAAATAGTGCACGAAGAGGAACAGCGGTCCACCTGGTCCACGCTGCGCAACATAACGCAGCGTGGCATCGGTCACCTCTTCGGCGGTCCGCTGCCAAAAGTCGCCATGAGCGGACTTGTCGTCGTAGAGATCGAATCCCTGGTCCAGCTCGAAACGGTGTAACAGCGGAAACGCGCCAACGATTGCCGCGGTGCTGTATCCGGCGGCCCTCAAGATTTCGGCGAGCGTCACGTTTTCGTCGCTAACAACGAAGCCGTTTCGCGGCACGCCGTGCGTGTGAGGATAGGTGCTCGTCATCATCGCCGTATGCGCGGCCAGCGTCGTCGGCGCTGGGGTCATTGCGTCCTCGAAAACGACAGACTCCGCCGCGAGTTCGTCAAGATTGGGCGTCTTGACCCATGGGTGGCCGTAGAGTCCGAGATAGTCGGGCCGCGCCGTATCCAGGCTAATGAACACGACGTGAGGCGGGGAACCGGGCGGGAGCAGAAAATTTGCTTCGGCGCCTGCGGCTACGAGCGCTTGAGTTGTCTTTTCCGCCGGCCCCGAGCAACCCGCCAACGCGACTGCAACAACCGTCGCGGTGAGAATTCCAACTCGCGCTGACATCACCTTCTTCGCCTCCATATCCGGATCCCCGTTACTGGCCGATGCAAGACATTCGCGCCCCTGCATTCACGCGCGGCGCTAGCCCGCATATCTCACCAGCATTCGTAGCGAGGAAGTGGAGATGGTTGGTATATCGGAACTTCTTCGGTTCGGATCGGACGACAGCATGTAGATACACGTCGAGTTCGATCCGAGGCGAAAAGTTTCGAGAGAACGGCCATATCCGCTTCCGCGGTAGAATGGTGGTGAGGTATGCGGGCTAGACCCCCATGCGCGTAAGGCGCGTGCGGATTTCTCTCGCGAGGTGTTTATAGCGTTGCGCGAAGAACGGCGAGTACTTGGACGAGAAGGTATGCGGGTGCCGATCGGGTTCGGTTGATTCGGCGATGCGCGCCGCATTGGGGATGATCGTCCGGAAAGGCCGCGGGAGGATGTCGAGCGGTTCGATGCCCTTCTCGGCCTGATCGATGATGTGATTGTGAATCGCGGCCTGGGTGCGGTAGAGGGACCACAGCGTGCCAAGCGGCTGAATGCGCGAGATGTTGCGGCGGCGCAGTCGCTCGAGCAGCCAAATCGATCCGCGCACGGAAAGACGGTCCGGCACCGAAGGGATGATGAACGCGTCGCCGATGAGGAGAAACTCCACGACTTGCATGGCCAAACTCGGCGGGCAATCGATCAGTACGGAATCGTAGTTGCTCTTCAAAAACCGCTGCAACACGCCCCGTTTTCGCTGCAATTCCTGGCGATATTCGTCGACCGTATTGAAGCCCCGGCGGGCCTTGGCCATGTTCGTCTGGAATTCGTCGATGCGAATCGAGCACGGCAGCAAGTGAAGGTTCGGGTACCCTCCGCCGATGTTCGATACTTGCTCGACGATGTACGGCGGAATGTTGGCTTCGGTAAACTCGTCGTCCATCATCGCGCCGAGCATGTCGTGCAGCGTCTTCTTGCGCACCTCGCAGCGGAGCAACTTCTCCTCGCCGATAAGCAGTTCGCTCGCCATGCATTGGTGGTCCGCGTCGATAACGAGGACCTTGTGACCGGAGTCCGCCATGGCCTCGGCGACGGCGACGCAATTGGTCGTCTTCGCGACGCCGCCCTTCAAGTTGAGCATCAATACGATGGACATCGGTCTGAGCGCCCTCCCGTGGTCCCCGCCCTATTTTACTCGCACCGAGTTAAAAAGCAATGAGCAAAATGGGTGTCCCGATTCTCGGGCGCCGAAGCCGCATCAAAACAAACCGGGCAGGTTGTTCGCCGTGAGCACCGCGCCCATGATGCCGGCGGCGGCCATCGAGGCGCGGCGGAAGTGTTCCTCGGAGACGCGTGTGGCGAGGCGCATCCCGAAGTACGTGCCCAAGAGCATCAGCGGCAGGCAGGCGGCGGCATTTGTGACGACCGGCGCGGTGATGAGCCCCTTCCAGGCGAACGAGGCGAGGCCGATAACGCCCGTCAAGGCGAAATAACAGACCATCGTGGCGCGGAACACCTCCTTCGAGACCCGCTGATTGGACAGGAAAATGACTAAGGGCGGCTCCGAGATGGACGTACTGCCGCCCAGAAATCCGCTCGCCAGACCTACCCAAAGGAGGGCCGCGCGCTGGTTGCGGAGGGGGCGCGTCCAGCCGGAAAACATCACAGCGGCGAACACGACCATGAACAAACCGAGGGCCACGCGAAACCCCGGCCCGCTAAATGCGGCCAAGACTTGCACCCCGAGTGGAATCCCGATCGCCGCCCCGAGCACGAGCCGCACGAGAATTTCGCGGCTGGCGTTTCGGTACAGCCGCCACGTAAGAAGGACCACGTTCGTGAAGCCGATGATCACGACCATGGGAATGACGTATTCCTGCGGCGCGACGAGCATCATGAGCGGCGTGAGAATAATCGCCATGCCGAACCCCACGCACCCCTGCACGAATCCGCCCGCGAACGCGCCGAGCGCGCCCACCACATACAACGTCATCGCGTTTCAGCCCGCCGTTTCGCGCGGCGGATCGCTCGGGACGAGCAAGCGTGCCCCGGATTTCGCCAACACAAATCGCGGGTCGTCTTCTCCGTGGCCGATGACGATCACAATGTCACCGCCTTCGACGACCGCGCCGGCGAGGGGCCTGCGAATGACTTCTCCGTTCCTGCGCCGCAACGCCACGATTAGGTACGCGCCTTCGCCAGCAATTTCGAGTTCGCCGACGGTTTTGTTCTCATGAGGAGATCCCGCGGGCACCTCGATCTCGCTCAGCCGCACGCCGAGCAATTCGAGGTCGTCGTTGATCATGGTCGCGTTCTCGAGCGTGTCGATGAGATGCGAAGCGGAAGGCCGCACAATCATGTGCGCCAAGCGCAGCGCGCCGATGGCCGCCGGGAGGACAACGTGGTTTGCGCCCGCTTTCGTAAGCTTACCTTCGGTCGAGGGCAGTTCCCCCCGCGCGAAAATCCTAAGCTTCGGGTTCAGGTTCCGGGCGCTCAGGGTGATGAATACATTCGAGGCGTCGTCGGGCAAGACAGTTGCCAGCGATCGCGCCCGCTCGATATGGGCGGACTGTAACACGCCCTCGTCGGTGGCGTCGCCGGTAATGGCCAGTATCCCCCGCGCGCCCGCCTGCTGCGCGCGCTCTTCGGAATCGTCGATGACGACGAACGGATAGTCCGCTTGCAACAGTTCCGCCGCCAAGATTTGCCCGACGCGCCCATACCCGCAAACGATCGCGTGGTCCCGAAGAGCGTCGATGGATCGAATCTGCCTGCGCGCGCCGAGCGCCCGCGTGATCTCGCCTTCCATGACCATTTGCGCAAATCCTCCTACCGCGTAGACAAACGAACCGCATCCCGCGACGATAACAAACAACGTAAAGACCTTGAGGGCCGGCGTGTCGAGGCCAATCACGTCTTCATACCCGACGCTAAACACGGTGATCATCACCATAAAAAGCGCGTCGAGAAAACTCGCCTCGGCCAGCAGCATGTACCCGAGCACCGAAACCGCGATCGTGCCGCCTAGAAACGCGAACCCGGTGAGGAGTGTTCTAATCGAGGGTCTCAAGGCCGATTCCGAGTTGCGCCGGTCGATGTGCCCATGAAAGGCTTACGCGGGTCGCGCCGCCAATCTTACAGGGCCTGCGCCGGAGAGTAAATCAGCTATGGACGTTCCCGCACGCAACGTACAGCTTACGTGGATCGTTTCGCATCTCGGCCTGATCGTCGGCTTTATCTTTGGCATGGCGGCCATCGCGCACATGCTGCGCCAGCGGCGCTCCCCCTCGGGTACGATCGCATGGGTGTTGGCGATATTGTTTCTGCCCGAAATCGGCGTCCCCCTGTATCTTCTGCTGAGCGGAAGAAAAATGCGCCGCCGCGCCGCCGAAAAGAACCTTCTACGGCTGGCCGGCGGATCTGTCGTCCCACTTGACGACGCGAGCGGGATTGACCGCCTGATGCGGAAATACGACTTGCCCGGAGCAACGCGCGGAAACAAGCTCGACGTCATTTCGAACGGCGAAGACACCTATGCCAAATTCGTTGGACTCATCGCGTCCGCCAAGGAATCCATCGAGATCGCGACTTACGTTTTCCGGCCCGACGCGGTCGGGCGCGACATCGTCGAGCGGCTCGCGGCCAAGGCGCGCGATGGCGTCGAGGTGCGGGTGTTGATCGATAGCTTCGGCTCCATGTGGGTGCGCCGTTCCCATCTGCGCGGGCTAATCGAGGCCGGTGGGCGAGTTTCATTTTTCATGCCGTTGATGCGGATTCCGTGGCACGGGCGAACGAACCTTCGCAACCACCGGAAGATCATGATCGTTGACGGACTCATCGTCATGACCGGCGGGTTCAACATCGGCGCGGAATACATGGGGCCGCGCCCGACCAAAGGTCTCTGGGAAGATCTCGCGGTTGTGATCGAGGGGCCCGCGGTGGATCATTTCGAATACATCTTCAAGTCCGATTGGGAATTCGCCAACGGCGAACCGTTCCGTCGCGTTGTCGTGGACCATGGCGCGCGCGGCGACGCCGTGCTTCAGGTAGTGCCCTCCGGTCCCGACACCGACGGCGACCCGATTTACGACGGAGTGATGACCGCTGCCTTCAACGCACAGGAGCGGCTATGGGTGGTCACCCCGTATTTCGTTCCGGATGAGGCGCTCTCCAAATCCCTCGAACTCGCGGCGCATCGCGGCGTCGACGTGCGCATCATCGTCCCGCGCAAGTCGAACCATTGGACGGCTGATCTTGCGCGGCTTTCGTATCTCCGCGATCTTCAACATGCCGGCGGCCGCATCTTTCTGCACGGCGGGCCGATGATGCACGCCAAAGCCTTGCTTCTCGACCATGATTTGGCCGTGGTCGCCTCCGCCAACATGGACATGCGCAGCCTATTGCTGAATTACGAAGTCGCCGTACTGATCCACAGCCACGACGAAATCGAAGTGTTGAACCGGTGGGCCGAGCGATTGATCGGAGAATCGGCCGAAGGACTCGAACAAGTAAATACGTTCCAGGAGGTTGGTCACAGTATTGTCCGGATGATTTCGCCGATTCTCTAATGTAGTGATTCATAATTTCGCCAGCTTTTATAGACCATTCTTGCTCGTATAGGCGATCTCAATCTATTACGAAAGATGCGAAAAACGCGCGGTTATCCGTCAATCCGCGATGCGGGCTGTGTTCCCTGCCCTCGCGTGTTGCGTTTGGTGTTACACTAGCGTGAATCACAACAGAAGGAGACGTGCGTATGAAAAAGGCGATTGTTGGTGTGGTATTGGCGGCGATGGTGGCCTTCGCCGTGGCGTTGATGTACGGCTCCCCGGCCTACGCGGGCAAGGCGCCCGCTATTGGTGAATCGATGCCGGACTTCGACATGAAGGACCTGACAGGCAAGACGCACAAGCTCAGCGACTATAAGGGCAAGGTGGTGGCGCTGGCGTTCGTGTCGAAAAATTGCCCCTGGTCGCGCGGCGCGGACCCCGGAATCGACAAGTTGGCGGACGCCTACGGCGGCAAGGCGCTAATTTTCGGAGTGGATTCGGACGCTGGAAACTCCGTCGAAGATGTCTCCGCGTACGTCGAGAAGGGCGGGTTCGAATACCCGATTCTCAAGGACGTAAACAACACTTTCGCGGACGCGGTGGGCGCTTCGCGCACGCCGGAGTTTTACATCGTTGACGCGGAAGGCAAGCTCGCGTTTCACGGCGCGTTCGACAACCGCACGGTGCCCGAGAAAGACGGCGACACACCCTATGCGGCGGCGGCAATCGACAATCTGCTTGGAGGCAAAGCGGTTTCGACACCCGAAGTGAGCGCCTGGGGCTGCACGATCAAGCGGGCCTCGAAATAGCTCGCTGCCGCCGACAAGACGGACCTAAGAGATGAACCTTATTAACTCGCGGCGCGGAACCGTCCGCGCCGCCGCTCTTCTAGTCACCTTCTTCGGCTACGGATGCAGCGGACCCGCGGAGTCGGGACCGACAAATGGAGCGATGTCGGTTGCCGCTCCGGCTCTAGCTATCGCGGTCGCGCCGAAGGGCGGCGCCAGCATCGCTAACGCGGAACTGATCGCTAAGACGATTAAGGACGCCAAGGCCGGGGGTGTCGCCGTTGTTAATTTCTGGGCGACGTGGTGCCCGCCGTGCGTAAAGGAAACGCCGGCCCTCAACACCTTCTACAGCGAATACAAGGACAGGGGCGTACGGTTCGTCAGCATTTCGGCCGATGACCCCGCGACGCTGGCGGACAAAGTGGTCCCTTTTATCGACAAATACGACGTCCTATACAACGTGCTCGTCATGGAAGGCGTCATGCCCGACCAACTCAGCGCGGCGGTGGGGGCGGAAGTGAGCGGCGCGTTGCCCGAGACGTTTCTTTTCGACAAAGCGGGCAAACTTATAACGTCCTGGCTCGGAGAAGTAACGCTCGAAGAGTTGGTCATGACGGTCGATCCATTGCTCGACGCTTCGGCGACGTAAAGTCGAGATCGAAATCGTGGCCGGGTCTTCGAACTCGGCGAGACTTCGAGTTTTCGTGACGCATTGCCACGGCACAAAAAGCACGCGAATTATCGTCAAGTCCTTGAAGGTGCGAGACGGTCTTATTCAGTGTAATGTATGCTGCAAGTAGTTCACCGTCGCCGTAGGGACGGTCATGCACGGATCGCATATCACGCTTCGGCAATGGGTTCCAGTGGAACCAGCGGGAAGTGACGGACGGCAAGCATGCCGTTGAAGCGATCAAAGGCAGCGCGCGGAAGCGGCTCGCGTACCACGAGGCAAAGTGAACATTGCTGTATTAAAGCCCACGCGTTCTGGGAACATGGAGGGGAAAATGACAGCAGGAAGAACGGTCAACGCAGTAAGCCATCACTGGGGGACGCCGCTTGAGTATGTGGTAGCGGTTCGCCAAGTATTCGGAGGCAGAATTTCGTTAGACCCTTGCTCAAATAAATACTCAGTCGTTGATGCCGCGATTGAGTACCACTTACCAAAGACGGATGGCCTCAGTGCGAGTTGGGATTACCCGACGATATTCGTCAATCCACCTTACGGAGCAGATCGGACGAGAGGCACGACAATCTACGACTGGTTGAGACGTTGCGCCGAAAGTCATCAAACACATAATTCGGAAGTCATCGCATTAGTACCCGTCGCAACGAATACAAGTCACTGGAAGCGTTTCATCTGGAACAATACTGCAGCGGTCGCATTCTTGTACGACACCCGATTAAAATTTCTCGTAAACGGAAGGACCGGTGGCAAGGGTGCCCCTATGTCGTGTGCAATGGTCTATTGGGGACCAGAAGTAGCGAAGTTCTTAGAGGTCTTTTCCAAATACGGCGCTGCGATAGATTTACGTTCGGCACGTATGGCGAAGTACGAACGGGCAAAGAAGCAAGAACAACCTCTTCTATTTGATCACAGTTCCGTTTGGCGCCCGACGCAGCAACAAACGTAATATATGAGCATCATAGAGGAACTGATAGTCAGATTCGTTCGCCGGAGAAAATAGTGGCGAATCCACGCGATCCTCACGATCCTCGAATTTCGGAGATTTTCTATTATTTTGAGACGCATACCAATATAAAGAACGGCCGAACTGTAGGTCGCAAGATTGGTGTAGTTCAGGAAATCATTATAAAGAAGTTTTTACTTACTGATTTGAAAATTCGCGATTGTCTCATCTATGAGCCGAAACTTCGCGGACGTTCTGGAGCCACTCATAAAGTCGAGTTCGTCCTATTTGCTCCGTTGTTAGTTGCCCATATCCAAAAGGGTCACAACCTTCGTATCGGCAATCCATCGCTTCAAATCACTTTGAAACGGCACGATCCATTGATGCAGCAGGCGCGAATTGGTGTCTTGACCGGTGAAGGTGAAACGATAAAAACCATCGCCGTTGAACAGGCGTTCCCTGTTATCGTCGTATGGGGTGGCAAGGCTAGTACGCTTTTTGTAAAACTGATTGCCGTCAAAGAGCAGTATTGCCGCATTGCTCTTCTCAACAGTGCTTCTCCTCTTGCATCCCTAGAAAGTAAGCGTGTTGGAGCGCAACGATTTTCAAGTTCAGATAAGTTAGGAAGCGGAATTCAAACAATTGAGAAAGCAAAGCAAACGTCATTAGTCGCGGTCGATTTTGATCTTCAATTCAACGAAAATTTGTTGGCGTCTTCTGGCAGCGCGAGCAAACGTCCGTTTCGCAGTTTCGCGTTACTAGGCAATGGTGTTCATTGGACTGATCATGACTTGTCAGTATTGGAAACCTACGTGGATTACACATTTCAGGTAAAGGACGAAGCGATCATCCGCTATGCCGAATTCATAGAAAGAATTGCGAAGCGGAAACGACAATCATTTTTTAGTTTCTTTATGTCGTATTTCAACGGAATGACAAAGACGCCAGCAGATGAATTCGTGGTAACGGCAGATGATTTTTTGCTTTTAAGGCCGCTGGATCATTCGCATGGAAACGCAACGCTAATTGACTTGGTGCGCTTGCAGTTGCCTGATTATTCAGTTGCAGAATCGTAGTGGGAAAAATCGAATATGACGAAACCCAAACTTCCGCCAAGCCCAGCCCGAAACCGATCACCGTTTCGCGATGATACGCTGCGTCACGCTTATCCCAGCCGCTTCTCCATCCAGACCACGTCCCAGTATTTGCCGAACTTGCGTCCGACTTCGTGGTAGACGCCGACGTCCTCGAAACCGAATTTCTTGTGCAGCGCGATTGACGCTTCGTTGGGAAGCGTGATGCCGGCGACGGCGAGGTGTACGTCCTCGTCCCGGAGCGCGTCGAATAACGTCGCGTAAAGCACTGACCCGATGCCGCGCCCAACCGCTTCAGGCGCGAGGTAAATGGTCATCTCGACGGTGGTGTCGTAAGCGGCCTTCGAGCGAAATTGAGAGGTGTATGCGTAGCCCGTGACATTGCCGTCCGTTTCGGAGACGAAGAGCCGGTGGCGTCCGGTTACGTGGTAGTGGGTGAACCATTCGATTCTCGCCTCGACGGGTTCGGTTTCGAGGTCGAACGTAATCGGCGTGTGGACGATGTAGTAATTTCGAATGTCGTTGATGGTGGCGCAATCGCGTTCCTCGGCGGGGCGGATGTGCATGGCCTTTCTCCTGATCGGAAAAATGTTATCACGTATGGCGCGGAGATGAGGGCCGATCAAAGGGTTTCGCACGGGAAAGCACGGCAGCCGAGGGCGTCTGCCCCGCACTTGCTAAGAGTGCGCGGCCGTTTGAACTTTCGAGTTGGCCGCCGATGAACACCGATACCGCCGGATCAGCGCCGAATAAGGCATACAATGGAATGCAGGATTGGTATTCGGGTTTTAACGAATTCGATACGGAAGGGATTGCGCGCATGAGGGCGGCATATTGCGGTGTTTTGATGACGACGGGCCTGTGGGGTTTTGCCGCGCAGGCTTTGGAGGCGAAGTGGACGTTCGATCCGCCGTTGGGGGACGTGGACTGTTCGCCGGGGGTAGCGGACCTGAACGGCGATGGGAAGAGCGACCTCGTCGTGACGACGACTGCAGGAATGACGATCGCGGTCGATAGCGCGGGGCGGCAGATGTGGATGAGCGGGGTGCAAATTCCGATTAGCATCCCGCCGACGGTGGTTGATCTGCTCGAGGATCCAACGCCGGAGGTGTTGGTGCTGAACCAGGCCGGGCGAATGTATTGCCTGTCGGGGAAAACGGGGGACACGATCTGGCAGTTCGATTTTCCCGGCAAGGTGGTTTGGGGGACGACGTCAATTGCCGCATTCGATCTCGATGGCGACGGCGTGCTGGAGATCGTGGCGGGGGACGATCAGGGCCACGTTGTTTGCCTGTCGAACGAGGGTGAACTGCGCTGGCAATACAACGGCGAGCACGGGTACGCGTACTGCCCTGCGATAGGAGCGATCGGGGAGAACGAGTCGTCGGCGGTGCTGATAGGCGGTTCGAAGATTCCGCTCGTATGCCTGAATGCCGATGGCACGGAGTGGTGGCGCGCGGCCAAACCGGGCAACGGGACCAGCCCGGTGATCGCGGACTTGGACGGCGACGGGCGGAACGAGATCGTGAGCGCGATCGACAACGCGGTCGCCGTGGTGGACGGCATGGGTAAAGTCCGTTGGACCTACGCCACGACGAAGGCCATTGACGGGAGCATTGCGGTGGCGGACGCGAACGAAGACGGCGTGCCGGAGATATACGCAATCGATTTGTCCGGTGTGATGGTAAGTCTGACGCCCGATGGCGGGAAGCGGTGGACGGCGAACGTACACGAGCGCGTGCGGCGTTCGCCCGCAATCGCCGACGTGGACGGCGACGGAAAAATCGATATCGTGGCCGCTGGGTATTCGGGCGAGATGTACGTATTCAGCGCGGACGGCGAACTGCAAGAAACCATTCCGATGACGGGCGCGACGAACGCATCGCCGACCGTCGCCGATCTGGACGGAAACGGAACTCCGTACATCATCTACGCGGGATCTACGAGCAAGGTGTTCGCGTATGCGTGGCCGGACGCGAAGCCGGATGCGAGGATCGCGTGGCCAGAATATCGATTCAGCAGCGCGCGGCAGGCGGCGTACGGCGATGCGCTCTCGCGGTCGCCCGTGACAATTGCGTCGATTGATTTTGGCAAGATGTACATCGGACCGAACACGTTTTCCGTGACCGTGAGCAACCCGAAGCAAGAGGCGCTGCATGTCGGCGTGACAGTGAGCCAGAACGGCGAAGCTGCGCGGCCACGCACGTACGCGTCATCGGAAGAGACGTTCGACTACGAGTTCGACTATTCGCTTTCTTCGGGGGCGCCAATCGCGCTGACGATTGAATGCCGCGTGTATTCGGGAGACGCGCTCGTGGCGCAGCGGAACACCGAGGCGTACGTCGTGCCGTTCCGCAAGGAGGTGCAGGATTTACGGGAGTATCTTGGCCGAATCGAGGAACAAGCGCGGCGATTGCCGAACGCGTTCGCGTTGCTCGGTGAGGCGGGCGAGTTGAGGACGCGGCTTGCCGGATACGCGGAGCGGGCGCTGACGGCAGGAACGTTGACGGACGTGGAGCGGCGAGACCTGCGCGACGCATTGCGCGCAGACCTGGATCGTTTCGAGCGATTGGGAACGCTTTCGAGCGCGGCAATGAAGCAGCACGATGCGGGCGCGTGGCCCTTGCAGGCGAGTTGGGCAAATCCCTGGGCACCGTTCGGCGGAATGGACGAGGTGATCGAGGGGCGTACGGGGAGCGATGCGTTTACGTTGTCGGCGTTTGCGGGCGAAGTGGAGTCGGCCGCGCTGAACATTATTAATTGGGACAGCGTGTCACACACCGTGCGTGTGGAAGTCGATCCGCTTGTTCACGAAGGCAGCGATCCGGGAAACCCGAGGGGCAAGATCACGCTGCTCGAAGTAGCCGACGTTCCGACACAGATGCTGGATACGTCCTTCGACGCGTTGCCACGAATGAACTCGGGAAATGTACTAACAATTCCGGGTTTGGATGCGCGGCAGATTTGGTTTTCGGTGGATACGAAAGGCATGGGTCGGGGGGTGTCCTTTACGTACGTGAAATTGCGGACGCTCGAGCCCGAACCGAAGACCCTCTATGCTGTGTTAAGCGTCAACGTATGGCCCACACCGCTCGCCGATACGAACGTATTGCGGCAATGCAACTGGGCCTACGTCCACAATTCGCGCCTCAAGGACTACGAGGCGGAGGCCATCGCAGACATGACCGCGCATGGGACTAACGTGTTTGCGACGTCGTTCGCGCCGCGCGCCACATTCGACGAATCGGGAAACCTCGTCGGCGAGATCGACTTCGCCGACCACGACAATTTCGTCCGCCTCTATGCGCCGCACGGCATGCTCCTCTTCCAACAACTCGGCGCACTAACCGGACCGGGCGGTATGGACGGCGAGGCCTACAAGAAGGCGTATATCCCGTGGATGCGCGATTGGGTGGCGCATTTGAAGGAAATGGGCGTCGGGTACGACGGGTTTGCGATGTATCCGGTCGACGAACCGGGACTGAACGAAGGCCTGGTCGATTTATATTTGAACAACGCGAAGCTCACGCGCGAGGCGGACCCGAAGGTGCTGATGTACACGGACCCGGTCGGGCGGATCACCGCCGAGGAATTGCAGTCGATGGTCCCGTATGTCGACATTTGGTGTCCGAATCGGAATGGGTTCTTGCTGAATACGGGCGCCGAGAAACTAAAGATCATGCAAGACTCCGGCGCCCAGATGTGGACCTACGAATGCGACGGAAACGCGAAGCACCAATCGCCGCTGGGTTACTACAGAGCGCAGGCGTGGCTGGCGTGGCATCACGGTTTGACGGGAATAGGGTTTTGGTCGTATTGCACCTCAAGCGCGGACCCCTGGTACCGATCGGCGGAATCCCCGGACTATTTGATGGTGTATCAGGGCGATGGCGTGGTCTCCAGCAAGCGTTGGGAGGCCGTTCGGGACGGGGTCGAGGACTACGCGATGCTGCATGCGCTGCGCGATGCGGCGGCAAGGCAACGCGGGGCGCATCCGGAGGCCGCGCGCGAGGCGGAGAGGCTGCTCGGCGGGGGCGCGGCGGCAATCGCGCAGTTTTGCGGCCTCGATGCCGACGGCACGTTGCCGGGAAAAGGCGGCGCGCCGGGCGAACGGGCCGTCGCCGATCGGCGCTACAAGGCGATTCAAGGCGTGCGCGCGGAAATCGCGCGGCTGATGGCGGAGCTCGGGAAATAGGACTTCGATAACGCTAAGGATTTGGATCCCCCTCGTACGATGCTGGGACGAATGGTGTTAACGGAGTTTGCGGTTCGCACTGTAATCTATGTTCCGGGCCGGTACCGATGGAACCATCAGGGACGAAGTTGAATTGGTGAAACAAGCTGGGAGAATTCTTATGGCGAACAATGGCATGGCATGGCGCTTACTCGCGGCCGCGTTGACGTGGGCGGTCCTGCACCCCATAGCTAGCGCGCAGGAGCGGCCAAACGTCGTCATTATTCTCGCTGACGACCTGGGCTACTGCGACACGGGTCTCTACGACTGCCAGGACATTCCCACGCCGAACATCAACTCGATCGCGGAGAATGGCGTTCTCTTTCCGCAGGGCTACGTCACCGCCGGCACATGCAGCCCTTCGCGGGCCGCGTTGATGACCGGCCGCTACCAACAGCGCTACGGGTTTGAGTTCAACGCCGGACCGTTGCAGCGCTCGATCAAGGGCGAATTCGGTCTGCCGCCCTCGGAAATAACGCTCGCGGACGTGCTGAAGAAAGCCGGCTACGCGACGGGGATCGTCGGCAAGTGGCATCTCGGTTTGCAAGAACGCTTTGGCCCGAACAAGCGCGGGTTCGATGAGTTCTTCGGCTTCCGTTTCGGCGGACATAAATACTTCAATCCACCGGATACGTTCGATCCCGCCGATCGGACCCCCATCGAGCGCAACGGCAAGGCGGTGGCCGAACCCGAGTATCTCACCGATGCGTTCACGCGCGAGGCCGTGTCGTTCATCGAACGGAACAAGGAGAAGCCGTTCTTTCTCTACGTTCCCTACAACGCGCCGCACACGCCGCATGAGGTCTCCGACAACTATCTCGAACGGTTTCCGAACATTGACGACCCGGCCCGCCGCCGCTACGTCGCCATGATTAGCGCGCTCGACGACGGCGTGGGGCGAATCCTTCGCGCACTCGAGCAGACCGGGCTTCGCGAGCGTACGCTGGTGGCGTTTCTCAGCGACAACGGCTGCGCGCTGTACGCCAACGTGTGTGACAATCGCCCGTTGCGCCTGGGCAAGACATACCTGTTTGAAGGCGGCGTGCGGATTCCCTTCGCCGTACAGTGGCCGGGAAAGTTGCCGAGCGGGCTGCGGTACGACCAGCCGGTCGTGTCGATGGACCTATTCCCGACTATCGCCGCCATCACCGGCGCCGAAGTGCCGAGCGATCGCACGATCGACGGCACGAATCTTTTGCCCTACCTGACCGGTCAAAAGGACGAAGCGCCGCACGAAACCTTGTTCTGGCGCAATGGTCCCAACAAGGCCATGCGCAAGGGCAATCTGAAGTTGTTCTTCGATCAAGACTTCACCGCGCTCTACGAATTGGGCGACGACGTCGGCGAGACAAAAAACCTCGCCGCGGAACGCCCCGAGGTCGTCGAACAACTGAAGAAGTTGTACGCCGAATGGGAATCGCAAATGGTCGCGCCGCTGTGGCCGTCGCGGCCGCGCGATACGGAACCAAAGAACGACGTGGACGGCCACCGGATCGAAGTCCACATCTGACGAACCTTGGGCCGACATGATCGACATTCCGGGAATGCGGTTGGAGGACCTCTCGGACGCGCAGATGAACGCGTCCGTGGCGTGCAGCGTCGCCGTCGGCACGCTCTATTGCTTCCTGGGTTACCGCACGCTCCGGTTTGTCCTCGGCGTCACGGGCTTTTTCATCGCCGGGACCGTCGCGGCGCTGCTCGTCGGCTGGATCAGCGCGGGCCATCTCATTTCGATGGCAGTCGGGATGCTCATCGGCGGAATCTGCGGCGCGATGGCGCTCTTCTTTCTATACAAAACGGGCGTGTTCTTCCTGGGACTCATCGGCGGAATTCTAGTCGCGTACAACTTCCTGCAAGGCCGTCCGGAACAATGGATTCCCGCGGCGATCATCGGACTCGGCGTGGCGGGCGGTCTCGTCGCGCTGCTCATCGAGCGGCCCGTTGTGATGATCGCCACCTCCGCGATCGGCGGGTGGTTGGTCGTTTCCGGCCTGCTCTTCTTCTTGCTGGCAAGCGGCTGGCTGGACGACTACACCGCGACGCTCGAAGGCGAATACGGCCGCCCCATCGTGCTCGCAATCTGGGTAGCCATTGCGGGCCTCGGCGCGTTCACGCAGTTTGCCACGCGCCCAAAGCCAGCGAAAGCGTAGCGGCCCGTTAGCAAAGCTGGTATTCAGCGAGGCTGAACAGCAGGTGCAACGTGGAATGCACGCGCCCGCGCGGCGGTCCCCCGGTCGGCATCGCGCGTTCCGAATCGCCCATCGCGCCCATCGCCCAGAGCAAGTCCTTGCGTTGTTCCGCGGAAATGGGCATGGCGAGGTAACGATCGGTAAGCGCGTCGATCCATCCTCCCGCGGTCTTCGTGGGGACATCGCCCACAACTCGTTCCGCGTTCCACGGAGCCCGCGCGTTCCACGCGGTCAGCCATTGGCCCAACCATTGCCGGAAACGCCCGCGATCCGCACCCAGGCGCTCCTCGATGCGCCGCCGCCGCTCGCCGTCGAACTCGGCAAGGAGCCGCCCAAGCGCGCCGCTCGGATCCGGCGTGTCTCCCGCGCCGCCAGCTGCCGGCGACATCATGTTGTTCTGCATGCCGCGCAGTTTGTCGTCCGATTCGTTCGGCATCGCCGCCGTCACGAGCGCCACGGGTAGGTTGTATCGCAAGGTCAATGTGTTTGCGTTCGCCCATTCGCGCCCGCCGGGCCAACCCCCGACGTTCGGCGGATAGAACAACTCTTGCCCGAGCGCCTGCATCGCCTCAGTTACATGGATGAAGGGCAGGGGATCGATGCGAAGATCGAGGCAAAGCGAAACGAGCAACTGCGCCGGGCACTTGATCTGCGTCCCAATGGCGCGCTCGCTATAGAACGCCTGCGACAAAAACAACTGCTTGAGCATCGGCGCGAGTTCATAGTTGTTGTCGCGCAACGTCGCGGCCAAACCGGACACGATTTCCGGTTCCGGATCGTCGTACGCGAAATACCTCCACAGCTTGTGCGCAAAATGCTCCGCACACGCGGGCTGATCGAACACGATGTCGATAATGTCCTCGCCGGTAAACGCGCCGCTCCTCCCCAAGAAAGATTTCTCGCCTGTGTCGTGGTCGCGTTCGCGGAAGATGAACCGCTCGTGATTGCAGGTCCAGCCCGTGAATGCGCGGGCCGCCTCCTTGATATCGTGCTCGCTGTACGCGCCGTGTCCGAGCGTGAACAATTCGAGCAGTTCCCGCGCCCAGTTCTCGTTCGGGCCGTCCTTGGTGTTCTGCGCGCTGTCGAGGTACTGCAACATCGCCGGGGACTGGCCGACGAGCGTCGTAAGCGTCTTCACGTTTCCCGCCGCGTGTTCCCGCATCACGGAGTTGAGTTGATACAGATGCCCCGACTCCTGCACTTTGTTCGCGGACACGGCAAAGTGCCCGTGCCAAAAGAGCGTCAGCTTTTCTTCGAGCGGCCGCGGCGTTCGCGCCATCCGGTCAAACCACCACGCCCGCAACATCCCGACGGATTCTTTCTGCACTTCGCGGCCCGCTTGGCCCGCGCGCTCGATCGCGGGCCGCGCCATCCCGTCGGTCAGCCATTGTGTTTCGGCCTTGCTGAATTGCGGGATGACGAAATCGGGCGAAGGCAGCGGGTCGTCAATCCGCCGATAGTCGACGAGGTAGTCGACCGCCTCGGACGACGTCATATTCGCCAGACGCCCGGCCAGCTCGCGCGGCACACCAAAACCCGCGCGATTCAGCAAATGGCGCGCGTGCGCGGCGCTCCACGCGCTCGAATTAATGGCCGATAGCGGGGCTTTGCTCATGGAACGTACGCGCCTTCAACGGGTCCGATGTTCGTACTTTATACTGCCCCGTTCGCAGTCACGTTACCAATCGAAGGAGAAGACCGATGAAACGCGAGGAAATGACGGACGTTCTGTACGAAGTCGATAAGGGTCTGGCCTGGATCACCATCAATCGGCCCGAGCGCTACAACGCGTTTCGTGGCCGCACGATCGATGAACTCATCTGGTCTTTCAAATGGGCCTGGGCCGATCGGAGCGTCGGCGTCATCGCGCTCACCGGCGCGGGCGACAAGGCCTTCTGCGCGGGCGGCGACCAAAAGCAGCGCAACGAAACGGGCGACTACGGCCCGACCGAGAGCGGCCTGTTTGAAGTCGAGACGCTGCATCGCATCATCCGCGACGTGCCTAAGCCCGTCATCGCCGCGGTCAACGGCGTCGCGATCGGCGGCGGCCATGTCTTCCATGTCTTGTGCGACATCACCATCGCCGCCGAACACGCGCGGTTCGGACAGGCGGGCCCGCGTGTCGGTTCGTTCGACGCCGGTTTCGGCAGCGCATATCTCGCACGCATTCTCGGCGACAAGCGCGCGCGGGAAATCTGGTACCTCTGCCGCCAATACGACGCCGCGACCATGGAACGCTGGGGTCTCGTGAACAAGGTCGTGCCCGCGGCCGAACTGCGCAACGAAGTACGCCAATGGGCGGACGAAATGATCGAGAAAAGTCCGACGGCCCTCAAGGTGCTCAAGCATTCGTTCAACGCCGACAGCGAATCCATCGCTGGCATCGGCTCGATGGCCTTCGATTCTCTCGCCATGTTCGTCGGAACTCCCGAAGCGCGCGAGGGCGTCACGGCGTTCAACGAAAAACGCAAACCCGATTTCGCCCCGTATCGTTGACAATTGGCGCGCCAAACGTAAGAATGACTTCCTTTTTTCCACTTACGAGGGAGGAACGGCTGTGTTGAGAACGCGCTTTACCGAAGAATTTGGCATTGAACATCCCATCGTGCAAGGCGGCATGCAGTGGGTCGGCCGCGCCGAGTTGGTCGCCGCCGTGGCGAACGCGGGCGCGCTCGGCTTCATCACCGCGCTAACGCAACCCACGCCCGAAGACCTCTCCAAGGAAATCGCACGCACGCGTGAAATGACCGATAAGCCGTTCGGCGTCAACCTAACAATCCTGCCCACGCTCAAGCCCGTGCCTTACGACGAATACCGCAGCGCCATCATCGACGCCGGCATCAAGATCGTCGAGACCGCCGGCTACAACCCGCAACCGCATCTGCCCGCATTCAAGGCCGCGGGCGTCAAAGTCATCCACAAGTGCACGTCCGTACGCCATTGCATCAAGGCCGAAAAAGTCGGATGCGACGCCGTCAGCGTCGATGGATTCGAATGCGCAGGCCATCCCGGCGAGGACGACATTCCCGGGCTCATCCTCCTCCCCTGCGCCGCCGACAAGGTCTCGATCTGCAAAGTCGCTTCCGGTGGCTTCGCGGACGGGCGCGGCCTCGTCGCCGCGCTTGCCCTCGGCGCGGACGCGATCAACATGGGCACGCGCTTCATGGCGACGAAGGAATCGTGCGTCCACCATAACGTGAAACTCAAAATGGTCGAACACGACGAACGCTCCACCGACCTCATCTTCCGAACGTTGCATAACACCGCCCGCGTGGCGAAGAACGCGATCAGCCAGGAAGTCGTCGCCATCGAAAAGAAGGGCAACGCGAAAATCGAAGACATAGCCCACCTCGTCGCCGGCCAGCGCGGCCGCCTCGTGCTGGAAAACGGCGACATGGAACACGGCATCTGGTCCGCCGGCATGGTCCAAGGCCTCATTCACGACATCCCCAGCGTCCAGGAGCTCGTCGAGCGGATTGTCAACGAAGCCGAAGCGATCATGGAGCGCTTCTCCGCGATGCGCGTCGAAGCCGCCGTATAAGGAGATTCGCCATGCGCGCCGTTCTACTTTTCGCCGCCGCATTTACCGCTGCGTTTGCGGCGGACGAAGGCCCAGCGGGCCCACCCGAGGGCGCGATCCTGATTGGCGAAGGCTACCAATTCGCCGAAGGCCCCGCGATCGCGCCTGACGGCTCGCTCTACTTCACCGACACCCGCGCGGGAAAAGTCTACCGCTGGGACGGCAAAGGCGCGCCCAAAGCAATCGCCGAAAACACCGCCGGTGGCAACGGTCTCGCCTTCGACATAGACGGCAACCTATACACCTGCCAAGGTGCGGGTCGCACGGTCTCGAAGGTCAACCCAGACGGTTCGCTGACGAAGTTCTGCGACGCCGCCGATGGCGCGCCGCTCAACCAGCCGAACGATCTCGTCTTCGATTCGCACGGCAACCTCTTCTTCACGAACCCCGGTTCGCACAGTAAACCCTGCGTGGTCCGCGTGAAACCGGACGGCACGGCGAACATCGTCGCGTCGGACCAGCAATACCCCAACGGCATTCGCATCAGCCCGGATAGCAAATGGCTATACGTCTGCGACACCGCCGGCGGCAGCAAACTCTGGCGCTACCCCCTCGCGGACGGCAACCTCGGCAAAGGCGAAGTGTTCGTCGACTTCGGCCGCGGTGGCCCGGACGGCATGACCGTCGCCGCCAGCGGCAACGTCTACGTCGCGCTCAATCTCGGCGCAAAAGTCGCCGTCGTCAGCCCCGAAGGAAAAGTCCTCAAGGAATATCCGTTCCCGCGCGGCGCAGGCGTGTCGAACGTCTGCTTCGGCGGCCCCGATCTAAGGACCCTCTACATCACGCTGGGCAACCACGGAAAAGTCTACAGCCTTCCCGCCGACGAACCCGGCTTCAAAATGCCCGTGCGGAACTAGCGCGATCCCTGCACCGGCCACGCGTGATTCAATTGCCCCGCGCCTTTTCCGAACGTGAACCCGCGCCGCATGCACTCGGTTAGGTAGCGTTTCGAATCCGCGACCGCGGTCTGTATGTGTTTGCCCTTCGCGAAATGTGCCGCTATCGCTGCGGCATATGTGCAACCCGTTCCATGAGTGCTCTTCGTCACGAGTCGCTCGCCAGCGAACTCCATCCACACGTTACCGTCAAACAAATAGTCTGTCGCTTCAGCGTCCGGCATATGCCCGCCTTTCATCAATACATATCTGGCGCCCATCGCGTGTATCGACTCCCCTGCCGCTTTCAGTTCTTGCACGTTGCGAACCTGAATTCCCGTCAGTGCCTCCGCCTCGGGTACGTTCGGCGTCACGACCAACGACAGCGGAATCAACCGTCGCTTTAACGTTTCGATCGCATCGGCTTCGATTAGCCTATGCCCGCTCTCCGCAATCATCACTGGATCGAGCACATAGTTGCGCACGTTGTGCCGCTCGAGCGCGCTTGCGACCGCCTCGATCGCCTCTGAAGTTGGGATCATCCCGCTCTTCACAGCGTCAGCGCCGATGTCTCCCAATACCGCATCGATCTGCTTCCCAATAACTTCTGGCGAAATGTTGTGAACTGCAGTGACGCCCACGCTATTCTGCGCCGTCACCGCCGTCACCGCCGACATCCCGTACACGCCCAGCGCCGCAAACGTCTTTAGGTCCGCCTGGATGCCCGCCCCGCCGCCACTGTCGCTTCCCGCGATGGTCAAGCAGCGCGGCGTTGTCCCGTCCGCCATCTCTAGTCGTCTTCGCCGTCGTCCGATGTTGCCATCGTGTCGACGCGTGGTTGCGAGACGGGTGGCGGCGCGTCGAACGGGAACAAGAATTCCATCTGCTGGTCGCGAAACAATCGGTACCGTTTCAGTATCTGCATGATTTGTAGCGTGGCCGTTGGGGCGACCGGACCGCTCACGGAAATCTTGTCCGTGATGCCTCGGAGGACCGTCGGGAACTCGATGACGTGCTTGAGGCCCGTCGCGCGGAACGCGTCAATCGCCTCGGCGCGCCGTTGGGGACTCGCGGCGAGTTCGCTGATGATTAAAATCGTGCGGAAATCGTCGGTTCCGAAGTGATCTCGCGCCGCGACCAGCGAATGGGGCTGCGCGAAGTGCGCCACAATCGGGTTGGATTCCACCGTGGCCGCGTAGAAACGGTCCGTGTGCCACGCGCGAATCTCCGCGACCGCCCTGTGAATCCCCGCCAGCTCCCCCGCATTCAGCACCAATCCTTCCGGCGCCTCGCCCCCAGGGTGGATGTTTTCGATGAATAACTGCACGCCGCTGTCACCGCGCTTCGAGCGCGGTTGCGTCTGCTTCCAATGGGTGTACGTGGTAAACCCATGCAATTCGAAGAACTCGCGCGTCAGTTGCAGGTCGAGATCGGCCATGCCCCATTATAACGAGGGCGTTACAGCGGCGCGTCTTGTTCTCGCTGCTCGCGGATGACCTCTTGCGCGACCGACCGCACCCACTGCACCTCTGCCCGGTTCGCGTTCACCCAGGCCGCACGGTCGCTCCGAATCTTTTGCAAGTGACGTTCTATCGTGGCCGTGGTCATTCGCTCGCCGACTTGCGTGTTCGGCGCGTCCTCGCCCAGAAGCTGCCCGAGCACGATGTCCCCCAGCGCGCGCTTGAAGTGCGACGACTCCCAGTGCCACTTCATGCCGTCCACGATTTTGTCGTCGAACGGTACCGGCTCCGTCGTGTACGGCGTGTATCCCGAAAAGTCCCAGACCGGCGCCGCGCCCTTCGATTCCTCGTCCGTGATCAGCGTCAACTCGCGCTTCCACTGCTCGAAAAAGTCCCATGCCCGCGCCACGTGCATCGCCTCCAATTCGAGCGCATGCACCGGCGAAACCGCCACGACGAGATCGATGCCCCGCGCCGCGCAGTCGCGGACCAGTTCCCGGTACAAGTCGAAGCCCTCGTCCGTGTACCGCACGAGGCCGAACGCTTTAAGCACGTTGTGCCTGAAAAGCCGCCGCGTCGGTTTCATCTCTCCGTCGGAAAGCGCGCTCTTGTGCCCAAGCGGCGTGTAGTAATGTTTCCGGTCGCGGTAGTACATTCGCAAAACGTTCTGCGCCGCGCCGATGCGAAACGCCACGTCCAGCCGGTACTCGAGTTCCGGCCGATCGCTCGCCAACCGCGATTTCTCGAAATCCGATGGCGCTTCGATGAGCGTGTTGAACGCCAAAAAGTCAGCAAGGAATATGACCCGCTCAACGTTCGAATGCTTCAGGGTGTAGCGATACGCGGCCAGTATTTCTTCCATGTTCGCGCCGGCCAGCCCCATGTTGCACGCCGTCCCAGTCTCGAACACGGGCGACTCCGGATCGATCCCCATTTCCGCCCGTGACGTACCCAGCACGAGCGTCGAACACGCGTTGCGCAGCGGAATTTCGGATTTCCCCCGGCGCGATCCCAACTGCGCCTTGTACGGTCCGAACCGCGAGGGCGCGAGTCCCTCATACTGCCCAAACGGGTCGGTGTAAACGTGCAGCGCCGCCGCGCATGCACACGCCCCCCCGAGAAACACGAAAAAGATCGCGTTGTATGCCGTGAAACTTGGCATCACATCTACCTTCCCGCCGTTTCCGCCAATTATCCTCTATCTACTATCTACTATCCTGTTCGCCCTGCGCTTGTCGAAGGGCCGGGGTCGTCCGTTCATGGTTCGACAAGCTCACCACGAACGGTTTGCGTGGCACACCACGAACGGACGGCCCCGCCTACTTTGAACCTTGAACGTCCCTATCTAGCTCGCGCAAGACTATTCTGGTCGAAGTCCCGGTCGGTCAGGCCCGCGCCGAAAGCGAAGTTGGTCCATTCGAGCACGGTCGATTTCCCCGTCTGCACGTTTTCGATTGTCATGCGTTTGGAGCGCCAGTATTTGCCGAGGAACTGTTCCCAGTCGGAGGCGCGATAGGTCTTGAGAAGTTCGTTCTTCCGGTCGTAATACTCGATCTTTTGGAAACGATAGTGCTCCTGGTCGATCCACGCGATCTGCCGCGTATAGCCCGACTTGGGGTGTTTGGGATAGCGCTCGATCACGAAGCAAGGTTGGCCGTCCAGCGCTTCGTCGCGCAAATATTTGTAGGTAAATTTCGGGACCTCCTGCGAGGTCATGTCTTCGTACGCGAACTCGCTGCCCATGAAGGGGCCGCTCTGGTTGCTCGACGCGATTCGCTTCACGCGCTCGAGCGCCGGAAGGTATAGCCATTGATCGTCGTCGCCTTCGCGGTGGCTGAACGATAGGAACGCCGTGCCTTGAACGTCCTTCGGCTCGTCGAAAATGGTGAGGCCCTTGTCGCCGTCGCTGCTCTGTTCGAGCACACGGATGCGGATGCTACGTGCGCTCGCGTCACCGGCCTTGTTCATCAGCGTCATCTTCATCTCGGCGGTGAAGTCGGCCCAGCCGGTGTCGCGTTGATCGGCTTCCTGGGCGATGGATAGGCCCTTTTCCTCGGGCGTCTGGCCCACCGCGCACGCGCATAGCACCGTGGCGACTGCGATCCAGTGAACGGAATGTCGAGTCATTGCGTTGCTTCCTTAGGAATTGTCATGAAAGCAGGCTTTCACCCGGAAAGGATGAAAATTGAGCGTGCGCGTCCGATGACGATGACGAGTCGTAAAAGGCACGAATTGGGTAAGTGGCGCGCTATTTTCGGAGCAGCACGTGCGTGATTGGTTCGTTGGGTGTGGGGCGCGATTTTTGGAGCGGCGCGACGTTGGGTGCGAACGTGCGAAGGGTGTGAAGGGAAATAGCGGGCGCAGGGAAGATGGGTCGTGCGGTGCGGTCATTTTCGAAGCAGTTGTCATGAAATCTGGGTCCGCGACTGAGGCTGGCAGTCGGGGGCGGCTGCCCCACACGCGTTCGGTGAATAGTGGGCGACTCGATATTCAAACCGAGGCCCCCACCCTGTCATTCCTGCGAAGGCAGTAATCTCAACGTATGCTCTCGCCTCCGCTTTCATGCGAGGTCCCTCGAAACTTCCGCCGCGTTCTTAGCAGATGTTTGACCTCGTCCGCGATCGAACGTTAAGAGTATTGCGGGCAACAAGAACGCATCGCCCGCGAGCGCCAGCACGATTGTTATCGCGCCGAGTTGCCCCATGTATGAATTGAACCGAAACGACGACAACGACAGGACGAGGAATCCAATCACCAGCACCCATGTCGTCACCCAGACGGCTTGGCCGACGGAATTGTACGCATAGCGCACGGCCTCTTCGGCGTCGTAACCGTAGAGCCGCCGCCCGCGGATGTACTTGCTCATAAAATGGATTGTATCGTCGACGAGGATACCCATCGTTTGCGCGGCGACGCACGCAAGCCCGAAATTGATCTCGCCGACCAAATAGCCCCACACGCCGAACGCGCACAGGATCGGCGCAACGTTCGGCAGCAAGCTGAGCAGTCCGTACCGCACGCTGCGGAAGAGGACGATTAGCGTAAGCGACACGAACGCCAGGGCGGCGGGGGTGCTGTACGCCATGCTTTTCATGGTATCGGTGGCGATGCTTGCAAACATCACGCCGTTCCCGGTGGCGTGGCTTTGCATGTATGCCGGGGCATTGTCGCGCAGCCAGGCCTCGCCCGCGCGCGCCATGGCATTCATCACGTCCGAATCCACGTCTTCGGTGATGACCTGCACCCGCGTCGCGCTTTTGTCCACGTTGACTTGATTGTTCAGGTCCATGCCGAACGGCAACGACATTTCGTATAACAGGAGATATTGCGCGGCGAGTTCGCGGCCCTCGGGAATGGTGTACGACTTCGGGTCGTCTCCGTGCATGTTCATATTCAGACGCCGGAACACGTCCGTGATCGTGCTCACGTGGTCCACATGCGGCTGCGCGCGATACCACGCTGCGAATTCGTCCAGCGCCTTGAGGTACTCCGGATCGCTGATCCCCGAAGGCCCGTTGGCGGGGACCGAAAACTCGAGCGCGTTGATGCCTGATAGGTTCTGCGTGACAAATGTAAGGTCCTGCCGGAACGGCGTTGATTCCTTGAACCATCGCACCCAATTGTTCTTGAATTCGTTCAGCGGAATGCCCGCCCCGAGCACGATCAACACGGCGAGCGGGCCCCAGAGCATCAGCCGCCGATGGCGAATGACCCAATCCCCCGTCGACTTCACAGCGGACGCGCTATTGGCGGGCCGTTGCCGCGCGCGCAGCGGCGCGACGGCGATAAACCCAGGCAAGAAAAGGAGCGAATAGATAAACGCCGCGGTCAGGCCCATCGCGGTCATGTTTCCGAAATCGCGCAGCGGCGGCACGGTGCTGAAATTCATGCTTAGGAAGCCCATCAACGTCGTCGCAAATGTCACGATCATCGGCCCCACGTTCACAGTCAGGGCCTCGGCGAGCGCCTCGCGCTTGGCCTTGCCCTCGCGCATGAAGGCGAGCATTGTGGCGATTACATGCACCGAGTCCGCCACCGCCAGCGTCATCACCACGGTCGGCATGGCCGACGCCACCGCCGAAAAATTCAGACCGCACCACGCCGTCAGGCCCATCCCGGAGGCGACCGACATGATGACGACGAGCGACGCGCCGACCGTCGCTGAAATGCTTCGAAAAGAGACGCCAAGCAGGACGAATATAACGAGGTACATCAGCGGCGTAAGCGTCGCCATGTCCTTGTTGGTGTAGTCGGAGAACATCTGCGACAACACCGCCCCGCCGGTTATGACCACCCGGATATCGGGATGATTTTTCTCGAACTCCGACACGATGGTCCGCGCGTCCCCGATCGGCGCGGCGCGTTCGCCGCCTTTCAAACCGGGTAACACGAGTGTTGCGGCGACGGCGGTAACGTGGCCCTTCGCCGAAATCAACCGGGATTGCAGCAGGGGTTCGTTGACGGCAGTCTCGCGCACACGCGCCAAGTTTTCGTCTGATAAATCCGCTGCGCCCTCGACGAGGTCTTCGACGATAATGTCATCGCCTTCGGCGCGGGTGTGTTGGAAGTTCGTGATCGAATTGACGCGCTGGCAATACGCGATCTGCCACGCCGCCTTGGTCAGCTCCTCGATTGCCCCGAGCGTGCCGCGCGTGAAGACGTTTCCGTCCTTCGGCGCAAGCACAAAGAGGATGACCTCTTCCTTTGCGTACGTCGCATCGAGTTGGTCGAGCGCTTTTAGGTGCGGATTGTCCTGATCGAAAAAAATCCGATAGTTATCGCTAATCGCCAGACCATTTCGCAGCCCCGCTGCCGCCCCAAGAAAAAGCAGCACGGAAACGCCAATCGCCGCCCAGCGCCAGCGGATTACCCACTGGGCGTAGCGCCGCGCCATGCGGTCCCATGCGGATAGTTCTGTCATGATGGTGGTAGGAATATCCAGCAAGCGTTCATATCTGTAAAGCAGAATCCCCGAAGAAAGCAACGCATACTACAAATTGCTCAGACGCGGCGCAACGTTGTTCTTTCACCCGCCGCCAAGAGCAAACCAGGCACTCGCTCCTCCGATTCGCGCGCTCGTCGTGGCGAGCTGATTGGATCGATCAAGGCGCGAACTGAGCGAGCTCGAGTTGCTACGTCAGCGAGCGGCCCACGGCCTCGAGATCGTCCAAACTAAACTGCTGTTCGTCCATCTCTGATACCCACCCCGCGCGCCAGGCCGCGAGATCCAACTCTATATAGGCGGGGATCGATCCCATTTGCCGGCCCGGGTTGAACACCCACGTCTTCCCCACGAGATCGAACCACGATCCTTGGGGAAAAAACGGCGAGTTGTGGACGTGCCCCGAGATGATCGCGTCGGGCTTGAACCGTTGCACGAGGGCATTCACTTCCGTCTCGCCGAAAAACTTCTTGCCGGTCCAACTCACGCGCGAATCGTTCGGCGGCGCGTGGTTCACCCAAATCCAGCGCCTCACCCGGCGTAGTTCTTCCGCTTCGAGAAAGCGCTCCACGTCTGCCCGCCCGCGCGCCCCCTCCCACCACGGACAGATCGTCACCAACGTGTCGCCGAACACCACGCTCTGTCCATCGACGTACAGCCGTCCGCCTCCGGCCTCCTTCAGCCACTCGGCGACGTACTCGCCCGATTGCGTCTGCACGTCCCCGTCGTGGTTTCCGGAACTTGCGATGACGGTCGTCAACGAGGTCAGCCGCTTCAGGTATTTCGATGCGACGACAATCTGAGCATCCATCGTGGCGTGCCCCTGCAAGTCGAGCAGGTCCCCGGCGATGATGACGGCCTCGTAGCCCACCGCGCGTTCGAGAAGCCAATCGAATTGCTTGAGGCTGTAGTGAATGTCCGCGACGACAAGAATGTTCACGCGGCCTTACTCCGTCGCCGAAGGGGCCGTTCATCGCGAATCAGCGACACCAGCCCCGCGGACACCACCAAAATCCCCGCGCACACCGCATACACAATGCGCGTGTTCTCCGTGTCGTCGTAGATTCGCGCGGCGAGCGATGGCCCGATCGCGTTGCCGAGCATGAAGCAGGTGTTGCTCAGGCCATAGATCGCGGCCATGTGCGTTTCGCCGAAACTGTTCACGATCGCCATGGGAAACAGGGCCGTACGCCCGCCGCCCGGCAAACCGGCCACGAGTGCAAACGCCATCCCGAGCGCGAACCCCGCGCCGGGCGCGAGCAGCAACGCGGTCCCCAGCGTCGGCAGGAAGTAACACAGCACAAGCACGCGAGTGAATCGGAAGCGGTCGCCGAGCGGACCAAACAGCAACACGCCGCCGGCAAGACACAATTGAAGCACGCTGTACACTTGCGTCGCCGGTCCGTCTCCGCCCAGGTCGCGCGTCAGGTAGAAGACCAGATGCAGATTGAAGATCGCAAAGACCAAGCCGGTCAGCGCGTCGCCCAGACTCAGCCCCCAGAAACTTCGCGTGAATACCGCCTCGCGCAACGTTAGATCCGGGATATCTTTTGCAGCCGCCAATGCGTGGTTCGCCGCTGCGCTGGATGCTCCCTTCGGCGATCGGATTAACAGCGCGATCGGCACGAACGCGATCAGCGTCATGTACGCGATGTAGGTGTACGCCGTCCGCCAGCCGTGGTTGTGCGCCAGGGTATTCGCAATAACGGGAAAGACCGCCCCGCCCACGCCAATGCCCAGCATCGCCAGGCCCGTCGCGATCCCTCGTCGCCGCTCGAACCATTGAGACACCACCGTCGCCACCGGGATGTACGTGTTCGACATGCCCCCAATCGGCGAGATGCACAGCAACACATACAATTGCCAAAGCGCCGTCACCTTCGCCATGAGATACGTCGTAATGAACAGCACCGCCGTCCCGAACAGCATCATCCGCCGCGGCCCGAACCGATCGATGAGCCAGCCGCACAGCGGACTGAATATGGCCGCGCTCAGGCCCCACAGCGTCAGGCCGTACGACACTTCCGTCAACGACCAACCCGTGTCCTCCACGATTGGGCCGAGCAGCGCGGCCATCACAAAAAACGCGACGCCCGCCGTGATCGTCTGCGCGAGGAACGCGCCAAACACGACCCACCACCCGGCCCTGCTGTCAATGTACGTTGAGGTTTCCATAGTTCCGCGCTTGAAGGCCCGCAGTGTACCTCATTTCAGTTGAATCGTAAGTTGCCCCATCGAATGTAGCCTCGTTAGAGTTCCCTGTCCGCCGTTCGCTCCCGGTTTACTTCATGCCCGCCACCGAAAAATGCGTCCTCGCGATTGACCTCGGCACGAGCGGCCCCAAGGCCGCCGTCGTGACCAACTCCGGCCGCATCTTGTCCACCGCGCGCGCGCACGTCGAGACGACGTTCCTTCCGCACGACGGTGTCGAGCAGGACCCGCGCGCCGTCTGGGACGCCTCGAAGGCCGCATGCAAGGGCGCGCTCGCCTACGCGAACGTCCGCCGCGAAGACGTGCTCGCGGTGATCTGCAGCAGCCAATACTCCTCCGTCGTGCCCATCGACGCCGCCGGCGGACCGACGATGAACATGATTGTCTGGATGGACCAGCGCGGGGCCGTGCCGCGACTGAAGCAACTTGCTGGGTTCCCGAAACGCGCGAACTCGCCCCTGCATACCCTGCGCTGGCTGCGTGTCCACGGACTCCCGCCATTGTCCGGCGGCGAATCGCTTTCGCACGTCCGCTGGGTCAAATACGCGCTGCCGGACATCTACGCGCGCACGCACAAATTCCTCGAGCCGATGGACTTCCTCACGCTCAAATTCTCCGGCGTCTGCGCGACCAATCAAGGCAACGCCCTCATGTTTCTATCGACCGACAACCGGCGGCTCGACGCGACGGGCTATCACCCCGGCCTGATCCGAATCTCCGCGATTGACGAGGAGAAGCTGCCAGATATTCTCCCGTTCGACACGATTCTCGGAAAGATTCTCCCCGATGTCGCCGAAGAGATCGGCCTTTCGCCGGAGACGAAAATCATCATCGGACTCAACGACACGCAGGCCGGCGGCATGGGGACTTACGCCTTCACCGGCAACCACGCCGCAGTTTCCGTCGGCAGCACGAGCGTGATGATCACCCACGTCGACTTCAAACGCACCGACATCCGTCACGCGATTCTGAGCATGCCCAGCCCCGTGCCCAATACCTACTTCGTCATGGCCGAAAACGGCATCGGCGGCGGCGCGCTCGAACATTTCCTCAAGCACCTCATTTTCGCGGAGGACGACTTCGGCCATCTCTCGAATGAACAGCAATTCGCCGCGCTGGGCCGCGCCATCGGCCCCATTCCGCCCGGCAGCGGTGGACTGCTCTTCCTCCCGTGGATGAGCGGGTCGATCGCACCCGCCGCGGACGCCCGCATGCGCGGCGGCTTTCTCAACCTCAGCATGCAGACCACCCGCGCGCATATGGCGCGCGCCGTGCTCGAGGGCGTCGCGATGAACCTGCGCTGGTTGCGCGGGCCCGTCGAGAAGTTCGCGAAGCGCGACTTTACCCACGTGCTCTACTACGGCGGCGGGGCCGAATCGGACGACTGGTCACAAATCATGGCCGACGTGTTGGATCTGCCCGTGCATCAGCTCGAGCAGCCGCAATACACGACCTGCGTCGGCGCGGGCCTTCTCGCATTCCAACGGCTCGGCCTCCTCGGCTTCGACGAATTCCACAAGCTCGTGCCGATTCGGCGCGTGTTCGAACCGCGCCTCGAGGCCCGCGACCGCTACGACGAAATGTTCCCGCAGTTCCTTGCGGCTTTCAAAAACAACCGGCCCATCTTCCGCGCGCTCAACGCCATAGGACGAAAGAAAAAATGACGCACGTCGAAATCGAACAGTGCCTTGCCGTGGGGCTCGACGCCGTGCGCGAAGCCGGCGACATCGCGCTCCGGTACTTCCGAAAACCGATGGACGTGAAGGACAAGCGCCCCGGCGTGTTCTACGATCCCGTCACCAAGGCCGACACGGAAATCGAGACGCTCATTCGCGAACGCATCGGCCAACGTTTCCCGGACCACCGCATCGTCGGCGAAGAACACGGCGACACCGGTGGCGGCGACACGTATTGGATCATCGATCCCATCGACGGCACCCGCGCGTTCATCTCCGGCATGCCCTGCTGGGGGATCTTGCTCGGCCTCGTTGTCGACGGCAAGCCCGCCGCCGGCATCATGCACCAGCCCTTCACGGGCGAGACCTTCGCCGCGCACCACGGCGGCGCGTGGCTTGATCATCTGAGCGAACGCACCCCCCTTCAGTGCCGAGCGGACGCCGCCCTCGCGGACGCCGTGCTCTACAGCACGCACCACACGATGTTCATCGATCCTGAATTCGCGCGGCGCTACGAAGAGCTAAGCACCCGCTGCCGGCTGCACCGCTGGGGCGGCGACTGCTACTCGTACTGCCTGCTCGCGCTCGGCACGGTCGACCTCGTCGTCGAGTCGATGCTCCAACCCTACGACATCATTCCCCTCATCCCAATTATCGTACGCGCCGGCGGCGTCGTCACCGATCTGTATGGGGATGTACCGATGCTCGGGGGGACGGTGGTCGCGTCGGCGAATGCCGCGCTTCATCGCCAAACGCTCGATATCCTCGTCGCAGAATGAAAAGCCCGGCCATGTTCGGCCGGGCTTTGGATCGCCTAAGTTGTCGCGTTTAGTCGCCTGATACGGCCTTCGTGGATCCGGAGAATCGTGAGAGCACTTCGGGCGCAGGCATCACGGGCGTGATGTTCAATGCCTCTTCATCAAGTGTGTACGAATATCCGGAGAACGCCATCTCCTGCGTGCTGTACAGGCCCCAATGCACGTCCACCGTTGGGTCTGGGTTGAATGGGTTGTTCGCTGAGTTATCGAACGTGCACCGCATCGTGAACTCGGTCCCCGCGGGCGCTTTCCACGGCTGCGTGAACTCATACGTAAGCTGCCAGTTGAAATCGTAACGCGGCACCCAGACGATCGTCGTTTCGTCTGTATCTCCGGGACGCTTCGCCCACATGCCCATGTCCTTGCCGCGGTAGTGCATGTGTACGCCCGACGAAAATAGCGTGATGTCCTTCGGCGTCTTGTACGTCGCCTGAAATTTGGACGCGGGATCGCCGGCCTTGATGTTCAAGTTCGGCTGCACGACCAACTGGCCCCGGATTTCCTTCATGATCGTTTCGCCCGGCTGCGCCAAGTGAAACGCGAAACTCGATTGGTCTGATTGGTCCTCGCCGGTGACGTTGTGGTAGTGAACTTGAAGGATCAGGTTGCTGCCCTTCAGGACGCGCTGCGCCACGCCAACCGGCGGAAACGGCTGCACGTTCGCAGGGGCCCACATCTTGATCATGCTCGTGCCCTGCAACACCTTTTCCATGTCGGCGCATTCGCAGCCTGGTTCGGGTGTCTCGGCGTCGTATTCCTTGAACTTGCCAGACTTGTCCTCAAACAGGATGAAATGGTGGACGACCTTCGTGTTGTCCGGCTTGAATTCGACGCCCTTTAGCCATACGTCCTGGTCCAGTCCGAACGGCACGCTGAAGCACTGATACAAATCGTCCTGGCCCGCGCCGACACCAAACGGTTCGGGCATCTGCATGACCACGTCCGGCTTTTTCAGTTGCCAGCCGCCCTCGAAGGTCTCGAACTTCCTCGGCGCGGGTAGGTCCGCTTCGTTGCCTAACTTGGCGCCCTGATCCACCCACGCGGCGAACGTGTCCATCTCGCCTTGCGACAAGTTCAAGTCGCCCTTCATCGGCAGCGACGCCGGATCCGCGAAGTACGGCGGCATCTGCCGTGCCGACACCTTCTGCTTGATTGATTTCGCCCAAGGCCTCGCCTCGTCGAAGCTCATCAGCGAGAATGGCCCGATCTGCCCGGGGCGATGGCACCCCTGGCAATTCTCCTGGACGATCGGCATCACGTCCTTCGCCCACGTTACCTGCTGCGAGGGCGTGGCGTCGGCCAACGCCAACGGCGCGCACGCCGCCAGCCCTACCACTATTCTCCAACTTGCGTTCATTTCCCGTACCTCCCGTTTTGTAACCAGCAACGCTGGACTATTATTCGCCTATCGTCTTCGCGGCCTCGATTAACGCGTCCACCGGATGCCGCTCCTGATACTTCTCGATGAACAACTTCGCCCGCACGACGCCTTTTGCGTCCAACACGTACGTGCCCGGATACGGGATGCCGTCGAACTTGCCCTTCCCGGCCATCTCCTTGTTACGGATGCCGAACGCATCAATCGTCTTGCTGCCTTCATCTGACAAAAGTGGAAGCGAAATTTTGTTCGCATCCGAGAATTTTTTCAATACGTCGACCGAATCGTAGCTTATTCCAACGACGACGATTCCAGCGGCCTTCAACTCTTCCGAACGTTGTTGCAACTCGACCAGTTGCTTTTTGCAGTACGGTCACCAGTCCGCCGATCGGTAGAACACCAGCGCGACCTTGCCTTCCTTGAGGAAGTCGGCGAGCACTCGGTCCGCGCCGTTCTGGTCCTTGAGTGTGAACTCCGGCGCCTTCGCGCCGACTTTCGGCCCGGTGTTCTCTTCCGGCATGGGGGCACCTTGCGCGAACGACGTTACCGGCGCGGTGAACAACACGAATGCAATAAGCATCGCCGACAATCTCATGGTCCGATCCTCCGAGGCACATGTCCGCTAAACATCATACGCTGAATTCTTCCTACCAACAAAGCATAGCGTCGCGCGTTACGCCGAGCGAGTGGGGGGCGGCCGCCCTCGGCTGCCGGCCCGCGCGACGTATCGCTTAACCTTGATATGTTTGGAGTCGTTCCTTACTTTCGCCGCCGAGTAAGCCGCCTGCATGCGGAGAAGCGTATCCATTGGGGGCCGAAGGCCAGTTCTATCCTCAGCGCCATTTCCGGAGAAATCGCCGCGCGCGCGTTGAGCAGAGCGGAAAGCGCGGGCTGCGTCACGCCAAGGACTTTAGCGGCTTCGGTAACGGTGAGGCCGAGCGGTCCGATCACTTCCATCCTCACGAATTGTCCCGGATGGGCCGGGCGCGCCATGTGTAGCATCGTACTCGCTCCCTTCAATGATCGGCTCGACAAACCGAGGGGCGTCACACAAACAACGACGCCAATTCTACGTCAGTCGAGGTAGATATTTCCGCGCTTGGCTTCGAGGAACACGCGGGGCGCATCGCTGATTGGCTCGGTTTGAAACGACTGCACGTCCCCGACCTGGGTGCCGGATATCGGAAGGCGGCTGTGCACGCTGCCGCCGTACGTGCTCAAGTGAAAGTTGGCATTGGGGACTTCCGGAGCGAGAACGTTTATGCTGCCGTCCTCGGTCTTGATGTCGAAATCGCCGAAGATACCTGCTGCCGCGATCACGCGCACGTCGCCCTTCTGCGCGGCGGCCAACAGACCCGCCCTGGGTGTGTCCACGACGATAGTGCCCGCAGCGCACCGCACTTCAGCGGAGGCCAATACCTCCCGCAGTGAAACCGTACCGGCGGTAGCGCGTAGGGCGACGGGGCCAGCCGAATTGACCACGGTAACGTCGCCAAGCCGGCTCGACAAGTCCAGGCTTCCCTTCGTGTCCGTGATCTCGACGAGTCCGCGCCCCTGCTCGACCACGACGGCGCCCGCGGTACCCGAAACGTTCGTGTGCCCCTCTTCGCATTTCAGGCGCACCGTTATCGTCCGCGGACACACGATCTGCAAATCGATCCGGTAGTCGCTCGCCGTCAACTGCGCCATGCCTTCGCCAACACTGGTCGTTACAGTCAGCGCGCCGTCCGCGGCCTGGCCCGTTTCGAAGCCCAACAGCGCCAGCGCGGCCGGGGCTTGCGCGATGTCACCGAGCCGCGCGTGCTTCGCGGCCGTAATCGTTACCGTGGCAACGTCTCCGGCCTGGACCCGGACGTCGCCGATGGCGGACTGCACCAGCAACACGCCGTCCGCCGCGATCGGAAGCTCCACCGGCCCGATGGGCTCCTGCACGCTCTGCGCGCTTTCGTTGACCACGGGCGCGGGGGCAGGTTGCGCGCTTTCCTGATGGACGTAAATCTTTTCAAACGACGAATGCACCGTGATGCGCTGCGTCGCCGTGTCGATCAACTTACGCGCCAGAAGATTCGTGCCCCATGCGTCCCGCTCGAGTTCGATTTCGGATTCAATCGCGCCCTCCTGCGCGGCGAAGTACAGGCTCGGCGCTGCGCCCTCGGGCACGTAGACGTGCACCGGGCAGAAATCCGCCGTGACGTCCAACTCGCTCGCAGCCCCAGGGTTACGCACCTCGACGGCGCCCGACGTGCTCCGGACTACGAGCGCGTCCGAGTACTCGGAAAACACTGCGGCGGATCCGCGCAGCACAAACGTCCCCCCTTGCAACAGTCCGCGCGCCACGAACGGGAACTCGCCCTTCGCAAACACCCGCGCTACACCGCCAATGTTGCGCAATTCGACCGCGCCGAATACGGAGTTGAGCGTCAATTGCCCGTTTATCCCAACCACGTTCGTGTCACCGAATTCATTTCGCACCGACAGCGACGACGCTCTCGGAACGTCCAACGACAGTTCCATCGTGTATGCCCCGATTGCGGGCGTACCGTCCCCACTCGGATAGGTCGAAACGAACAGAAGCCGGGGGCCCTCCTGCTCGGCTTGAACGATAATTGCATCAGCGAATTGCTGAGCCACGGCCTGATCCAGAGCGCCAACCGTCATGGTCGCCGTGGCGCGCACGAGCGGCTGGTCCCATACCCGAACCAGCAACGGCCCATGCTTGTGGGACACGTCGATGCGCGGTGGTTCCGCCGCGGGAAACTGCTGCTCCCAAGTGCGCGTAAACGTGAGCAGACCTGTGAAATCCACCGCCGCGGGCGCAGGCGTTTCTTCCGGCGAGGGAAGGGACTCTAGTGGCGCCACCGGCGCTGGTGCAGGCGCCGCCGCCGATAGTTCCTCCGGCGCAGGCGTTTCCGCCGGTATATCCGCCGGCGGTACTGCGGCGGGTGTTTCAGCCGAAGGCTGTGGCGCAGGCTCTTGCGCCGGCGCTTCCGTGGGCACGGGCGGCGGATCAGCAGGCGGCGCGTCTTGCGCAAGCGACCCCCAACAAACAAAACAGGCCAAGACCGCCGCCTTGGCCCTCGACCCGCACGGTTGTCTCATGCAGCGATTATAGACTTCTCGCGACGAACAACGCTTTCATCGTGTCCGCGCGCCGCTGCCGAGCGCTCGACACCACGCTCGCCGCACGAGCAAGCCCCGGGTTCTCCTGCACCGCCTCGAGCGCCTCCGAAATATCGTCCTCGAGTTCCTTTACCGCGCGAAGCTGCGCCTTTTCCAAAGGCCGCCGCGGCTGCCAATATGACGCCATCACCGCCCCGCTCAGCACCGTCTCCTCCGCGCTCGAAGCGCTTAACGTCGCCACCCGATCCGCGAACACCGTTGAGTCAACGGTGCTTGCCGCGGTCTGCTCTACAATTGCCGGCGCCTGTGCCAATGCCGGCGCGCTCATCACCGAGCGGTACGTCAACGTCGCAACGATCGCAAACGCGGCGACGCCGGCGACCTTCGACGCCCGCCGCAATACTACCTGCCGCATTGCCCGCGCATCGTTCCTGCGCCGCTCGTTCCTTGCGGTCAAGAGAATGCGCGCGGTCATCTCGCGCGAAGGTTCGAGCTCTCGCGAGTTCCCGGCGTAGGCCAACGACGCACGGACCGACTCGACGCGTGCGCGGCACACCGAACACGCCGCAACGTGCCCACCCAACGCCTTCGGCAACGGCCCGCCATCGAGCAGCGCCTCGGCGTACTCAAACAGTCTCGCCTCGCTTGGATGTTCTTTTGTCATACCCGCCTACACGTATTCCCGGAACGCTTCTAGCAACGGCCGCAGCGCCCGCTCAGCCCGTACTACCCGCGATTTCGCCGTCCCAACCGGCACTTGCGTCACTTGCGCGATATCTTCGTACGACATGTCCTCAAAACGCCGCAACACGAACGCTTCGCGCTGATGTTCCGGCAGATGCTGCAACGCCTCGTTCACCGCCTCGGAGACTTCCCCGCGCCGAAACGCCGCCAACGTATCGGCCCGTGCATCCGCCGCATGCTCGACGGGATTGAAGCCCGGTTCGTCGCCCTCCTTCGCCCAGCCGAAAAGGCTGAACACCTTCGGGCGACGCTTCCTGCGCAACCATTCCTTCGAGACCATATTCGAGGCAATCGCGTACAAATACGTCGTAAACTTCGCCGTCGGCTGATACCGCACCGCGTTCCGCACCAACGCCAGGAAAACGTCCTGCGTCAGTTCCTCCGCCACGTGGCGGTTCTGCACCATCCGGTACATATAATTGAGCACGCCCTTCTGGTGGCGCCGGACCAGCTCTTCATACGCCGGTTCCGACCCGCCCGCGTGTTCCAGCATCAAATCTTCATCCTTCAATTCCCGGAACAGACGCTGGTCCCGTTCCAGGACGCGCAACACCGCACCCCCAGCCGTGCGCCGCGCGGCCAACCCTTCCGCCATGACCTTAGACTCCCCGCTAGACACTGTCAGTAACCCTATTCATATCCCGTCGAAACGGAAAGTTCCCGATGCGAAATTCGCCGAATTATAGCACGAGGGCCGGTGAATCCAACCAGGAACCGCAAAGGTATCTCCAATGTTGGCCACGGCCCGGGCCCACGATGCGACCCTTTGGATTCAGGATGCCGACTTCAAGAATCTCGACGGCGTGCAATACAGAAAACGAAAGCCGGAAAATTCCACGGATACCTCACGCGAGCAGGTTTACGGAGTGAAGGAATGAAAACCATCGTCGAAACCCACGTGACCTACGCGCTCGAGCAAGACGGTGAGTTCGTCCTCATCGAGCAAGTGCCAGCGCGCGTGTGCCGCGAAACCGGAGAACAATATTTCTCTCCGGAGACCGTGGAGCACATCCAGGCCCTCATCACGAGCAAGAGTAAGCCGGATAGTGATCGCGACCCCGGTTTACAAGTTTTCGTAAGCGATGCCGGGCAATCGCTTTGCTTTGGCTTGACGAATAGACGAGCGTCACCACTGGACTGCGGCAGGGCTTCCGGTGTCGCGTTGGATGTTGCCGAAGCCTCGACTTTCGAGCCGACTACGCGGAAATACATCGGTTCCGTAAAGGCGGATCTGCCATTGCACGTGATCCTGTGGACTGCAATTCGAATCTCCTCGCACTGAAAGAGTAAAGATATCGTCCCGGCGGCCATTAGACGTATCCTGATAAGTCGTTTGCCAGTAGATAGCCTCGGCGGGAGCAGCCGCTAAGATTGCGCAGGCGGCTTCACGCGCGAGCACGTGCGTTGCGTCGTACGAAATCGTTTTGTTGTCCCAATAGACCGGCTCGGGGTTGACCAAATTCTCCACCGCGTCGATCTGGAATTTCAGACTACCGCCGTCTCCGGCGGCCCGGTTCACTGCCGCCGACCATTCGAGAAACGCCTCGATGAGAGACTTGTTCTTGAACGTCAAATCGATGGGTAGTTCCAATTTGTTTACGTAGCCTGGCGGCACCCGTCCGGCAACGATGGAGACGATACCGGATAACTCGGTCCACCGGAAACGTCCAGGATTGCGTTGAGCGATGGTATCGAGCGTGTACCGCAACGACGCATTACGGCGAACCAGGAAGCTAAGGTCCCGGGACGAGCTCATATCCCCGACGATTTCGAGGGACACCGGCGCACGATAGAAAGGCATCAGCACATGAAGGACGGTGAACGGATCGGCCGATCGGAATTCGCCTGGCAATCCATCGGCGCCGTCACTTGCACGGACATTCAGGACACCGTTCTCCAGTCGGCCCGTACCCAGCCAGCGATAGTCGGGATTGGTGAACGTACCCCGAGGCGAGTCCACGATCTCGGCGAGTGCGTAACTTCCGAGCGCATGCCACAATTGTGGCGCGGAATTAGGTGTCACCGCCGCCGCATCGGCTAGCGCCGTGACGAGGCTTGGGCCGGCGTCGTAGCCGGACTTGAGAATCTTTACACGTGAGACAGGATCAAAACCCAAGCGCCGCCAATACGCGACAATCGTCTCGGCAAGACCGAGCTTGCATGACGGTTCATTTGGATCGTAGGAAACATTTTCGAGTCCGTTCCACAGATCGACCATCAGCTCTTCGGCATCTTCAACCCGGCCCGCTTCCAACAACATAACGATCATTTGGCCGGAATTCAGACAATGCCAAATCCCCTTTGAGCCGTCCTCCCGTATGATGCGCAATTCTTCCTCAAAGCGGTCTTTGTAGGCATTGAGATTCGTCGCTAATTGCTCTTGGCTCCGGCGAATCCATCGTTGAATATTCTCCTCGAGTGCGGCGTCGCCGCGAACCATCTGAAGCAGGCGATTGGCATGCGCGAGCCCCAGAACGCCGGGAGGCAGGAACTGATCTATCTGCGCGGAAGCAGGTTCCACCCACGCGTATCGCGAGTTCGGGGCCGCAAGCGCTTCGCTGGGAATGCTCTTGGCCGCAGACCGCAACGTCAGCAGTGTTTTTTCAGCATCGTTCAGGCGACCAAGATTACCGAACGCAAACGCCACCGAGTGGTAGCCGATCCATGCCACCTGGTCGATTGGTGGATATTTCCGAAGAATGGCGCGCAACTCTTCGGCGAGCGCTTCGATTTCATCCTGATTCAATTGACCGTTCGCCGATGGCATGATGGAGACCGTCTTTTCAGCGAGCTGGAACGCCACCTCGCGATCCATCGGCACATCTCGGAATACGCGCGTCAATTTCGTGGCATCTCCAGGCCGTGCGAATGCGGCGTCCAGTAAATTGAGTGCCTCCTCTTCGCTCAATTGGGCGGCGTGGCCGGAGGACGACGCGAACGGAATGCCTGCCAGGACGACGATGACGAGTCGTGCGATTCGCATTTATTCCGAGCCCCCAGCGTGACCGCCACGCTATCCTACACCAGTGACGACAGGCACGAGATGCGACGTAGAGACCCTTGTATACCCGTTCTTTCGCGGGTGTAGGCGGAAGTAAGGTGGGCTGGGGTCGGGCAACGTATTTCAGCCACAGATCGACACTGATGGACTGAAGGTTGTCTCAGACGGTCGCGCACCCATGTGTCCTCCCGCCTTGCGAAGTACTTCTCATCTGCGTCTGTCTGCGTCATCTGCGGGCACGTAAACACGCATTCCAGCCCCATTTTCCGGCCCTTTTTCAAAATTTTAGGTCAACACGTTTGGCTCTATATATAGGGGGTGCTCACGTCTTCAACTCTCTGTGTCCTCAGTGATCTCGGTGGCTCCGTGGTTGCACTTCAAAAACTCGAAAACCTAGATACCTTTGTTTCTTCAGGAAAGTATTTTCGAGCAAAATCGACGAAGACGGTCGTGACCCCGATCTGGAGGTGTTAAAAAGATGACCAAACGATTGCGGGAGGGCCTCAATGCGGCAACTTCTGCCCACCACAATACGTGGTGCCCCGCGAAGGGTCTTCAGTCGCGGGTGAGGACGGCGTGTTCGGGGGAGGCCATGATGAATTCGTCGGTGCAGAGGTCATGGATGGAGTCGACGACGAGGTCGGGCTGGTAGGCGTAGCGGGAGAGGTCTTTGTTTTGGGTGCCGCCGGTGAGGACGAGAACGGTGCGGAACCCGAGTTGGACGCCGCCGAGGATGTCGGTTTCCATGGTGTCGCCGATCATGGTGGTTTCGGCGGTGTCGAGGTCAAGTTCTTTGCGGGCCATGCGCATCATGATGGGGTTGGGCTTACCGACGCTGAAGGCCTTCGCGCCGGTGGCGGTTTCGAGCATGGAGATGATTGCGCCACATCCGGGCCGCATGCCGAGGGGCGTCGGGCAGTTGGGGTCGAGGTTGGTGGCGATGAGTTTCGCGCCGTTGAGGACCATGCCGACGGCGGCCTCGATGTTCTCGAAGTTGAGCGTGCGGCCTTCGCCGACGACGACGTAGTCGGGGTCGTGATCGACGATGGCGATGCCGTTGTCGTTGAGCGCGGTGAGGAGGCCGCCTTCGCCGATGACGTAGGCGCAGGCGCCGGGGCCTTGGTGCGCGAGCCAACGGGCGGTGGCCATGGCGCAGGTGAAGACGTGGTGTTCCTCGACGTCGAAGCCCATTCGGCGGAGCTTGGTGGCGACGTCGAGGCGGGTGCGCTGGCTGTTGTTGGTGAGAAACATGAAGGGGACGTCGCGCTCGCGGAGCATGCGCACGAAGCGGTCCGCGCCGGGGATGACGTCCGCGCCGCGGTAGATGACACCGTCCATGTCGATGAGGAATCCGTGTTTCATTGTGTTGTGAGTATAGCGGAATCGCGGCGGGCGTTTGACTGAATGGCGGGTTAGATTTGGGTGAATCGTGGATCTTGGGGTGAGGCTGCGCCGGCCTCGGCGAGGCAGGCGCTACGGTGGCGGCCGGAATTGGGGTTAGCCGCCGAAGTCGTCGAAGAGGATGTTTTCATCCTCGACGCCAAGGCCGTGGAGCATGTTGATGACGGCGGTGTTCATCATCGGCGGACCGCAGATGTAGTACTCGCAGTCTTCGGGCGCGGGATGGCCCTTGAGATAGTTATCGAACAGGACTTGGTGGATGAAGCCGGTGTAGCCGGTCCAGTTGTCTTCCGGGAGCGGCTCGGACAGGGCCAAGTTCCAGGTGAAGTTCTTGTTTTCGGCGGCGATGGCGTTGAAATCCTCGATATAGAACGCTTCGCGCAGACTGCGCGCGCCATACCAGAACGTAACTTTGCGGCCGGTGTGCAGGCGGCGGAATTGGTCGAAGATGTGGGAACGCATGGGCGCCATGCCCGCGCCGCCGCCGACGAAAATCATCTCGTTCCCGGTGTCTCTTGCGAAGAACTCGCCGTAGGGACCGGAAATGGTAACTTCATCGCCCGGCTTAAGCCCGAACGTGTAGGACGAAATGATGCCTGGGGGCGCGTCGGCGACTTTGGGTGGCGGCGTGGCGATGCGGATGTTGAGCAGGATGACGCCCTTTTCATCCGGATAGTTGGCCATCGAGAAGGCGCGGAAGACGCTCTCCTTGCAGTCGGAGGCGTATCGCCAGAGGTTAAATTTGTCCCAGTCGCCGCGGTATTCGGGTTCGATGTCGAAGTCCTTGAAATCGACGTGGTGCGGCGAGCACTCAATCTGAATGTACCCGCCCGCGCGAAAGGGGACTTCCTCGCCCGCGGGGAGTTCGAGGACGAGTTCCTTGATGAAGGTGGCGACGTTGTGGTTCGAGCGGACTTTGCACTTCCACTTGCGGACGTGGAAGACCTCGTCCGGCACGACGATGCGCAAGTCTTGCTTGACTTTGATTTGGCAGGAGAGGCGGACGCCTTCGCGTTCCAGGCCGCGGCTGATGAAGTTTTTTTCGGTGGGGAGAAATGCGCCGCCGCCTTCGAGGACCCTCACCTTGCACACGCCGCAACTGCCTTTGCCGCCGCAGGCCGAGGGGATGAAAATCTTTTGTTCGGCCAGCGCGCCGAGGAGGGTCCCGCCGCCGGCGACATTGAGGGCGTGCTCGGTATCGCCGTTGACGACTATCCGCACGTTGCCGACGGTCACAAGCTTGTTCTTGGCGACGATGAGCACGGCGACGAAGGCCAGGATCATGAATGTGAACATGAACATGCTGAACCCGATGGTGATCAGCATACTGACGCCCATGACGTTACCGCCCCCAATGACGACGACTAGAGTTGTATTCCGCCGAAACTCATAAACCCGATGGCCATCAACCCGGCGAGGATGAACGACATGCCGAGCCCGCGCAAGCTGGCGGGAACATTGCTGTAGGCCATGCGATCGCGCACCGCGGCCATCGCGATAATGGCAAGCGCCCAGCCGCCGCCGCTCCCGACGCCGTAGACGACGCTCTCGCCGAAGGTGTAGTCGCGCTCGACCATGAACAAGGAACCGGCGAGGATGGCGCAGTTCACGGTGATGAGCGGCAGAAATATTCCGAGGGCCGCGTAGAGCTTGGGCACGTATTTGTCCAGAAACATTTCGAGGACCTGGACGACGGCGGCGATGCTCCCGATGTAGCTGAGCAGGCCGAGGAAACTCAGGTCGAATTGCTTCAAGTAGCCGCCAGCGCCGGGCACCCACGCGAGCGCGCCTTCGCGCAGCACCGCGTTGTAGATGAGGTTGTTGATGGGCACGGTGATGGTCTGGACGAAAACGACCGCCGCGCTCAGGCCCAGCGCTGTCTCGATCTTTTTCGAGCACGCGAGGAACGTGCACATGCCGAGGAAGAACGCGAGCGCCATGTTCTCGATGAACACGCTCTTAATAAACAGTCCCAGGTAATGTTCGAACATGGCTCACTCGTCCTTCTCGATTTGTTCGGGCTTCCATACCCTGAGCGCCCAGATGAGGCAACCGATGAGGAAGAACGCGCTGGGCGAGAGCAGCATCAGACCGTTCGGAACGTACCACCCGCCGTCATTCACCGTGACGAAGATCGGTTGGCCGAACAACTTGCCCGAGCCGGTGATCTCACGGACAAATCCGCAGGAAACCAGGACGAGGCTGTAGCCCAGGCCGTTGCCGATGCCGTCGAGGAAACTGCGCCAGGGAGCATTGGCCATTGCGAAGGCCTCGGCGCGGCCCATCACGATGCAGTTGGTGATGATGAGGCCGACGAAAACGGAGAGGCGCTTGCTCGTGTCGAAGGCGTAGGCCTTGATGAGTTGGTCCACGACGATGACGAGCGAGGCGATGAGTGTCATTTGGACGATGATGCGGATACTCGAAGGCGTGAAGTTCCGCACCAAGCTGACCGAAAGGTTGGAGAACCCCGTAACGACGGTCACCGAAAGCGCCATGATGACCGCGGTGGTCATCTGGGTCGTGACGGCGAGCGCGGAACAAATTCCGATCACCTGGAGCCCGATGGGGTTGTTGTTGAACAGCGGATCGAACAGGACCGCGCGTTCTGCCTTACCGAGTATCGCCATGGGCTAACTCCCTTCGGATTCCCGAAACTTCGCCAGGTACGGCCCGAACCCGTTTTCGCCGAGCCAAAACCGCAGCAGAAACGTCACGCCGTTGCTCGTTATCGTCGCGCCGGACAGACCATCCACGTCGTGCGGCGCTTCCTCGGCGCCCTTCGCGGGCCCCTTGATGACCCGGATCGCTGGCCGCCATTGCTCGTCGAATATCTTACGCCCCGGCCACTTGGCGATCCAGAGAGGGTTCTCGATTTCGCCGCCGAGTCCGGGTGTCTCGCCATGAGCGTAGAAGATGAGGCCCCTGACGGTCGTCGTGTCCCGGTTCAACGCGACAAAGCCCCACATGGTGGACCAAAGCCCCTTACCGTAGACCGGGAGAATGAGTAGTTCGACGCGGCCGGATTCGTCCAGCACCTGGTACATTGTTGCGTAGTTCGGAAGCCGCTTGACCTGGGCCGGGTTCGCCGGGGCCTCGCGGCTGGCGTTGGGATCGGAAAGGGCCTTCTGCTGATCGTACGTGGCCGGATCAATCTCGGACTCCGGCGCTTCTTCGCCCGTTTGCAGGCTGACGACGTGCGCGTGGACACGCCCCTCGAATAAGCGGTGCACTTCGTCAGGATCCGGCACGGCGTCAGCGTCGATGAGGCCGGCGACCCACAATACTTTCTTTTGTTTGTCGAGGAGCGCGTTCGCGCTTTGGCGTTCCTTGAGCGCGACGACGGCGGTCGATACGAGAAGGGAGCAGAAGACGCAGATGAGGCCGGCGAAACCGATGATGTACTGCCAACTGTTACGCTGCATGGCGCGCGAGCCTGCGCTTGATGTTGCGCTGCTTGAAGAACCAGTCAATCAAGGGCGCGAACATATTCATGAACAAAATGGCGAGCATCCAACCTTCGGGATAGGCGGGATTGATGACGCGAATGAGACTACCGAACATGCCGATGGCGAAGCCGTAGATGAGTTGGCCCGGCGCAGTGAAGGCGCTGGAGACGGGATCGGTGGCCATGAAGACCATGGCAAAGGCGAAGCTGCCGAGGACCCAATGCCAGTGAATGGGGACGTCGAGTAACGGATTTGTCGAGGAACCGATAAGGTTAAATGTAATCACCATCATGAAGCTGCCGGCGACGCCGCCCGCCATGGTGCGCCAGGAACCGATACCGGTATAAATAAGTACAAACGCTCCGAACAAGCAAAACAGTTTGGACGTTTCGCCCATCGAGCCGGGAAGAAGCCCGAGGAAGGCCTGCATCCACGTAATGCCGCTCTCGTGCAACGCTTGCACGCCGCTCTGCACTATCGTGCCGTCCGGCTGCGTGACGGGCGCGCCGTACACGGCGCGCGCGAGCAACGTCGCGCCGGAATACGTGTCCGGCGCGGTTCTCGCGGCGATCCAGACGGCATCGCCGGAAATCTGCGCCGGGTACGCGAAGAACAAAAACGCGCGGGCCACGAGCGCCGGATTGAAAATATTCATGCCCACGCCACCGAAGATTTCCTTAGCGAAGAAGACGCCGAACATGATGCCGAGGGCAACCTGCCAGAGGGGGATCGTTGGCGGGAGCGTCAACGGGAACAGCGCGCTGGTGACGAGGAAGCCTTCGTTGATTTCATGCTTGCGGACGACGGCGAAGACGACCTCAACGAAGCCGCCGGCGGCGAGGGTCACGATATAGACGGGGACGTAGAACAATGCGCCGTAGAGGACGCAACCGAGGAAATTCGCCGGCGCCCAGCTTAGTCCCAGCGCGTTGTAGAGGGCGGTGTGCCAGTCGCTCAACGCGCTCGCGCCGCCCTCGATGGCGAGGAAGGCTTGATAGCCGGTGTTGTACATCGCCATGAACATGCACGGCGCGAGGGCGATGACTACGGTCACCATCATGCGTTTGAGATCGAGGCCGTCGCGGACGTGCGATGCGCCGTGCGTCACGTGGCCGGGCGTGAAGAGAAACGTGTCGTTCGCTTCGTAGATCGGGTAAAGTTTCTCGAGGCGGCCGCCCTTCTCGAAGAGCTTGGCTTGCCGTTCCTGAATTTTTCGGATGAACCGGACCATCAGCCTTCCTTCTCGATCTGCATGAGCACGGCGCGCAACAAGGGGCCGTACTCGGTCTTGCCCGGACACACGAACGAGCACAACGCGAGGTCTTCTTCGTCGAGTTCGAGGCAGCCCAACTGTTCGGCGCGCTCGACGTCGCCCATGATGAGCGCCCGCAAGAGATAGGTCGCCAAGATGTCGAGCGGCATGACTTTTTCGTAGAGGCCAATCGGCACCATCGCGCGCGGACTGCCCATTGTGCTCGTCGTGAAATCGAAGCGGCGGCCGCGGAAGAGACTCGATAGAAACGAGCGGGTGACGGAGAACCTATCGCCGCCCGGCGTGAGCCAACCGAGGAACTCGCGCTCGCGGCCTTCGCGCAGGACGGAGATTTGCTGGTGAAAACGGCCCAAGTATCCGAAGACGTCGCCGTGCGCGGATCGACCGGACAGCACCGAGCCGGAAATGACGCGGTTCTCGCCTTCCTTCAGTTCCCCGGTGGCCAATTGATCAGTGGATGCGCCTGTGCGAGTTCGCAGGAGGCGCGGCTTTGAGACTTGCGGACCGCCCAGCGCGATGATGCGGTCCACGTAGAGGCGACCTGTCTTGAACAAATGGCCGATGGCGATCACGTCTTGAAGGCCGATATGCCAGACCACGTGGGAGCGGCCCGCGCCTTCGAGGATGTGAATGTGCGTCCCAGCGTTGCCTGCGGGATGCACGCCTTTGAACTCTTCGACGCGGATGTTCTGGTGTCCATTTGAAGAGACGGCGCCGGCGGGCGCGCGGCACAAATACGTCGGCCCGGTCGTGAGCTTCGACACGACCCCGAGACCCGCGCTGAATGCGTCCTTGTTTTCGTTGAACACGACGTCGACCGACGGCGCGAGCGGATTGGTGTCCATCGCCGTAACGAAGATCGCGGCAGGTGTCGAATCGACGGCGGGGACTTTGCTCATCGGGCGTGTGCGGAAAGCCGTCCATTGGCCCGACTCGATCAGCAGCGCCCGGATTTGCGCGGCGTCGAGCGCGTTGGGGCCGCCGCCGGTATAGTGTTCGAATTCTTGGAACTCGTCCGCCGCGGGCGCGCCTTTGCGTTCGGCGGCGCTTAGCTCGATTACGACGGATTGGAACGCACGCTTCTCACCACGATTCACCGCGAGAACGGCGCCCGCTCCCGGGGACGTGTACACGACGCCGGGGTTCTTCTTGTCTTCAAAAATCTCCTGGCCGCGCTTGACCGCGTCGCCCGGCTCGACGAGCATCGTCGGCTTCATGCCGGGGTAGTCGTCCGCCAAAAGCGCGACCCGCGTCACGGCCGCGCCTGGTCGAACGGCCTGCTCGGGCTCGCCCGAGATGGGCAGATCGAGGCCCTTTTTAATCCTATGAACTGCCATTACCCGTCCTGACGAAAAGCGAGACGATACGCGCAAGAGGGGCCCCGGAGCAACGTGCGCGTTGCTACATTTCAGTGATTGCCGCCGAGCATCTGCGCCCGTTTCGCGAAGTCCGCACGGCTGGGTTTGAGGCCGTCGCGGGTGAGATCTTCCGGCCAGTCGAAAAACGCGTCGGGTAGTTTGTAGCTTGGCAACAATTCGCGCAAGGCCGCGCGTAGTCTTTCGGGTTCGAGGGCGGTTTGGTCCCTCAATTGGACGAACGCGGCGGGGCGGTGGCCATATTCGGCGCTTGGGACGGGGACGATGATCGCTTGCGCGACGCCGTCGATCTGTGCGAGGGCACGTTCGATTTCTTCGGGCTGGATGTTTTCGCCGCCGCTGATGAACATATTGTCGCGGCGGCCGGTGACGTGGAGTAGGCCGTGGTCGTCGAAGCGGCCGAGGTCGCCCGTCGGAAACCAACCGTCCGGCGTGGCGGGCCGGGTGATGCTGCCGTTGGGTTGTAGGTAGCCGAGGAATAGGGTGGGGCCAGCGATTTCGATCTCGCCGGATGCGGCGATGCGGATGGTGCTCTCGGCGAGGGGGCGCCCCGAGCTCAGCAGCGTTTCGAGGTCAGAGACCGGAGGCGTGGTGGTGACTTGACCGGCGCTTTCGGTGAGGCCGTAGGTGGTGTGGATTGGGACGCCGCGCTCGACCGCACGCCGAATCAGCGATTCCGGGATGGCGCTGCCGCCGAGCAGCACGGCATTGAGGCCGGATAGGGCGGCGCGGCCCTCCTCGGATTCGAGCAGGCGGTACAGTTGCGTTGAAACCAGCGACGCATGCGTTACGCCGAATTCGGTGATCGCGCTTGCCAACGATTGATCGGGATGCGGCACGGTAATCGTCGCGCGGGCCTGCGTGCACCGAAAGGCGATGCCGAGACCGGAGATGTGGAACAGGGGCAGCGAGAGGAGCCACGCGTCGCCGGGTGCGATGGGGATGTTCCGGTTCGAGGCGTCGGCGTTCGCGAGGAAATTTCGGAGCGACAGCACGGCGAGCTTCGGTTCGGCTGTGCTGCCGGAGGTCGCGACGACGATGGTTGGCCGGGCGAGTTCTTCATCGCTGAACTCGAGAACGCCGACGCCAGATATTTCGCCCTCGATGGCGGAGTCAGCCTGCTGGACGATATGTTTCGCGCGGAGGCGCTTGAGGATATCGCCGAGGGCGTGGTGAGGGAGTTTGGGATTGACGGGGCAAACCACGGCGCGGGCCTCGAGCGCGGCCAAGAGCCAGACGACGGCTTCGACTCCCGCAGGCAGACTGATGACGAGGCGGTCACCGGGCCGCAGGCCGCGATCGCGGAGGCGTTCGGACGCCCAGGCGACGCGGGCATGGAGGTCTGCGTATGACCATTCGCCGCCTGCGAATAGGAGAGCGCGCTTGGTGGGATCGGGGAGAATCTGTGTCATGCCGAGGGAAGTTTATGTCGAATGCGAGTCGATGAGAAACAAACAGTGAAGGTGGGCTCTCGCCAGGAATGATGGGGTCGCCGTGTCCGCAGTCGGCGAGTCCGGGCGTTCCAGGAAAGTTCTGCCGGGTTGCAGGGCGCGACGCATTCCCTCGCTGACTTAGCCCGCATCGCTCACCACCATTCTACTGCGGAAGCGGATATGGCCGTTCTCTCGGAACTTTTCGTCTCGGATCGAACTCGACGTGTTTCTACACGCTGTCGTCCGATCCGAACCGAACAAGTCCTGATATACCAACCATCTCCACTTCCTCGCTACGAACACTGGTGCGCGACGCGGGCTAGGACGGGCCAGCCTTTGCTATCATACGCGACCCGCAAAGAACTGTCCCGCAGCAAGGAGCCGCGCCGCCATGCCCTTTCCCGAAACGCGACTGCGCCGCATGCGCCGAAACCCGACGTTGCGCCGCATGGTGCGCGAGACGAAGCTTTCCGTTGACGATTTGATCATGCCGTATTTCGTGCGCCATGGCACTGGGGTCAAGCAGGAAATTGCGTCGATGCCGGGCAACTTTCAGTGGTCGCCCGATACGCTGGCCGAGGAGGCGAAGGAACTCGCGGGACTAGGCGTGCCGGCCGTCATCCTGTTCGGTATACCGGAGACCAAGGACGAGATGGGAAGCGAGGCGTATGCGGAGGACGGGATCATTCCGCGCGCTATTGAACGCATCAAGAAGGCCGCGCCTGAGTTGTGCGTCATCACGGACGTGTGCATGTGCGAATACACCGACCACGGTCACTGCGGCGTCATCACCGAGAACCGCGACGGGAAGCCCGACGTCGACAATGACCAGACGCTCGAGTTGTTGGTGAAGGAATCGCTGGCGCACGTCAACGCCGGGGCGGACATGGTCGCGCCGTCGGACATGATGGACGGGCGCATCGGCGAGATTCGCATGGCGCTCGACGACGCGGGTTACCCCGACGTGCCGATCATGGCGTACAGCGCGAAATTCGCGTCGGCGTTTTACGGCCCGTTCCGCGACGCCGCGGAGTCGCCGCCGCAATTCGGCGATCGTTCGAGCTATCAGATGGATCCGCCGAACCTGCGCGAGGCCCTGCGCGAGATTGCCGAGGACGTGGACGAAGGCGCGGACATTGTCATGGTTAAGCCCGCGTTGCCGTATCTCGACGTTATTCGACGGGCGGCGGACGAGTTCGATTTGCCTATCGCCGCGTACAACGTGTCGGGGGAATTCTCGATGCTGAAGGCGGCGGCGTTGAACGGCTGGATTGACGAGAAGCGGGCGGCGCTCGAGTCGTTGCTCGCGATTCGGCGGGCAGGGGCGAAATTGATTCTTACGTATTGGGCGAAAGATGCGGCGCGGTGGTTGGCGTAGCGAGCGCTTTTTACGTACAGCTTGGTGTGATTCCTCGCGTGGAGTAGAAGGCGTCGAGTCGTTGACGGGCTGTGGATTGCGTGTCGTCGAGATCGAGCCATCGGCGCGCGTTCGCGTTAAAGACGCCGGACTGGGCTTCGGGCCAGTGGGAGGCGAAGCGCTCGAAGGTGGTCGTGAAGTATTGGTCGTTTCCTGATGTTTGCACGATCATGTGCCAATCGCTGCCGTACATGATGCGGTCAATCGCAGCCGGAAATTGTGCCGCGAGTTCACGCATCAAGGCGAAGTACTTCTCGACGTCGCACTCGCGCGTCGAGGGAAACCCGATGTCGTGGAAACCTATGTCCGCGAACGCGTTTGGATACTCTTGCATGAGATTCGCGAAGTCCCAACATCGGCTGTCCATCCCGCGTGACAGTAGGTCATTGTCGCCGCCGAAGTGCCCAAAACTGATTCGGAGTTCCGGAAACCGTTCGAGTGCGCGCCGCCAGTATTCCGGGCCGGCGCGTTCCTCGAACCCTCGTTCGGATCCCCACGAAGCGTTTGCGTGCGCCAAAATGGGTACGCGTTCTTGTTGGCACCATTCGTAGAGTTCTTCGAGCGCGGAATCGAGCGGGCGGTAGAACCACCGGGGCCGCAATTCGGCGTTGCCCTCCGCCCGAAAGCCCATCGTCGGATAAAGTTTTACGCCGGCAAAACCGCGGTGGAGTACGGCGTCTTGGATCCACTCGAGGGGCGTATCGGTACCGGCGCGTTCGGCTTTGACTTGCCGCCAGGGATCGAAGGGTGCGAGCGGCATGATGCGGCCTTGGCTAATCCGGATCAGTTTTTCGTATAGCCGAATTTGATTGGGAATTGATGTCTCGGCGTGATCCGAAAGCCAGAGGTCCATATCGACGATTGCAGGGACGAAAAGCCCGACTTCGGGGAAGGTGTTGAACATGAGTTGCATGATGTGGAGACGATGACGCGTGAGAATCCAGGCCCAGCGCAAGGCGTTGAACAGGACGCCCTCGCCGAAGTGCGGGACGTCCTGTTTGTCAACGCCGCGAATCAGATCGGGGCGGGACTTGGCGAGGTGCTCGAGGAAGTTGTCGATATCTTCGATTGATGGTCCCGTGCGATTAAATTCTTCGGGGATGGGATCTCCGCAAAGCACCGCGTCGAGCAAAGCATTCTCTTCCTCGAAGGAGGGTGCCGCGCGTTGGAGTTGGAAGTCGAGCGCGGCGATGGCGGCGTCGAGGGGGTGATCGCCCGAGGCATGCAGGACGGCGTGTTTGATGAAGCCTTCGATGGCGAGGTCGGAGGCGTTGAAGATGTGGCAGTGCGCGTCGATGATCGGAAGGGTGGGTCCCGAATTCGGCGCAGGCGATCCGGCTGGGGCGCGGCAGGCGCCTTTTGCGCCAAGGGCCGAGGCGGCGAAGGCGCTCGCGGCGGCGGATTGAAGAAACGCGCGACGATTCATCGTGCGAGTAACCTACCACTATCAGACGAGCGGCGGCGAACCGAAGAATATCTCCGGCCCAATTCCTGGGCGATTTCGAAGACTCTGTACCCTCGAACCGATTGGGACTTGGTTTTGGAATAGCTTCTAGAAGTCGAAGGGCAGGAAATTGGGCAGGAGATCGTTTAGCACCGTGTCCAGAAAATCGGCGATGAAGACGGTAATGTCGTCGATGAAACTTTGGATGGCGGCAAAAATTTGGTCGCGAACCATTGTGGCTACTCCTTTTCCGGCCTACGTCTATTGCGGGGGCGTGTAGCCAATGAGTGGCGCGATGATGGCAAACAGTTCGCCGAGAAGCTCGTAGAAACGAAACTGGAGCAGGCCCAGGAGGTCGTCTCCGAGGCCAACAACCTGTTGCAGGAAAAGGTTGGCCAAGCGTTGCAATTGACTAATCGATATCATAGTTGATGATACTCCTTGTCGGATTGACGACTTACCGCAACGTACCCAAGTAGATTACCCCGCATGCGCGAAAACGTTCCTGAAGAATGAAGGCCAGCCCTTGCGCTGCTTCGCCGAACACGCGCTCTCGGTGCAATTGACGCAGATTTCCGGAAGCGCCTGAGTATTGCCCTCTTTGAACGCCTTGCGGATGTGCTGAAGGCGCGCGCCGTTCCACACGTTCGCTACGCCGTCTTGGAAGACGTTGCCGACGACCTCGACACGGTGCCAGTCAACGCAGCAAAGTACGGCGTCGCCGTTGAACAGCACGCACATCTCGCGGTGCGGGCGGATGCAGTCGCTTCGCGTGCGCATCTCAGCGCCGTTCATCTCGAGCGCGTTGGCGATGTTGCCGCCGCGGTTCTCGAGCGCGGACGTGACCATCTTCACGCCATGCGATTTCCAGAACCTGTGCATATCGCCGATTTCGTCTTCGTTCATGGCGGTGACGATGGTTGACACGCGCAGATCAAACGCCTTCGCCCGCATTTCCTTCATGACCTTGCGCACGCCCAAGACGTTCTTCACGACCTTGTCCGAATCACAGACTTTCCCCATGATGTCCATGTTGCGTTCAGGAACCAGGGATTGAATGCTGACCTTGATGCGTTTGAGCCCCCCGCCGATCAACGCGGCGGCGCTGGCCTCGCTCAGATAGGTGCCGTTGGTCGTCACCAGGGTGGAGGCCGACGGAATGCGCTCGGTGACGTACCGGCAGAAGTCTGGCAGCCGCTTGTCCAGCATGGGTTCGTTTTGCAAATACAGACTCACGCGCCGAGGGGGCGTCTTCGCCAGTTCATCGATGATCTGCTGAAACCGCGCCGGCGGCATGCGCCCCTGGGACAGGTCGGAGTTGAGCACGGCCTCGTTCGGACAAAAAACGCAACGACCGTTGCAGCCCGACTGCGTCTGGATTTGAATCCGGGGAGGGCCCGTTAGTGTCGCTGTGCTCATCTATTCCTTGTCTTCCTGCGCGCTCTGCGATGTGTCGTACGGCGACCCTGTGATATTCACGCGCACCCGGGCGACTTTGGTCACTTGACGAATCGCATCTCCGATAATCGGTATTCGACCGACGGTCCGGTTGATATTCTCGAGCGGCTGCACCCGAACCACGACGTCCGACCGGTCTTGCGGGAAATCCACCGTTCCCCTGGCGGTCATCGAGTAGGAGGGGCTTTCGAGCTTCACGTCCCGCAGCGTCAGCACGCCATTCACCATCTCCAGCCTACCGGATAAGTCGTCGTAGGTCAACCCTTTATCGCGGAACTCCGGCCTCCGGAACGCGAGGATTTCCGTTGTCTTCAACACCGAAATGAGTTTCGTGGCCCAGCCCATTTTTCCCAGACTACCGTTTGCCGCCCGAATCTCTGCGCGGCCGTTTGCGCGTTTGACGGACTCCTTGCCCTCGATAGCGGGCGAACTGAAGTCGAGCGTTCCCGAGAAAATTCCGTCCAACCCTCGTTCGTCGTTCATAAGGATCTCGTCGACGATGCGCGAGTCTGCCCCGTCAAAGGCGAGACTGACGCGCACTTCGTGTTCGTCCGCGTTCGAAGGCACCCAATCTATTGTGCCGGTCAGCGACCCGCTGTACGGCGTGCAGCGGATGTCCTTCACGAACACGCCTTGCTCCCGCGCGTTTACCATCGCCGTGAATTTGTCCAGCCGTCCCTTACGGAAGAACACTTGATCCAGGGCAATGTTGAAGTCGCCGACGAAGGGATCGGCCTCACTCTTTTCCGTGGCGTCCTTCGGACTCCCGCCGGATTGTGCGAGTCCAATAAGCGCTCCCGCGAGCGGCGCGAATGCGTTCACATCCAATGTCCGGCCGCGGACTTCGCCACGCCAGACGCCGTCCGAGCGGCCTGCATTGACCGTGCAATCCGAACGTGCGCCTTCGATTTTCAGATCGCGGCATGTTAAATACGGACCGGAGATCGAGACGTTACCGTTGATGCGCTCGATCACGATCTCGTCATCGAGTCGAAATCCCTGATCATGGAACGTCAGGTCTGCCTCGAATGGATTGAACGCCGCCTTCCCGAAAATCCTCCCATGCGCCGACGCGCCCTCGGGCAGCAACCGTGCCCATGCCACGGCGGCGATGTCGAAATGCGGCGCGACGACCCGTTTGTCCTCGATAATAAAGTCCAACTGTTGTCCGAGGCACGTCAGGGCGCCCTTCTCGGCGCGCCACGTTCCTTCCGTGGCCTGGCCGGACAGGTCGATCAGAAGTTCGTCACCGAACCGCTTCTGAACGTCGCCTTCGGTCGTTAGCGTGCATCCGGTAAGATTCGCGGTCGCCGTGAATTCGCCTGCGGTGGCGTCTCGGTCGAACCGGACGGTCACGGGCCCCTCGGCGCGGATGCCCTCGGGAAGCAGGCGAGGCAACCGGTCCGACGCGAGTTCAGTCTCGACGTGAACATCGCCGAACCGCGTGTGTTCTTCGTTGGTTGCCACGAGTACCTTGCCATTGAGCATAGGAGCATTTTCCCCAGAGACGCGGACCTCGATTGGGTCCCCGTCCTCGGCCGCAAACTGGACGTCCGTCTTCCACTCGGCGGTCCCATACTGATCGAGCAGGCCCGCTAACCGAGCGGACACCTCGTCGTCGTCAATGAAGTGTGTCGCGGCCTTCGGTACGTCAATTGTCGTCGCGCCCGACCAAAGGCGATCGGCGACCGAATACTGGCCGTCGAGATGCATCGCGCCCAGTTCGGGCGAAGCCGCGGAGGCCGCCGTCGCGATGGTCTTTCCGTCCGTCCGCACTTGAACGTTCACGCTTTCGAAAGCCGCAGTGAAGTCTTCGGACTCGACGCGAAAGGCACCGTCGTTCACCGTCGCGGTGAGGACAAGATCGTCGGGAAGCGCGCCGTTTCGATCAAAAGTCCCCGCGATGCGGTCTATCGCTAGTACGCCTTGGGCGTCATGCACCGAATCGGGAAACACGAGACTGACGACGCGTGCGGCGGCGAGATCGGCGTTGCCGGACAGATCGAGCGCGAACGTGGTCCAGCCGGGGTTCGGCGTGACGTTGCCGTGAAGCGCGAGGCCCTCGGCGACGAGTTCTTCGACCGCTATCGTCCCATCGGTAATCGTGACGTGGCCCTTCACGCCGTGCGCGAGTTCGCCTTCGTCGGCGTGTGCGAGGGCGAGTCCCGAGAATTCGGCGTTGCCCTGGGAGAATTGAATCGTGTCGTCGGATTCCAGGGCGAACAACAGGTCCGTTGCGGCGAACGACGCGTCCGGGCCCGCGGTCACTTCGGCGTCCTTCAACTTCAAGCCCGCGAGAATGTCGCTTAGTCCGCCGGCGCGCGCGCTGAATCGCTTCACCGAAACGACAATGCGTCCGTCCTTATGGCGCGTCAAGTCGAGCGCGGTATTGACGTCCGGTCCGATCCACGTGAAATCGTTCAACGTCAGCGCTTCGTCCTTCCACCAGAGCGCGCCGGCGTATTCGCCGGTCATCTGTCCGGTGTCGACGGAGGCAGTGTTCCCCGTGAGCGCGGCTTCAATGCTCCCGAAGTTTTCGCCCGACAGCGTGAAGCCTGCGTGCATGACAATTTGCGGTAGACCGTCCAGCGGCAGCGAGGCGAGCTCCAATCCTTCGAATGAGCCCTCGCCCGAGACCGCCAAAACGTTTTGCTCCGCGAGGGTAAAGTTAAGCGTCGTCCACGCTCGTGCGTCCGCGCCATATTCGGGCAGCCGCGCCTCGATCAGAGTCTGCACTGCGTCCGAAAGAACATCGCGGCCCGTTACCGTGATGACTGCGGCGGGCTCGGCGTCTCCCTTAAGATAAACGCCCGCATCTTCGGTCTCGACCTTGATCACCGACACCTCGGAAAACCACGGCTCCTCCTGTGACGGGGCCGTAAGGTGGTCGATGAGGACGTTTACGCGCTCGCGAATGTCGTCCGGATCGGGCGGCACCACGACCGAAAGCCGCTTCACCTCCACCAGATCGATTTCGAGCCGCCCCCGCGCGAGGGCCCGCAACTCTCCGCGAACATCGATGCGTTCCGCGAACGCCCAAAAATCGCCCGAACCGACGGTCACGTTTTCCAGCGCGACGTACGGCCAGGGGAGGAGGTGGGCCTCTATCCTCTCGATGCTGGCGGACAGCCCGGTTGCGCCGGCGATTGCGTCTTCGAGCGCGGGCCGGTACCGATCTACCCGAAGCACATACCGCTCGGCGACTAGCCAGAGCGGCACCAGTGCCGCGAACACCGCTAGCGCAGCAATTAGCCGACGACGTTTTCGCGACGCACCCGCCATGGAATCCCCCCGGTATCAACGGACAATCATACTATGCCGCGGCCCGAGGCGCGTCCCCCGCTTGGGAATATCGACGAAACACGGGTACAATTATTCGCGGAGGGTTAGCGTAATTGGTAACGCACCGGTCTTGAAATCCGACTGTATTAGTTTTGTAGTTTATCTCCACCTATTGCTGTCAATCACTTACGCCGGTTTGCCTATCCTCTCGCAACACCATTTATCCCCTCTTTTTCCCGGCGAGTGGCGCGAAAGTGGCGCAAGAATTGGCACGAAAGTTTGGGGCCTCTCCGCCCGCCTGAAAAACCGAATCCGCGACCCCACCCCTTCGCCGCGCCAGGTACCCGATCTACCTCGCTGCGCATACTTTAGGCGGGATCGGGCCGTTTCGCGCGTAGCGGGGAACTGTACGCGCTACGATGCCCTATACGGCGCGAGCGCGAACGCGGTAAGGGTTAGACATGGCCGGGATTGGACGAGTGTCCGGGGCGTGTTGAGGGCGTTGCGGATTGTGCTACGGAATTAGCCGCTCCAGCTCACCGCTGGATGACGACCCGCGTGCTACACTGATTTGTGCTTCGATCAACCAGGCCAAAGGGGAGACCTATGAAAACTATTCGCGATCTGATCGGCCAGCGCGAAGCCTTCTCGGTCGATTCAAGCTTTACGGTCAAAGCAGTGGTTGATTACTTGTATGAAAAGGGCGTTGGTGCGGTGGCAGTTTGCGACGGAGACGAGATTGTCGGCGTCTTCTCTGAGCGAGACCTCCTTCGACGGGTTGTGCACAAGGGCCTCGACCCGAGTGAAACGAAAATCACCGGAGTGATGACGACAGACGTGTTCCATGTCTCCATCGACGAAAAGCATAGCGTTGCCACGGCACTGATGCTGAACAAGAACTTTCGACATCTGGTCGTGCTGGACGAGGATAGCCGTCTGAGAGGATTCATTTCGATGCGCGAACTTCTCGAGGTGGACCTTGAAGCGAGCAAGGATCTCATTCATAAGCTTAACGATGACTACTACGGTCAGCGGTTCACGTTGCCGAAAAAATAGCGCCGCCACCGTTCCGGTGCTGGGTCGTTCCATGGCCTGATTTGTTGTGCGATAGGCCGGTTTCAGCGTCGCGGGCGTGAAACGGACGTGCAACGTTGACCTAGGAGACGCGAACGCGGGCGCGGGAGTATCAGACTATGGCCGGATTCGGATCGTGCGGCGCGGTTCGACGGCGATTCAGCGTTGACTACTCGCGTTCCGAAGGAGTAGGTTGAATTACCTCAAGGGAGGTGTAGTTATGAGCACTCGACGTGTCGTACCCTTTGGCGAAGTTATGTTCTCCAAGTTGACGTGGGTTCCGCTGTTCTTGATTGCCACGGCGTGCGTGGGATGCCCGCCGCGAGGACTTGATCCCATTTGCGGAACTGGTGTAACCGGAATTGCCGTTCATAACACTTCAGGTAAAGTGATCGCCGTCGTCTATATCGCTCCAACAGGTAGCGCGGAATGGGGCGAAAATCTCTTAGGCGACCTATCCTCGTGCGAAGGAGACGAAATCCGAAACGGCGGACAGCAGGTCTTCCAACTGGAACCAGGACTCTACGACATCCGAATCGAGGCATATTGCAACTGCATCTTCGGATGCAGGCAATTCGCCGAGGATTTCGCCATCGAAGTTGAACCCGGATGCATCTTCCAGTGGCTTGTGATTTGAGCTTGTCTCGACGGCCATAGGAGAGGCGACGCGCTATTGGCAACGGGCGCTGTTCCCTCGAATCGACGATGATCGGCGGGAATTCGCTCATTATCGGTCGATCCGCTCCAAATGCGACTGCGTAGGATGCCCCACAATCGACGATCCGCATTCCGGTAGCGGTCTAGTATGGCCGGATTCGAGTTTGCTAAGCCTCACGCGGTTGTAGCTCGAACACGGCGCTATGGGCGTGTCGCCTTTGCCGCGATGCAGGCGCGTCCGGCCAATGTCGCCGCTTTCGGGTTGCCGTCATGTTCATGGTAAACCCGGTTCGATTCCGTTGATTGCCCGAATGTGCGCCTGATGTAGTCCGGGCATTTCGATCTCGATGACGCGATGCGCCGTAGGTCTGTCCAGGTTCCGCGATGCCATGAGCCGGAAGATAAACCGATCCCATACCGCGCCGATCTCCGCCGCTCGTGAGTCGCCCGTGCCGCGTACCTCGGCCAGTCGCCGGATGACTTGCTCGACGAGAGGGTTCTCCTCGGTTGCCGGGATGGTGTTGTTCATGGCTGTCATCGCGCCGCCTTGCGTTGACGGCGGACTGTCTCAACAGCCGTCCACCATGCCGCCCATGCCAGCGGACGTTCGGGCCGTGCCTTGAACATCGGCGCGGGTGGTAGGTCTCGGTCGTTCGCCGGACGCCATGCGGCCAGCACGCGGATGTAGCTTTGCAAGGCGGGCGTGAGTACCAAGGGTTTCAACGTTCGCAATGCTTCGACGATTTCAGGCGGTATCGCCTTGCCGGGTTGCGGACGGGCGAACAAGTGCTCGGTTCCGTCCGGCACTAGGTCGATGCCAGCGACGATGAGCGCGTCGAAAAGTTCATCAATGTTCATACCCGAAGTCCTTCCTCAAATACCTCGATTTCAAGGGTGTTTTCGTCAAGCGTGCAAGGATGCAATCTTCTATAAGAAGTTGCATCCTTGCATCCTTCATTTTCTTGGCCCGTCTGCATCCTTGAATCCGGCAACGACCAGTACCAGCTTTTGCCCTGCTTTCTCGACTTCACCCTCAGCATTTTCTTGGCCTCGGCCAAGGTACGTTTGGCGATGCCTTCATCCTTCGCGGACGCCTCAATCGAGGATGCCAGGACTTCACCACCCGCAAGTTCCGCCCGTAGGAATTGCACCGCCGTTTTCAGCGCCGCGCCGCCCGCGCAAAGATCGTCCGCTGTGGAGCCGCATTCGCCCATGAATTCAACTTTGAAAACGCCGGTCATCGGATCGGGTACGAGCCGGAGTTCCAGAGATTTTGGCGTCGGGCCGACGTTCGACTTTACGACGCTCAGAATGCGCCGGGTTTCATCATCGGGATGCTTATCGAGTCGTAGGGTTATTCGCGTAGCGCCAATTAGTCCAATTGAACCGCCGCCCGCGTACATGGCGGATGCCTTCGCCGATTTCGTTAGGTGTCGCACAAAAAAGATTGCGCAATCCGTCCGCTCGGCAATCCTTGACAACGGCGACGTGATCCTCCGCATGTCCGTGTCTTTGAAATAATCGAGATGCGAGTCGATGACGGCGGTCAGCGTATCTACGAATAAAAACTTGATTTGGTTCTCAACGATGAAAAGCTCAAGGTCAATTGCAGCAGATGGAAAGGTAGTATTTTCGTTGGGGTTGATGATGTAGACGCGCTTCATGTCCGCGCCCGCCGCATTCAATCGTGGAACAATTGCCCGATCGATTGAGTCCTCGACTGATAAGACAGCGACGTTTTCAGACTCCCTGCGCGACTGGCAAAATGGGAAGGGATCGCCGGTTGAAATCGTCGCGGCAACAAAAATCATCGCCGCCGTTTTCGCGGTAGTCGGATCGCCCTCGATTGCCCCAAGTGTTCCGCGCGGAATGTAGCCCGGCCAAAACCAATCAAAGCGGCGCGGAACGATATCGGCGGCGAGCGTGAATTCGATTCTTGATTTCGGAGCCGGACGCGGGGCCTCGAATTTCTCCAGCGCGGACGCAGATCGTCGCTCCCATGCGTCATCGGCCAGGAGTTTCAATTCACGCATGGGAACGACGCGCGGCGAGCCAATCAGACACGTCGCCTTTCGCCGGGAGACCGGGCAATTGAAGAATCGCACAACGGTCAACGCCGATGCTTTGTGCGACTTCGACGGCGTGCTTGCGGCCGGCGTGGTCGTTGTCTGGTAGCACGAACACGCGCGTCGCGCCCGCGAGCGATGCAGTGTAGCTGTCTTTCCACTTGCCCGCGCCGCCCGGATTGCAGGTCGCGGTCACACCGAACGCTGTGAGACGGTCAGCGTCCTTTTCACCCTCAACGATGAACACGTCATCTTCGCGGGCGATTGCCGCGAGCACGAGGGGAAGCTGATACAGCACGCGCTCGACACCTTCGAGGTTGTGAATGTGTCCGCCCTGGCCGTCGGGCCGTCGCGCGCGGAAGTCTTTTGGGTCGTAACGGACGATTTCGTAGAGAAGCGTTCCGTTCGCGGCGTAGTACGGATAAATCGCAACGATGCGTCGCGCGGTGGGGTTGGGTGGAAGTCCGTTTGGCGCGAGGTCAACCATTTTCAGCCCCATACTCGCTACGATTTCTCGCGTCTCGCATCCGGCGTGACAATGGAGGACGATCCCGCCATTCTCGCCCTTCTTTACGCTGAGACTCGCTTTTTGATCGTCGTGTGCCGGGCATTTCGCCATGTACTGATTGTCGCCCGTCTTGCGAACTCCGTGAAGGTGTTCGAGGAACGAATCCAGAGTCATCGGACGCATTTGGAATTGTGGGAAGCGACGGCGCGGATTGGGTTGCCGCGTTCACGGTCAACTCACCTTCGTCGTTTCGAGCAGCCAGCCGAGCACCTCGGATTCTTCGAGCAACACGCGCCGTCCAAGCCGCCGCACGGGAAAGCCGTTCGCGTCCGCGTGAAAAATGAGATGACGCAATCCGAGTACAGTCGGAAAAGAATGCGTTTCGGCCCATTGCCGTACAGTCAGGAATTTCGGGGTTGCCGCTTGCGTGTCCACGTCGAATACCTCCACGGTTTGCCGCGTGTTGTCTATCGCGGCGTTTTGTGGAGGATAGTTTCGCAGACGAGAGGTTAGGACAGACGAGAGCGTGTCCTAACTTTTTTCACCCCGTGACGTTGCGTTGGATAGTCTTTGGGTTGACGTGGAATCGTTTCGCCGTGTGTTCGCGGGCGGCTTTTTTGGAGTGCCCCAATTCACGGAGCCTGTCATAGTCGCTCTGGTACTTGGCGTACTTCTCGGCCCGCTCTTGTGCCGTGCCGTAGGTTTTAGTGTGCGTATCTCGGAGTCGCGCGCGAGTTTTCTTCGCTTGCAACACCAGTGAGGCATAGAAGGTTTGAAAGTTCATATCATTTAGAGCCTCTGCAAGTTGGAACACCAGAGGAAAAGCGTCTCGAAACCTTCGCGTCTTCCAAAGGAGACGGATTTGTTCAACCTGGGCCAGAACCAATTTCGCCTCCGCGTGCGCGAGGAGATGTTCTCCTTTGATGGCCAGCCCTCTACGGCGTCGCGACAAAACGATTGCGCTGGTTATTGTCGCTTGCCGCTCGGACTGATCGAGAAAATCCAACCCCACCTTGTATCTATCTAAGATCGCCTCAATCGTCTCAATAAGGAGATCGGCTGGCCATTCATCGGGCGGCGAATTCCCGGCCCCGCGCGTAGTCGCCTTCGCGCTTGTCTTCGTCTTCTTGGCCTTGGCTTTGCGATTAGGTAGCATTGGCCTTCTCGCTCGCTTCGGCATTCGGCGTGTTGAAAATCGAATCGACCATGCCCGCGAGTACGCGCGACGTGTGTTGCGGGCCGATGTGGGAATACCTCTTGACCATCGCTAGGGTTTTGTGTCCGAGCACCGCCGCGATTTCGCCGGTAGTCGCGCCGCGCATGGCGAGATAGCTCGCGCAACTGTGCCGTAGGTCATGCCACTTAAAATCCTCAATCTTGGCGCGACGTAGCGCCGTCATAAATGGCGTTCTCACCTCACCCGGTTGTGCGCGATTCACGGCGGGAAAAACGTAGTCAGTGTCAATGCGCCGGATTTTGGAACGAGATTCGAGCACGTCGCGGGCGTGTCCCACAATCGGGATCGCGCGGCGTTCGCCGTTCTTCGTTTGTTCCAGAGTAATCAGCCCGCGTCCAAAGTCCACGTCGCGCCACCGCAAGCCGAATAGTTCCCCCTTTCGCATGCCCGTTGCCAGCGACAGGATGACGGCGGGATAGAGTGCCTCACATTCCGACTTCTTGCACGCGATCAAGAGCCGTTCGCGTTCGTCATCGGACAAGTAGCGGACGCGGGGTTGGCTCTCTTTTGGTTTCGTGATCTTCTTGCGCATGGGGTGTGTTTCGATCCAGCCCCAATCCGCTTCCGCCTTGCTGAAAAGGTGCGAGAGCACGCCAAGGATTCGGTTGACGTGCGCCCCGGTCCGTTTCGTGCCGAATCGCGTTGTCTCGTTCAAGAGTTTGTCGCGCACGTCCGAGATAGCGGATCGCTTAACGTCCGCGAGCGTGAGCGATCCGAGTTCGGTTCGCCACCGTTCCAGGTAAGGAAGTTCGGAGTGTTGCTTGTTTTGCCGCTTCAACGGCAACACGTCGCGGATGTAGCGGTCAATCGCTTCACTCAGGGTATGCCGCTTCGCTTCCGAAGCGTTGGAGTTCCGCCCGTCGCGGATCGCGGATTCGGTGTCCTGAATCCATCGCTTGGCGTCCGTGAGCCGCCCAAAGGTGGCCGATTGCTCAGCCGCGCCTTTCATGCGGACGCGGGCGGTGTACGCTAACTTACCGTCTGTACCCTTGCGCTCTCGAATCGTAGCCATATCGCCTTTCCGTCTAGCGCGACACGGCGGATTCTGGTAATCTTTACCAGCCCCGGCATGGAGCAGTCATGCCGCGCGGTTTTCCCGCCAAGGTGTTTCGAGCACCGGGGCGGGCCTAATTGAATCGTGGGGATAGCGTGGCACAAAGCGGGACACGTTTTCAAGAGTGGCGCAAAATTGGCGCGAAGCGTGATTTCGAGCGTGATTGCCCCGGCGAATGCGCGTTATAACTTGTTGCTGTATAAGTGTTTCGGAGGGTTAGCGTAATTGGTAACGCACCGGTCTTGAAAACCGGCGCCTTCGGGCTTAAGGGTTCGAGTCCCTTACCCTCCGCCAGTATTTTCCCGCGTGTCGGCCCAGCGGTGTCGGGTCCCGTCCGTGACTTACGGCAGGTCGGCAACAGTTCCGAATCGACGATGACTGAAAAGCAATTCCTGAATGCGCTGAGCAATGGAAGCGAGGACGTGCTTCAACTTTTCCTCGACACATTGTCAGAGCACAATGTTCCCTATTGCGTGATCGGCGGACTCGCGGTCAATGCGTATGCCGAGCCTGTCGTGAGCCTTGATCTCGATATCGTCATTGCGGCGGACGAGATCGAGGTAGTCTGCAAAATCCTTGAAGGCCGGTTCCACATTGAACAATTCGCGCACAGCGTCAACTTGAGCGCCGATACGTCCGATCTGCGAATCCAACTTCAAACCGATCCTCGATACCAAGAGTTTATCCCCCGCGCGGAGGCCCGCCTGGTGCTTGGTTATAGGATGAACGTGGCAAGTTTGGAGGACGTCCTCCAAGGCAAGGTCTGGGCCTATTCGGACGCGCAGCGGCGCGCAAGCAAGCGGCAAAAGGACCTCGCCGATATCGCGCGCTTAGTCGAATCGTATCCACGGCTTCGCGATCATTTGCCGCAAGAAATCCGCGCAAGGATCGAGTGACGCGGACGCGGACAACGCGAACAGCTACCGCTAATACCCGGTGCGCGCGAGACGCAATTGTTGGTACACTCGCGGGCCGATTGCGGAAGGAGCTACGACGATGGCGGAGTTTGGGGAATACGATCAGTATGACGCCGTGGGATTGGCGAAACTGGTGAAGCAGGGCGAAGTTTCGCCGGGCGATCTGTTGGAGACGGCAATCGCGCGAACGGAAAAGCTCAACCCGTCGATCAACGCGATCGTTGACCGACTCTACGATCTCGCGAAGGCGGCCATCAAGGCCGCTCCGCCCGCCGGACCATTTCAGGGCGTGCCGTGGTTGCTCAAAGACCTCGGGACCTGTCTCACAGGCACGCGCACGACCTTCGGTAGCGCCCTGTTCAAGGACAACATAGCGGACCACGACAGCGGCCTCATTCGGCGATACAAGGAAGCCGGACTCATCATCTTTGGAAAGACGGCGACACCGGAATTCGGACTAACGACCTCCACCGAATCAGCGCTCTTCGGCTTGACGCGAAATCCCTGGAACAGGGAACACACCTCAGGCGGGTCGTCCGGTGGATCGTCGGCCGCAGTCGCGGCGGGGATTGTTCCCGCGGCGGACGGCAGCGACGGCGGCGGTTCGGTCCGAATACCGGCGTCGTGCTGCGGCCTGGTCGGCCTCAAGCCGACCCGCGCGCGGATTAGCGCCGGGCCGGATCGGGGCGAAGGCTGGAGCGGCATGAGCACGTCGGGCGTGATTACGCGCAGCGTGCGCGACACGGCGGCGTTGCTCGATGTATGCGCCGGGCGCGAGCTCGGCGACCCCTATAGCGTTCCGGAACCGGAGAGGCCGTTCGCCGAAGAGACCGGCGCTGAGCCGGGAGTGTTGCACATAGCCTGGCACGCGAAGCCCTTCAACGGCTGCGAATGTCACGCCGACTGCAGGGCCGCCGTGGAAGACGCCGCGAAGTTGTGCGCGGAGTTGGGTCATCGCGTCGAGCATGTGGAATGGGGAGTCGATGTCGAACGGCTCAATCGCGCAGTCCGGATCATCGTCGGCGCGAACACGAGACGGACCGTCGATGATCGCCTCAAGCAACTCGGACGCGACACGTTGAATGACGGCGACCTGGAACCGTTGACGCGCGGGGTCTACGACGGCGGGGCGCGGTATGGCGCCGCGGACTATGTGTTCGCATTGAACGCGATTCACGCGTGCAGCCGGGCCGTGGCCGGGTTCTTTCAGAAGTTCGACCTGATGCTGACGCCGACGCTAGGTGTGCCGCCGCAAAAACTGGGCGGTGCACTGAGTATGTCGTACCCCGATCGCAAAGCATTCGGTAAGTCGGTGGCGGAAACGGTCGGTTTCACGCAGTTCTTCAACGTAACAGGCACGCCGGCAATTTCGTTGCCACTCTACTGGAACTCCGCCGGTCTGCCTATCGGCGCGCAGTTCGCCGCGGCGTATGGACAAGAGGCGTTGCTCATACGGCTTGCCGCGCAACTAGGCCGAGCGCGCCCGTGGGGGCAACGCAGGCCGGTACTGATTCAGAGCGTCTAGCCGTACCATTAGGTCTCTCGGGATTCGCTTTCATGAAAATCGGTTTCGCGCAATTTGATGTCGCTATGCTCGATCGATCGGCCAACCTCCTCGCCATCGACCGGCTCGCCGCGACAGCCTCCGAGGCCGACCTCCTCGTTTTCCCCGAACTCGCGACCTCCGGATACGACTTCATCGATGCCGCGGAAGTGGACGCAATCGCCGAGACGTTTGGCGCGGGCCCCACGTCGGAAGCCGCCGCGAGGCTCGCGGACCGGCACGGCATGTCGTTGGTCGTCGGGTACCCCGAGCGCGCTCCGGACGGTTTCTACAATTCATGCTTGCTCGCCGTTCCAGGCGGTCGCCTATTCAACTATCGAAAAATCCATCTCTTCTCGCGCGAGAAACTTTTCTTTCGCCCAGGAGACTCGCCTCCATCCGTCGTCGATACTCCTGCCGGCCGCGTCGGAATGATGATCTGTTTCGATTGGATTTTTCCCGAGACCGCCCGCTGTCTCGCCCTCGAAGGCGCGCAGATCATCGCGCATCCGTCGAACCTGGTCCTTGAATGGTGCCAGCGCGCGATGTTCGCGCGAAGCGCCGAGAACCGTGTGTTCACCGTGACCGCGAACCGGATAGGGGCAGAGGATCGGGCCGGACGCAAACTCACGTTCAGCGGGGCGAGCCAGATTGTCAGCCCTTCGGGAGAGTACGTCGTCCGAGCGCCAGAGACGGAGGAACATGTCGCCGTCGCCGAGCTTGATCCCTCTAAGGCCGACAGCAAACGCATCACCGAATTCAACGACCTTTGGGATGACCGCCGCCCAGATCTCTACCGAAGGCTCAGCTAGGCGATACGTCACCAGCGTCGCTTGCGTCGATGCTGTATTCCTTGATCTTTCGCCACAGCGTCGAGCGCGAAATGCCGAGTTTTTTTGCGACCTCGGTCTGGTTGTTGTCGAGTTTGGCGAGGGCGGTTTCGATGAGACGTTTCTCCATCTCGTTCAGCGAGGGGAATTCGCGGTCGGAGTAATGCGGCAGGGCGAGTTGGGCCGCGCCCTCGAGGACGTGGTCGGGCAGGTCTGAGGCGCGGATGGTGTCGCCCTCGGCGAGGATGACGGCATGGGCGATGATGCTTTCGAGTTCGCGGACGTTGCCGGGGTAGGAATAACGCTGGAGCAAGCGCCACGCGTGTTCGTCGATGTTGCGGACGTTCCCGTGGTACTGCGCGTTGAAACGGCGAAGAAACTGATCGACGAACGCAGGCAACGAATCGAGGCGATCACGGAGCGGCGGAATGCGGATTTGGATGACGTTGAGGCGGAAGTAGAGGTCTTCGCGAAACCGCTTCTCGCGGATGGCTTCGGCGAGGTCCATGTTGGTCGCGGCGAGGACGCGCACATCACAGCGGCGGACCGCGGAATCGCCGACGCGGCGGAATTCGCCGTTCTGCAAGACGCGCAACAGCTTGGCTTGGAGCATCGGGGCCATGTCGCCGATTTCGTCGAGGAAAATCGTGCCGCCGTCGGCCTCTTCGAAGAGACCGCGCTTGTCGGACTCCGCGCCGGTGAACGCGCCCTTGACGTGCCCGAACAATTCGCTCTCGAGGAGGTGCTCCGGCAGCGCAGCGCAATTGATCGCGATGAATGCGCGGTCGCGGCGGGCGCTGAGGCGGTGGATCGCATTCGCCATGACTTCCTTGCCGGTGCCGCTCTCTCCGAGGAGCAAAACAGTGCCGTCCGTCGGCGCGACTTTGGTGATGAGTTGGGCGACGCGGCGCATCGCGGGGCTTGCGCCGATGATCTGCTCGAACCGCGCTTGCTCGTAGGCTTGCGCCTGGCCGAGGGTGCGTGCGGCGTCGACGGCCTTGTCGACGATGAGGGCAACGTCGCTCGGCTGGCAGCTCTTCGGGAGATAGAAAAATGCGCCGCGGCGGATGCCTTCGATCGCGGGAGCTACGTCCGATGGATCGAAGAGCAGAATGAGTTGTGCATCGGGACTCTGCCGGCGGACAAAGGTAACTAGGTCGACATCGGCCCCGGCGTTTAGGAGAAGATCGAGCAGAACCACGTCGAACCGGTGGCGTCCGACGAGGCGATATACGCCTTTGGCGTCGTGGCACTGCTCGACAGTGTAGCCCTGCGACGCGATGAAACGTTCGACGGCGCCACCGTAGCCGACTTCGGCTGAGGCTACAAGAATGAGTTTTTGGCTGGAAACCGGATCGATTCGCATTGAAACACCAAACGAACCACGCTTGAGTCCGTACCAAATTGATACGCCTTTCGGCGATTAAAGTTCCACGTTGGCCATAACCATTTTATTTGTAACTATTTACGAGAGAGCTTGTGGGCTCATTGGAGTGCGCGTTCCGTGATTCCTTCGACTACATCGCCGAAGTGGAGGATTTGATTTGCGAGGTACTTGACCGGATTCTCTCGACGGTAGGTAGTATCCAGCGGCGGGGGGAGGAGTATCCGTTCGGCGTTTGGCCGAATGGATTGGCCGTCCAGCGAAACCATACCCTCGCGCGCCAGAAAGCGAACTACGGCACCTACCTCGCCGATGGCATCCGCGGATATCGCCGGGTCGGCGTGAAGGCCCTTGAGGCGCGGCGACACCTGCGAAATATCGTCGGCGAGACGATCGATTGTTACGGAGCTGGTGCGGCCGTGCAGGACGCGGAGATAGAGCAGCGCGCTGACGAGTTGGGCGGCGTTGATTTCCACGAGGCGTGACATTGCAACAACGACGTTTGCATCGAACTCGCGCATGGCATCGCGGTCGGCGGCGTGGTCTAAGTACAGCGGCGGCCCGAGTATGCTGGCGGTTCGCTTGCTCGCGGGATTGAAGGTGCGCACGATGGGGACCGCCGCGACGCGAACGTCGGAGCGCTTCTTCTGCGTCTGACGAATGAAGAACGAGACGCCGCCGGGCTCGGTGAAATTTTCGCGGTACTCGATGAAGACGCCGGAACGCGTCCTTGTGCGTCCAGGAAAAATGATGAAGGACCCGTCTTCGTCGAGCACATTGAGGAAGGGCTTCATTTGTGCAAGCGTCACGCGATCGCGGTCGATCATGTGCGCGCCCATGCACGCGAACAGTTTGGGTGCGGCGACGATTGGGTTCTCCCAGAGCGGCCCGACGAAGTAGTCGTCGCGCATCATGATGCGCGAGAGTCGGCCGCCCGCCATACGCGCGGCGTGATACACGAGCAGCGGATCGTCCAGTTTTGTGTGATTGGCGCAGAAAATGACGGGGCCGTCCTTGGGACAATGCTCCGCGCCGATGAGCGCGAAGTGTTTGGGGACGCCGACAATGGGGCCGATCGCCTCGGCGACTTCCTCGATGATACCCGATACGAACGGCGGGCGCACGAGGCGGGTTCGCGAGGCGAAGTAGCGCGCGAAGAAGAGGAGTATCCGAGTCCAGCTATAGAGCCAATACATGACCGGGCGATCCTAACAGCCCGCGACAAATGTCGAGATTGCCGCATTCGCGCGATGTGCAAAAGGGCGCGCTACTTGCCAATAACGGAGAAGAGATTGCGTAGGTATTTGGAGAATGGTGGGCACGAGAAGGTGAACCAAGATCCTCGCCGTATCGACGCCCTATGGGCGCCGAATGGCATGCTTTGGAGATCGAGTCTCGCAGTTTCGTCAACTACTTACCGCCTGCCCCCGCAACAGTCCCACGACGCGCTCAAAATCGGGCGGAGGAGGGGCGGAAAAGGTCATCCGTTCGTAGGTCACGGGGTGTTCCAGGCCCAACATTTCGGCGTGCAGGGCCTGGCCTTGGAGCCCCTCGAGCGCGGCCCTCAATTCCGGGGATATCGGCCACGACGAGAAATCCGTCACGCCGTACACCGGATCGCCTAAGACCCGCCGTCCCGCAAATCGAAGGTGGACGCGGATTTGGTGCGTGCGGCCCGTGTCGAGTTGGAGCGAAATCAACGACGCCACGCCGAACCGCTCGAGCACGCGAAAATGCGTGATCGCCTCGCGCCCTTTGACCGACGTGATCGCCATGCGCCCGCGGTCCGCGATACTGCGGCCAATGGTCGCATTGATGACGCCGGCCTCTTCCTTGAACTCGCTTTGCACGAGCGCGAGGTAGCGCCGGTCGAACGAGTGTTCGCGCGCCTGCTTCGAAAGGTGGTTGAACGCGCGCTGCGATTTCGCCACCACCATCACGCCCGAAGTGAACCGATCGAGGCGGTGGACGATTCCCGGCCGCATCGGGTCTTCGCCGTAGCCCGAGAGGTCGCCCGTCGGCCGCGCGAAATCGCGACAGTGATGCAACACGGCGTTGACCAGTGTGCCCGTGTAGTGCCCCGGCGCGGGATGCACCACGAGGCCGGACGGTTTGTTGATGACGAGAATGTCGGCGTCCTCGAACAGCACGTCGAGCGGGATGTCCTCCGGATCGAGCACGCTGGGCGGTGGCGGCGGCAGATCGATTTCGACCTCATCGCCCTCCGAGACCGCCCGCGCGGGCCGTTTGCACAGCGCGCCGTTGACCGTAACGCCGCCGTCCTTGATCACCTTCTTGATCAGCGACCGCGACGCGTCCTCGAGCGCCTCGGCAAGGAACACGTCGAGCCGGAGCCCGCCGTCTTCTTCGGCGACGATGAATTGAGATTTGGAATTGGAGTCAGGCATGGGCACAAGGCATGGTGTTGGTGAGTCGGGGAGGGAAGCGTAGAATTGTATTCGATCCTGTTACTCGCGAAGCCCTAGGTTCCTACCTGAGGTACGGCGTAATAGCCATAGCGGTAACGGGATTTTTCATTGGAATTCATGATCGCTCGACACGAACTTCCAATGCCGGTACGCGTGCCGCCAGTGGTTTGCCTTGTCGTCTTGGATCCCTGTCGTAATTCCAATGTTGAATCCCGGCCGTACTTCTCGAATCCGGGGATTTGGCCGCCACCCTCATCGATCGCCTCGGCAAGAAACACGTCAAGACGCAGGCCAGAGTCTTCCTCGGCGACAATGAATTGCGGATTGGTATCGGAATCAGACATGGGTGAATCTAAAGGAATTCGCCGTATGGGTGTGGTGTTAAGTGAATATCTAGTATAGGCTACTAATGAAAACAGACTGCGCGCAACGTTCTCGGCGAAAGACGCCGTGAACAACAGGAGAAACCGTCATGCAGAAAATCACCCCTTTCTTGTGTTTCGACAACCAGGCCGAAGAGGCAATGAATTTTTACGTTTCGATTTTCAAGAATTCGAAAGTTGTGAGCATCACGCGGTATGGCGATGTGCCGCCGGGCATGAAGGGTAAGGTACTCACGGGGGTGTTCGAACTCGAAGGACAGCGATACATGGCGCTTGACGGCGGGCCGCAGTTCAAATTTACGGAGGCGATTTCGCTTTTCGTAGACTGCAACGGCCAGGAAGAAGTGGACACGCTTTGGGCGAAGCTGACGGAGGGCGGGAAGGAAGTTCAGTGCGGCTGGTTGAAGGACAAGTACGGCGTGTCGTGGCAGATCATTCCGCGTCGATTGATGGAGTTGATGCAAGACAAGGACCCGGCGAAGGCCAAGCGCGTGATGGAAGCGATGATGAAGATGATCAAGATCGACGTGGCGGAGTTGGAGCGGGCGTACAACGGAAAATAAGGAAGCACCCTGGCCGACGTCGGGGATTCGTCTCACACAATTGTCGAGGCTCGTTTGTACAGCGGCGCAAGCGCGGTATACGCGTCACGGTACAGGCGATACCATGGTTCGTATCGTTTCGCGCGGGCCGAATCCGGCGTGGTCGTCTGTGTGACGCGGATGGTCGCATCGCAAGCTTCCTCGACGGTTCGATAGATTCCCGCGCCTACCATGCCCAGCAGCGCCGCACCGTAGGCCGGGCCTTCATCGACGTTGATGGTGACGATGGGCGCGCCACCGGTGTCCGCCAGGATTTGACGCCAGAGCATGCTGCGCGCGCCGCCACCGCTCGCGCGAATTTCGGACACGGCGACGCCCATCTCGCGGATGATTTCGAGGCCGTCGCGCATGCCAAACGCGACGCCCTCGAGGACGGCGCGGGCCATGTGCGCGCGCGTGTGCCGCAACGACAGGCCGATGAACGCGCCCTTCGCGTAGGGATCCTTGTGCGGCGTGCGCTCGCCGGTGAGATAGGGCAAAAACGTGAGGCCTTCCGCGCCGATCGGGACTTGGCCCGCAGCGGCGGTGATGTACTCGTAGGGGTCGACGCGGGTCTGCGCGCCGACGGCGATTTCGGCGTGGCACACCGCGTCGCGGAACCAACGCAATGCGCCGCCCGCGCTCAGCATGACGCCCATGACGTGCCACTTGCCCGGCACAGCGTGGCAAAACGTATGCACGCGCCCTTGCGGATCGAGCGTGATGTTGTCCACAAACGCGAACACAACGCCGCTCGTGCCCAGCGACGCCGAGAGAGATCCCTTGCGCACGATGCCGCAGCCCACCGCGCCGGCGGCCTGGTCGCCGCCGCCCGCGACGACGGGAACGCCAGGATGCAGGCCGGTCGCTTCGGAGGCGCGCTTGGACAGCTTCCCGGTCACCTCGGGGCCTTCGTAGGCGCGCGGCATGAACTCGCGCGGCACATCGAGCAACGACATGAGTTCTGTGTGCCACGCGCGATCCTTTACGTCGAACAACAGCGTGCCCGATGCGTCCGCGACATCCGTCGCGAATTCGCCGGTGAGTTCGAGGCGAATGTAGTCTTTCGGCAACAGTACCTTCCTGACCTTCGCGTAGTTTTGCGGTTCGTTGTCGCGCAGCCACAGAATCTTCGGCGCGGTGAACCCCGTGAGCGCGGGATTGCATACCATCTCGATGAGGCGTTGCTCACCGACTTTGGAGGTGATGGCGTCGCACTGCTCGGCGGTGCGTTGATCGCACCAGAGCAACGCGGGGCGAATCACGGAATTGTTCTCGTCGAGGAAGACCGAGCCGTGCATTTGGCCCGTGAGGCCGATCGCTCTGATATCGTCCTTGTTGATGCTGGGCGCGTTCGCGAGCCGGCGCAACGCCTCGAAGGCCGCAGCCTTCCAATCCGCCGGGTCTTGCTCGGCCCAATTCGGCTTTGGACTGTGCAGCGGATACTCGATCAGCGCCGACGCGACGACCGTTCCGGCTTCGTTCACGGCCACTGCCTTTGTGCCGCTGGTGCCGACATCGACGCCAATCACAATGCTCACGGCAAGATCTCCATGCGATAACGCTCAGATTGAATGGAGAAGAATACCTAAGTTCCAATCGCCGAGACAGATTGTCTCTCGGTTGTCGTTGCCGAGTTCGCTCCGGCATGCGGTATCGTATGAGAAAAAGGAGGCCAACGTATGTGCGCGCTGATGATCGGCATGGCGTCGATAGCATTTTCGGCCGACGAATTCCCGGCGGCGGAATCGCTACCCGAAATCGCGGGGTTGCCGGATCCGTTTCTGATGATGGACGGCCGGCGCGTGACGACCCCGGAGCAGTGGTACGCCGAGCGGCGACCGGAGTTGAAGCGGCTGTTTCAACACTACATGTACGGCTACACGCCCGAAGCGCCGGAGATCGTGGCAAAAGTAACGCAGAACGATGACGGCCTGATGGACGGCGCGGCGGTGCTGAAGCAGGTGGAGATCAGGCTAGGACGCGACGAGGACGCGCCGGTGATTCATCTCGCGTTGTTTTTGTCCGC